>JACDQM010000096.1 GCA_015657635.1 Roseateles sp.
CCCGCGGGGCCTGTTTGTTCTTGCTTGATGCAGCGGACTGCTTCAGGCGCTCACTTGGTGGCCAGAATCCACGCAGCGAGTTGCTTTGCTTCGTCGGCGCTGACCTGCGGGTTGGCAGGCATGGGCACCGGGCCCCATACGCCCGAGCCGCCCTTGACGATCTTGTCAGCCAGCTTGGCGGCAGCGCCCTTGTCGCTTGCATACTTGGCTGCCACATCCTTGTAGGACGGGCCGACCAGCTTCTTGTCGACGGCATGGCAGGCCATGCAGTTCTTCTTCTGAGCCAGGTCTGCGCTGGCGAAGGCGGCCGGCGCGGCCAGTGCGGTGGCCAGAGCGGCCAGTGCAAACAGGGAGGACTTCATGACTTCCTTTCGAGGCGGTGGACAGGGTAGGGGACAATCAGCAAACAGGCGCGTTCATTCCCAAAACGGTCAACACGATTGTACGGTTGACCTCGGTGACGCGCGGGACTGAGGAGCGGCTAGATGTGGTTCATCGCGATCGGTGTTGTGCTGGTTCTTCTGAAGCTGCTGGGCATCGCTCCAGCAGCGGAGTGGAGCTGGCTTTGGATCTTGTCGCCGTTCGGGCTGGCGGTGCTGTGGTGGGCCTGGGCCGACAAGACCGGCATGACGCAGCGCAAGGCCATGAAGCGCATGGATGAACGCAAGGAAGCGCGTCGCCAGAAGGCCATGGAGGCGCTGGGCCAGGGCGACAGGCAGCGCCGCAAATAACCACCGCTGGGCGGCATCAGGGCCGCGGCGTGCATGCCGCTGACGCCAACTATGATGCGCGCCTCTCGCTCACGCTCAGGATCAACGTCATGTGGGTTCATCCCCAGTTCGACCCCATTGCTCTGAAGATCGGTCCGCTCGCCATTCATTGGTACGGGCTGACCTATCTGGCCGCGTTCGGCCTCTTCATGTTCCTGGCTAGCCGCCGCGTGGCGCAGCCCTGGAATGCCGCCGCGGGCTGGAACCGCCGCGATGTCGACGACCTGCTGTTCTTCGGCGTGCTCGGCGTGGTGCTGGGCGGGCGCCTGGGTTATGTGCTGTTCTACAAGCCCGCCTACTACCTTCAGCATCCGCTGGAAATCCTCGCCGTCTGGCAAGGCGGCATGGCCTTCCATGGGGGGCTGCTGGGCGTGATCGTCGCGATGGCCTTGTTTGCGCGTCTGCGCGGGCGCAGCTTCTTTGCCGTCACCGACCTGATCGCACCTTGCGTCCCCACTGGCCTGGCGGCCGGGCGTCTGGGCAACTTCATCAACGGCGAACTGTGGGGCCGAGCGGCCGATCCAACCTTGCCGTGGGCGATGGTGTTTCCGCAGGCGCAGGATGGTGGCATTGCCCGCCATCCTTCGCAGCTCTACCAGTTCTTCGGCGAGGGCCTGCTGCTGTTCGTATTGCTGTGGTTCTATACCCGCAAGCCGCGCGCGACCGGCGCGGTCTCGGGCCTGTTCCTCATCGGCTATGGCCTGCTGCGCTTTGCGGCCGAGTACTTCCGTGAGCCGGACAGTTTTCTGGGGCTGCGTGCGCTGAACCTTAGCCAGGGTCAATGGTTGAGCCTGCCAATGATCGCCGCTGGCATCGTGATCTGGGTCTTCGCCCAGCGCGCCGGAAAGCGTTGAGAGAGCACCAAGGCATGCGACAAATCTTCTTCGACACCGAGACCACCGGCCTGCGCGCCGAAGCTGGCGACCGCATCATCGAGATCGGCTGCCTAGAAATGGTCAATCGCCAGCTCACTGGCAACAAGCTGCACCTGTATCTGAACCCGGAGCGCCCCAGTGATCCGGATGCGATCCGCATTCACGGGCTGACTGACGAGTTTCTGGCCGACAAGCCAAAATTCGCCGAGATCGCCGACGAACTGCTGGACTTCCTGCGCGACGCGGAACTGGTGATCCACAACGCAGCCTTTGACATCGGTTTCATGAATGCCGAGTTGAAGCGGCTCAAGCGCCCGCCGATCAACGACATTGTCGGCGGCGTGCGAGACACGCTGCTGATGGCACGCGACCTGTTCCCGGGCAAGGCCAATTCGCTCGATGCCTTGTGCAAGCGGCTTGAGGTCGACAACTCCAGCCGCACCTTGCACGGCGCCTTGCTGGATGCCGAATTGCTGGCTGAGGTCTATGTGCGCCTCACCCGCGGGCAGGACTCGCTGGTGATCGACGAGTCTTCCAGCAATGAGTCGGCAGCACCGGGCGAGATCCAGGTCGAGGCCGTCGACTTCAGTCAGTTCGAACTGCCTGTGATCATGGCGTCCGACACAGAGTTGCTGGCTCATCAGGCGGTCTTGGCGGAGCTCGACAAGGCCAGTGGCGGCAAAAGAATCTGGCAAGAGTCTGCGGTTTGATCTTGCTTGCCGCAAAAGCCGTGGCATAATCGCGGGCTTCCCGGTTGGTGAATCCAAGTGAGTCACCGAGGCAACCAGAACCGGGCGGTTAGCTCAGCGGTAGAGCACTGCCTTCACACGGCAGGGGTCGCAGGTTCGAACCCTGCACCGCCCACCAAGAGTGGTTGCCAAGATCCATGGATGTTCCCGGTCCAGTTACCGGGCGGTTAGCTCAGCGGTAGAGCACTGCCTTCACACGGCAGGGGTCGCAGGTTCGAACCCTGCACCGCCCACCAAGTCATGCGAGTCAGACGGCACCTTCGGGTGCCGTCGTCGTTTGCGGTGTCCGAACGTCGCGCAGTCGCTTGCGCGGATCAAGCGACATGCCATGCGGACGGCTGCACAATCCGCGGCCATGTCCAGCAAGACCCAGCTCGAATCCCAGCCTGCCGACTGGCTGCGCCTGTCCATACAGGGCGCGCCTGTCGGCTGGCTGAGCCCGCGTCGTGCGGCATTGGCAGCCCGCTGGCTTCCTGCTGCAGTGCTCCAGTCCGATGAGCTGAACTGGGTCAGCGATTCACCGGGCGAGCAGCTTGAGGCGGTCGCCCTTCGGCTGCGCGAACAAGGCGAAATCGGTGGCTGGCGCAACGAGGCCTATGCCTGTGAGTGTCCGGTGTCTGATCCTTGCGCTGGCTTTGGCAGTGAGTTGTTTCGCCTGGAGCGGGCTGCCTTTCGCTTCTTTGGTCTGATGAGCCGTGCTGTGCATGTGAATGCCTGGCTGCCCGACGGTCGCATGGTCTGCGGCCGCCGTGCCTTGCACAAGGCCACCGATCCGGGGCGGCTCGACAACTGTGCCGCTGGCGGCTTGGCAGCAGGCGAGTCTTTGCTGGACTGCGCTCGGCGCGAGTTGTGGGAAGAGGCCGGCGTTCCCGCCGTGCTGTCGCAGGGCCTGCTGCCCAGCGGCGCAGTCCGCAGCCGGCGTATCGAGCCTGAGGGGCTGCATGACGAGGTGCTGCATGTCTACGCGCTTGAGCTCCCGGAAGGTTTTGAGCCCTGCAACCGTGATGGTGAGGTCAGCGAGTTTGTCTGCCTGTCGCCGGCTCAGCTGAGTCAGCGCCTGGATGCTGGCGAATTCAGCCCGGACGCCGAGCTGGTGATCCGGCATTTCGGCCGGGAACCCTGAGCCGTACACGGGCGGGCGCAATGCGCATCGCGGTCGTCTGGCGCGCTTGAGTTGGCTTGCACAATGCAGTCATGGATACAGTTGATGCAGTCGTTGTTGGCGCCGGAGTGGTTGGACTTGCCGTGGGGCGTGCCCTGGCACAGCGTGGCCTGGAGACCTTGGTGCTGGAGCGAGAAAACGCGATCGGCACGGGCGTCAGCTCGCGCAACAGTGAAGTCATCCACGCCGGTATCTACTACCCCGAAGGGTCCTTGAAGGCGCGCTTGTGCGTGCGTGGCAAACAGCTGCTGTATGCGCTGTGCGAAAGCCATGGCATCGCGCATCGTCGCTGCGGCAAGCTCATCGTGGCGACGGATGCTGCGCAGCTGGCCGGTCTGAAATCATTGGCCGATAAGGCGGCGCGCAACGGCGTGGACGATCTGCGCTGGCTTTCCGGCGAGCAGGCACGTGAGCTTGAGCCGGCACTGGCCTGCGAGGCCGCCTTGCTGTCGCCGTCCACCGGCATTGTCGACAGCCATGGCCTGATGCTGGCACTGCAGGGCGATCTCGAACGCGCGGGTGGGGCGGTCGGACTGGCGTCAACCGTGCAAGCCATCGTGGCGAGCGCAGGGGGACATGTCTTGCGCGTGCAAAGCGAGGGCGTCGAGATGGAGCTGCAGGCGCGCATCGTGGTCAACGCAGCTGGCCTGTGGGCGCCCGCGGTGGCCGCGGCCACTGAGGGGCTGGATGCCCGGTTCGCGCCGCAGGCCCACTTCAGCAAGGGCTGCTATTTCTCGCTCGCAGGACGCGCGCCGTTCGGGCGGCTGGTGTATCCGCTGCCGCAGGACGCCTGGCTGGGCGTGCATCTGACGCTGGATCTGGGCGGGCAGGCGCGCTTCGGCCCGGATGCGCAGTGGCTGCCCGATGTTACCGACCCTGCGGCCATCGACTACCAGGTGGATGCGGCGCGTGCCGAGGCTTTCTATGCCGATGTGCGGCGCTACTGGCCGGGCCTGCCGGACGGCGCGCTGCAGCCGGCCTACAGCGGTGTGCGGCCCAAGATCCATGGGCCGGATCAACCGGCGCCCGACTTCCGCATCGATGGCCCGGGCGCGCATGGCATCGCAGGGCTGGTGAATCTGCTCGGCATCGAGTCGCCGGGCCTCACCAGCAGCCTGGCGATTGCCGACGAGGTGCTTCAGCAGCTGGGCGTCTAGGCCCCGTCCTGCTGTTCCTGCCACTGCCCGTCAATCAGCAGCTGGTGCGGGCGGAAGCGCGCCTTGTAGGCCATTTTCGGGCTCTCGGCGATCCAGTAGCCGAGGTAGAGGTGTTGAAGGCCGAGCTGGCGCGTCTGCTGGATCTGCCACAGCACGTTGTAGCTGCCGTAGCTGGCCTCGGACTCCGGCTCGTAGAAGGTGTAGACGGCAGAGAGCCCGTCGCTCAGCATGTCGAGGATGGACACCATCTTCAGCACACCAGCGCTGCCATCGGCCGCCGGCTCGCGGAACTCCACCAGGCGTGAGTTGACCCGGCTTTGCAGCAGGAACTGGGTGTACTGGTCCACGCTGTCGTGATCCATGCCACCGCCGGCATGGCGGCCGGCCTGGTAGCGCAGGTAGAGCTGGTAATGCTCTTCGCTGTAGTCCAGCCGCATCACGCGCGCCTGCAGGTCGCTGTGCTGGCGCCAGGCGCGGCGCTGGCTGCGGCTGGCCACGAAACGCGCCACCGGCACCCGCATCGGCACGCAGGCCTTGCAGCCATCGCAATAGGGGCGGTAGGTGAACAGACCGCTGCGCCGAAAGCCCGCATCGACCAGGCTGGAGTAGGCGTCGGCGTGGATCAGGTGGCTGGGCGTGGCCACCTGCGAGCGCGCCTGGCGCTCGGGCAGGTAGCTGCAGGGGTAGGGTGCTGTCGCATAGAACTGCAGCTGGGTCAGCGGTAGCTCTTTGGGATGCGTCACGTGGCGGTGTCTCGCTGGGTCGGGGTGGATTCAGTGCCGGATTCTGCCTGCAGATGCCGCCACAGGCCGGGGTGGAAAACCCAGGACGCCGGCGCGGCTTGTGTCACTGTGCGCGCCAGATGGGCTTCAAACACCTCACGCGGCAGCTCGAAGGCGCCCAGTGAGGCCAGATGCCCGGTGTTCTGCTGGCAGTCGATCCATTCGATGCCATGTTCGCGGCACAGGCAGACCAAGGCAGCCAGCGCGATCTTGGAGGCGTCAGTCCGGCGCATGAACATCGATTCGCCGAAGAACATGCGGCCCAGGTTGACACCGTAGAGGCCGCCAACCAGCTCGCCATCGATCCAGGTTTCGATGCTGTGCACGACGCCCAGCCGCGCCCAGCGCAGATAGGCCGCCTGCATCTCGGGCAGGATCCAGGTGCCCGCCTGGCCCTCGCGTGGCGCATTGGCGCAAGCGGCCAGCACCTGCTGCGTCGCGCTGTCCACGCGGATCTCGCAGCCGGGTGTGGCGGCAAAGCGGGCAATCGTCTTGCGCAGCGAGCGCTGCAGCTTGAAGTGGCGCGTCTGCAGCACCATGCGCGGGTCCGGGCACCACCACAGTATGGGTTGTCCGTCGCCGTACCAGGGGAAGATGCCGCGCGAATAGGCGGCCTGGAGACGGGCCGGGCTCAGATCGCCGCCCGCGGCCAGCAAGCCAGGGGCGTCGGAATCAGGCCCTAGCGCCTGGGCGCTGGGCGGGAAGTCGAGCGAAGCCTCGTCAAGCCAGTCAATCATCGGCTTCATGGTAGCGTGCCGGCTCTGTCCTTTCTGATGAAGCAATGATCACCGTCTACGGCATTCCCAACTGCGACACCGTCAAGCGCGCCCGCGCCTGGCTCGACGCCCATCACATGGACTACCGCTTCCATGACTACAAGAAGGCCGGCGTCCCGGTGCCTGAGCTGCAGCGCTGGCTGGGCGAACTCGGCTGGGAGAAGCTGCTCAACCGCGCCGGCACCACCTGGCGCAAGCTGGACGAGGCGAGCAAGGCTGCGGTGGTGGACGCCGCCAGCGCGGCGGCGCTGATGCAGGCCCAGCCCAGCGTCATCAAGCGCCCGCTGGTGCAGTGGGCTGATGGCCGCCTGACGGTCGGCTTCTCGGATGAGCTGTTCGGCGCCCAGCGCTGATTGCCTGATCGCGGTGCATCGAATGCACCATCAGAGAGCGCGGCGCAGCGCTTTGGTGCGCGCTGATGCGCAGCCAGGCAGCGCCAGGACTGTGCGCCGCGCCCCAAGCTGGGCATTGTTCTTGCAAACATGGTGCGTCATTGGCCAGGGCGGTGCGCCCGGCAGTCGACCTCAAGGACCACCATGGAGAATTTCAAGCAGGGCGCTGATGCGCTCTTCATCTTGCTCGGCGCCATCATGGTGCTGGCCATGCATGCAGGCTTCGCCTTTCTGGAGCTGGGTACCGTGCGCAAGAAGAACCAGGTCAATGCCCTGGTCAAGATCCTGGTGGACTTTGCGGTATCCACCGTCGCCTATTTCCTGCTCGGCTACGCGGTCGCCTATGGCACGCATTTCTTCACCGGCGCCGAGACCCTGGCGCAGAAGAATGGCTATGAGCTGGTCAAGTTCTTCTTCCTGCTGACCTTTGCAGCGGCCATCCCAGCCATCGTCTCAGGCGGCATTGCCGAGCGCGCGCGCTTCGGCCCGCAGCTGGCCGCCACGGCCGTGATCGTGGGCCTGATCTACCCGCTGTTCGAAGGCGTGGTCTGGAACCAGGGCTTCGGTTTCCAGGCCTGGCTGAAGGAGAACTTCGGCGCCGAGTTCCACGACTTTGCCGGCAGCGTGGTGGTGCATGCCGTCGGCGGCTGGATCGGCCTGGCGGCCGTGCTGCTGCTGGGCCCGCGCTACAACCGCTATCGCAAGGACGGTGGCATGAGCGCGCATCCACCCTCCAGCATTCCTTTCCTGGCGCTGGGCGCCTGGGTGCTGGCGGTGGGCTGGTTCGGCTTCAATGTGATGAGCGCGCAGACCGTGGACAAGATCTCCGGCCTGGTGGCGGTCAACTCGCTGATGGCCATGGTGGGCGGCACGCTGGTGGCCGTGCTGATGGGCCGCAACGACCCCGGCTTTGCGTACAACGGCCCGCTCGCCGGCCTGGTGGCTGTGTGCGCCGGCTCGGACCTGATGCATCCGGTGGGCGCTCTGGTGGTGGGCGGCATCGCCGGCGCCATCTTTGTGGTGATGTTCACGCTGACGCAAAACCGCTGGAAGATCGACGATGTCTTGGGTGTGTGGCCCTTGCACGGCCTGTGCGGCGCCTGGGGTGGCATCGCCGCCGGCATCTTCGGCCAGCAGGCGCTGGGCGGCTTGGGCGGCGTCAGCTTCATGGCGCAGCTGCTGGGCACTTTGGCCGGTGTGGCCTGGGCGCTGATCGGCGGCTTTGTGGTCTACGGCTTGCTCAAGCAGTTCGTCGGTCTCAGGCTCAGCCCTGAGGAAGAGTACGAGGGCGCGGACCTCAGCATCCACAAGATCGGTGCCACGCCTGATCGCGAGGCCAGCTGGTAAGCTGCCGGCCATTCCGCCCGATCGAAGCGGCGCCCGGCGCCGCTTCTTTCGTTTCAGTCTGCCGCTCTCGCTCCGCACCATGTTCACAGGCATCGTCCAAGGCATAGCCACTGTCGCCGCCATCACTGACCGCCCGGGTCTGCGCAGCTTCACGCTGCAGTTCCCCAGTGGCTTCTGCCAGGGGCTGGAGATCGGCGCCAGCGTCGCCAGCGACGGCGTGTGCCTGACGGTCACCGCGCTGAAGGGGCCGGACCAGGCCGACTTCGACGTGATGCAGCAAAGCCTGGCGCTGACCACGCTGGCCGAGCTGACGGTGGGCAGCCGCATCAATGTGGAGCGCGCGGCCAAGGACGGCGCCGAGATCGGCGGCCATCCGCTGTCAGGTCATATCGACTTCATGGCCACGATCGCAGAGATCCGCCGCCCCGAGAACAACCATGTGATCCGCATCGCCGTGCCCGCGCCGTGGATTCGTTATGTCTTCGCCAAGGGCTATATCGCCATCAACGGCGCCAGCCTGACGGTGGCCGATGCTGACCGCCAGGCCGGCTGGTTCGAGGTCTGGCTGATCCCCGAGACGCTGCGCATGACGACCTTCGGCGACAAGGACGTGGGCGCGAAGCTCAACATCGAGATTGAGCGCCAGACGCAGGTCTTCGTCGATACCGTGCGGGATGCGATCGAGGAGAAGCTGGGGCCGCTGTTGCCGGCGCTGGAGAAGTTGTTGGCGGGGCAGGGGCAGAGCCTGCTCGAGCTGGCGCCGCCGGACCTTGGCACGCGCTGATCGGTTCCCGATGCTCGGAGCGCTGCAATGGAACGCATCAGGCAGGCGCCGCGGCGATGAAGGGCGCACTCACGCACTGCATCAAGCTGAGCCCTGGCCGTAGCGAGTTGCTATCTGGCGGTGACACAGCAAGACCAAGGCCAAGTACCGGTTTTCACTTCAGACGAGGCTTGTGATTCAAGACCCTAGGTGTGTCGACAGACCTGCCTGACTCAGCTCTTTGATGCTCCTCGCGTCGGTGCCCCTGCGGACAGATGGCCGAGCGGCGCAGATCGTCGGAGGTCATTTGCTCCGGCTCCCACTCGGTCCACTCATGATGGCGGTCGCAGTAGGCTGCGTCGCAAGTCGGACACAGGTTGTGCTCGCTTTCGCCGCGGGAGAGTCGGATGCCACAGTAGCCACAAGCCGTGCGGGAGCCGCGGCGCAGCGGGCCGGTGGTCGCGCCCATGTTGCGCAACGCAATGGCAGCTTCCTCTTGGTCATTGCCCAGCGCCCAGGCGAGTGCTGTGCGGCCGTTCTCCGTTGCCAGGTCGAGCTTCGCACCTGCTTCGTGCAGGTGGTGCAAAACAGCAAGCTGTCCCCGTGCAGCTGCTGCAATCATTGCTGTGGCGCCCGTCGCATCGACAGCGTCCACATCAGCCCCCTGTTCCAGCAGGAACGAGACGACCGCAAGCTGGCCCTCGCGCGCGGCGGTCAGGAAGAGATCGTCGGGCCGCAGCTCGAAGCCGCGTACAAGCAGTGTCTTGAGGAAATCCAATTGGCCGCGGCGCGTCGCAATCGCCAGCACCTTGGCTCGCTCTTCGTCGCTCACCTTCGCCAGCTCAACCCATTGGAGATACTGCTGACAGCCGTGTGCAGCGGCGTAAGCGAGCAACTCAGCGTCGAGCCCAGCTGCTGCGCCGGTCTTGATCAGATACTCGACGACCGGCCTCTTGCCCGCCCCTAGCGCCGCGCGCAGCGCCCGCTGCCGCTCGTCGGCGTCGACACCGCGGGCCACGAGAAGCTGAACGAGTTCAAGGTAGCCCTTCTCTGCAGCGATCTTCAGTGCGGCGAGAGGCTCGGCACCAGCCTCGAGCAGCCGGAATGCGACGTCGAGCCGGTACCGGTTGCCGCTGACTACTGCGAGCAGCGCCGTGGCTCCCCTTTCATCTTGGGCGTCAACGTCGGCACCTCTACTGAGGAGGAGCTCGACGATCCTTGAGGCCTCTTCGGGTCGACGCGCGCCAGTTGCCGCGAAGGTGATCGCGGGGACACCTCGTTCACCGGCGAGCCTAGGGTCGGCGCCGGCGTCGAGCAGCAATTGCACAAGCTCAAACGAACCGGACGCGCAGGCCTCGGTGAGCGGGGTAGAGCCAATCGTTGTGCGTGCGTTGACGTTTGCGCCCTGCCGGAGCAGGTGCACTGCATGCTCCATCGACGGGTCGACGCCGTACGCCAGACTGCAGGCGCGCACCAAATCAAGGTCATATGAGCGAGAGTCGGCCATTTTCACTTCCGTTTGATGAGGTCCTTGTAGGTTGTCGGGGCGACGGTCTTGAGCACCCGCTCCTCCGGGAATAGTGAGTCTTTGCCGGCATTTGCTCGAAGCTCGATGGTGGTGAGAGGCTCGATGGTGCGGTACATGCGGACCGGGTTCGTGATGTCCTCGCCGACGCCTTTCACCCCTGCTGTTTCGCAGCCTTGCATGATCTCCATCAGGGAGTGATCACGGCTGGGCAGCATCCAACCCATCAGTGCCAGGCGGAAGTCGAATGTCGGCGGCCCCGGCTTCAACCACTTGTAGAGGGTCATCAGTCGCGCCGCAGTGCCCGAGTTGCCGGCAACGGTGGGCAGGCCTTTCTCCTTCATCTCCTTGCCCCAGCCTTGGGTCTCGTCGATCTTGTAGTAGGCCATGCCTTCGATCCAAGGTAGCTTGCCGTCTCGCTGGTAAGGCCACCAATGGCCTGCTTCTCGCGGTTTGACAGCGGGACGCCCATATCGGTGTAGTCCTGGGACGACTTCTTGTGCAAATCGAGATCGCTGCCGTCGCGCTTCGTCCGGGCGGGGCGGCTCGTGTCGCTGTCGATATCAGTCTCGAGGATGTTGATATCGGCGTACTTCGCGGCGAGGTCCCACTTGTTGCCGTGATAGCTCTCCTCCATTGTTTGGCGGGTGGGCGTGTCGGTCTCCTTTCGATACGCGCGACGCTCTTTCTTGAGGCTGTGGATGGCGGATGCGAGCTTCTTCGCCTCTTCGTCTTTCAGGCCGAGGTCCGTTTGAATCTTCTGGCTTCGCTCAGCAGGAACCAGCTTCGCAATCTCGTCGATCTTTCTGATGGTCGCTTCAACCTTCGGCTTGATGATCGCGTGCACCTTCTCGATTTGCTCCTCTTCGATGCCTACGGCGGCGGCTGCCATCTTTCGAGCGGCTGCGTCCTTGATCGTGGCGATCTCCGTCAGGACCTTCTTGATGGTCGTGCCGCGATTCCACAGGCCGGCGTTGTAGAAGGCTGTCATCTGCTCGCGCATGTTGATGTCGTCCGCTCCGGGCTCGGCTTGGCCCTTGATCACGCTGCGAACTGCTTCGTAGTCCTGCGGGACTTGACCGGCGCTGTGTTTGTCGACTTTTCCGAAAACCTTCCGGTGCTGCTTCCATTGGTCTAGATCCGTGCCACTTTGGTTCTTGTCCCGCAGCACATCGTCCATCTTGGCGAGGCCGGCCTGGGCTGCGACCCGGGCCTGCGGCTTGCTGTTGGCCAGCCAGGCGCCCAGTCGTGTCTCGAATCCCACGGCCTCTGTCCACCACTGCGGAGTCTGGAACAGTCGCGCCACGCCGTCCTGGTCAAGCATGTCCAGGCTCTGCATCGGCGACTCGACGTCTTGGACGCCGCCGGAGTTGTTCTGGAAGTTGACAGTGGGTGCCTGGCCGCGGTCCTGCAGCCGCTTGAGGTGTCGGAGCTCCGAGTAGGTGATGGCGTTGCGGCCGTGGGACTTCTTGGGGTCTCGACCTGCGAGCGCCTTGACGTACGCATCTTTCGAGATGTTGAAGTGGATCGCTTTGCCTTCCTCGGCCGTGAACTCGATACCCAGCTTGGAAGTGATGCGGAAGAATGTGTTCCAGACCCACAGGCGCAGTCGCTCTTTCTCGGTACCGTCTGCCGGCATTGTCTTCAGGTCGTACCAATCCTTGATGCTCTGCGGATCCGGTGCGCCGAGCTTGCTGTCCGCGTTCTTGGCGAGCCGGTCCTTGGTCGCTTCCCTCGGCGTGAGACCGGAGGTGGCAACGTCAACTTGCTTCTTGAGATTGATGCGATGCAAGTTCTTCTTCAGGAAGTGCACCCAGCGCACCACGTGCTTGTCCTTGTCGGTGCCTACGTCAACCTCGAGCTTCGTGTAGGCGCCGATGGCGTCGAGCAGATCGTGGAATTCGAACTGCTCCATCAGAGGCGTGATGCCCGCTGCCGCATTCAGGTGGTCGACGGTCGGGCTGATGTCGCCGCGGTGGTCGTCGCCGGTGTTCCGCACGTGGGTCATCGCGACGTGGCGGGGGCCGCTGAAACCGTAGTCGAGGTCACCTTCAGCGCGCTCTTTGCGCTGGATGATCCTGTCTGATGCGAGGCCCGTCATTGACGCGCCGCCGTGCGATGCGGTGCCGCTCGCCGCTCGTGCACCCATCTCGTCGGCCTCGCGCTCAAGCGCGCTGTCGTCGTTGATCCCTATCCCTTTGGTCTGCCTCGTCGCAGAGACACGCCCCTGCGCTTGCTGCACCACATGCCAGGCCTCATGGGGCAAATGCTTCTCCTGCCCTGGGCCCAGGTGGATGTCCGAGCCCTGCGCGTAGGCGTGCGCCTGCAGTGCTGCCGGTTTGCTGGAGCTGCGATGCACGCGAACGCCCGACATGTCCACACCCGAGAGTGCCTCGATGCCTGTCTTCAGCCCGTCAGGCAAGCCTGTTTTGTTGGCCGTTGGGGCAGCCTGTTGCAGTTGCGCGATCTTGTCACGCTGTTGCTGCTGTCGAGGACCGCTCGTTGCGGAAGCGCTGTGCGTGTTCGGCCGGCTTGCAGGGTCGGCTTGCTGTCTGACTGGGTCTGCGGTTTTCAAACGAGTCTTCATGGCTTGCTCCGGCACCTAAGCATTCTGTGAAGTCGCTACCTTCGCCGCCAGCACGCGATCACGATGAGCGGTCTTTACTGCATCCGTGCAAGACTTGCCGCTGGGCGTGGTGCAGGAATTCGACCTTCGCGGTTGAAGCCCTTGCCCTTGTGATCGCCGGTCAGTGGCAGCAGCACCTTGTGCGGTCTGGCATTGCGGTGCGTCAATGGGTTTCACGGCTTCTCCACCTTCGGCTTCACCCAGTTCCACAAGGCGCTGAGCACCAGCGCCACGATCAGCAGCATCACCAGCGCGCCGTGCTCGCGCCAACTGGCCAGCGCCGGGTCGCAGCCCAGCAGCGCGAGGAACAGCGCAGCCACCAGGGCGCCGCCGGCCTTGACCCAACGATCCCAACTGCGGCGCAGCTCGCAACGCCAGGCCAGCATCGCGAAGGTAAAGCCGCCGGCCAGCAGGGCCAGCAGGAAGGCGCTGCGGAACCACCAGCGGTTCTCGCACTGGAAGTCGCACAAGGGATGCAGAAATGAGTCGTCGGCTGCGCGGCTGAAGGCGGTGGTCAGCTTTTCGCTCATCAGCGCATTGCCGGGCTGCATCAGCAGTGGCCAGAAGCCGACGCCACCGAAGTTGTCCTCGAAGTAGGCTAGGTCGTCTGCATACTGAACGCCGGCCTGTGTGCTGGCCATCAGCACCGGGATGATCTTGCGCAGGAACACGCGCCGGTTGATGCCGCGCAGGCTGCGGTCGCCTTCGATGCGCGCGTGCAGGGCGCGCTTTCCTGCGCTGGTGGGCTCTGCCAGCAGCACCAGCATGTTCAGCGTGACGTTGGTGGCGCTGCGGTATTTGCCGGTGGTCTCAACGATGCGCCCATTCTCGAAGTAAGGCAGGTCCAGCGTGGGAAGCTCGGCGTGCTTGATCAGCTCGAAGAGCTGGGCGGGCGTGAAGATCGAGCGCTCATCGCCGAAGTCGCGCGAATCCATCACCAGATTGATCACGTAGCGGCGCTGGCCGCTGCGCAGCTTGTCGACCAAGGCCGTCACCAGTTGTGGATAGAGGGCCTTGAAGGCGGGGCGCAGGTCCGGCTCGCCAGGCGGCGGCGGCGGCGGTGCCTCAAGCATCAGGGTGACGCCATCGGCCAGATGCTGAGGTTCGGCGAAGCCGGGTATCCAGCCAGCTGCCTGCGCCATGAACCCGGGCAAGGGCGTGTCGATCAGCTCCAGCACCGCGCGCGGCAACTCGCTGGTCAGCGACAGCAGCTTGCGTTGCCGGGCGGCCTCCGCATCGGCTTGCGGCAGCGGCGCCAGCAGCTGCCAGTCGAGCGCAGCCAAGCTCAGGTCGAGTTGGGTGCGGTGCCGGCGCGCTTCACGGATGAAGGCGGTGTTGTCCGCCGTCAGCGGGCCGAGCGCGCTGCGGATCTTGTCGGCATCCATGGGCAGGCTCAGCAGGCTGATGCGGCTGAGCATATTGAAGCCCAGCGTCTGTGCCTTGGCATCGGTCTTGGGCAGCGGCGGGCTGATCGCCAGGCCGCCTTGCGGCTGCAGCTGCTGCTCGTTCATCCAGAAGGGATAGAAGCCGAAGACCTGCATGCCGTCGAGGTCGTCGCGAAGGCAGCCGCAGCCCTGGCCCTGCCAGGCGATGGCCGGCAGCGGCTGCGGTGGATGCGCCAGGCGCGCCAAGTCGATCAGGGCACCGCGCACCAGGGGCGGTAGCAAGGTCAGCGGCAAAGACTTCAGACTGACGCTGGGCATGGATGCAGCGGCCTGGGCGGCTGCCGGAGGGCTTGCTCCGGGGGGCGTGACCGTCGCGCTGGCCGGCCGGCTCGCAGCCGGCCAGGCTGGCGGACACCAGGCGGCCAGGTCCTTGTCGCTGGGGGCGCTGCGCTTGGCCTGGGTCGCGTTGTCCAGCACCACCTTGCGGGTGTGCTCGCACAAGCGGTGATCCAGTGCGGCTTCAAACATCGCCCGCGTCGGGTAGTCGAGGCCGAACATCGGCTCGATCAGCTTCTTCAGCTCAGCGAGAGCCGCGTCGTCCAGTGTCGGGTAGTGAGGAGCGGACGAGGGCACTTGCTTTGCTTGCGTGCTTGCGTCAGCGTCCTCTTGCGAGGCGCCGTCCTGTGCCGAGTCGGAGCTTGGCGGAGCCGCTGGCATGAAGGCCTTGAGTACCGCCTCGGTGAGCTGGTAGCTGTACATCAGCACTGGCGCGCCGCGGCGGCCGACTGCGGTGTCACACTGCCCAGCATGGGGGCGCTTGCGATCGGGGCGGGTTGCGCTGCAGCTGCCGTCGGTGCAGCCGCTGGCTTGGCCGGTGCAAGGACGCGGAGCACATAGCGCTGCTGGGCTTGCTGGCCGCTGGCATCCCGGACGTGCAGCGCAAATTCATAACGCCCGGGCTCGCTGGCGCTGCCGCTGATGGTGTCCGCCGGCTTCAGGTCCAGGCCAGGCGGGAGCCGGCTGCCGGGCGCCAGACTGAACTGGTACTCCGGGGTGCCGCCGCGCACATCCAGCTTCCGCTCATAGGGCTTCGCGACGCGAGCATCGGGCAGCTGAACGGCTGGCCCGTCCAGGCGCAGTGGCGCGCAGCAGCGCGTGGCGCAAGCGTCGCTACTGCCAGTACTGCCAGCCTTGCACTGCGGGTTGGCGAGGCGCTCGGCCGGTCTCGGTTTCAAGGGGCTGGACGCGGCATCGGCAGGTGCTGCGACGGCGGCAGTGGTGGCGGGGTTTGAGGCGGCAGCGTCAACTGCAGGGCCAGCCCCAGGCGCCGAAGCGGCTGGCATCGGTGCTGCGCTCGGTACAGCCGGGCTTGCTGTGGCCGCTGATGAATCCTTCGCGCCCTCGAACGCTGCCAGCAGCAGCAGGGCGCTTGCGGCCAATGCCAGAGCGAGTCTCACAGCGTTCTCCCTTCCTTGCGCAGTTCCTTCGCCAGGCCTGTGCGCAGATCGGCCAGGCTCAGTTGCTGCTGGTCTCGACGCGCGGCCGCCAGGGCGGCATGGCGGATCACATTGGCGATCGCGCCGCCCGACAGTGCGTAGGCCTCGGCCAGCTTGCGCACGTCGACATCGGGGCCGATGCGATCCGGCGGCAGCATGCCGCGCCACAGCTTCAGGCGTTCGGCGGGGTCGGGCATGGGGAAGTACACCATGCTCTGGAAGCGCCGCGAGAAGGCCTCGTCCAGATTGCCGCGCAGATTGCTGGCCAGGATCACCATGCCCGGGAAGTCCTCAATGCGCTGCAGCAGGTAGGCAATCTCCTGGTTGGCATGGTGATCGTTGGCGCTGCCGGCACTGCTGCGCTTGCCGAACAGCGCATCGGCTTCATCGAAGAACAGAATCCAGTCGCGATGCTCGGCCTGATCGAAGACCTGAGCCAGGTTCTTCTCGGTCTCGCCGATGTACTTGGACACCACCATCGACAGATCGATGCGGTAGACATCCAGCGCAGCCGCCTGGCCGATCAGCGTGGCCGTCAAGGTCTTGCCGGTGCCTGGCGGCCCATGAAACAGCGTGCGATAGCCAGGCTTGAGGCTGCGCGCCAGGCCCCAGTCGCGCATCAGCTGCTGCCCCAGGCGTGGCCAGGCCAGCACCTGCTGCACCTCGTCCATCACCTCGGGCGCCAGCACCAGATCGTCCCAGCCCAGCGGGCTGGTGATCAGCTTGGCCGGGAACTGCGCGCTGAAGTCCGGCTTGTGCCACACCCCGGTGCTCAGCCGCTGCAGGGCCTCGGCGCTGACGCGCAAGGCGCCGGCCAGTTGCGGCTCGCCCGGTGGCGGTGTGTCCAGCTTCAGGTCGCCATGCTGGGCGAAAGCGTGGCCCGCGTCGAACAGCGCCAGCAGGGCCACGCGCGCGGCCAGGTCCTCGCCGGCCACCAGGAAGGCAGCCGTCTCGCCCGTGGGCAGAAAGCCGCCGTGGTTGACGGCCTTGATGCCGCCGAACTCGGTGAAGCCGCGCTCCAGGTTCTGGTTGCGCATGAAGAGCAGATCCAGCGCCGCCGGGCGCAGATGCGGCAACAAGGCCAGCGCCAGCACCGCGCGCTCCATCAGGCCCAGGCCCAGCTTGTCGATCAGGCGCGCCAGGGCGCTGTCGGCCGGCAGTGCAGGCGCCGGCGGTGCGTCGGCCAGGCCGGCGCCGGTCTGCTGGAAATGCTGTTCCAGGCGCAGCGCCAGCACGCGCTCCAGCCAGTCCAGCTCGGCGCCCAGGGCCTGGACATGCGGATCTTCAGCGCCATTCGACATGCAGCACTCCATTCATCCAGGGCAGCTTGATGGTGGTGAATCCCCAGGGCAGGCGGTCCAGCAGCATGTCGAAGGCCCGCGGCTGCACTTGCAACAGCCATTGCTGGGCTTCGCCCGCGTCCCGGCTACGGCAGGTCAGCCGGCCTTCGCGGCGCAGGAAGCTTTCGCGCAGCCCCGCCACCGAGGTGCTGCCCAGGGCCTTCCAGTGCGTGATCACCGCGCCGAGCAGGCCCTCCAGCAAGTCGTGCGTCTCGTCGTCAAGCGGCGCGACTTCGGCCAGCAGCGCGCCGGGCTCAAGCCCGCACAGCAGCTTGGACAGCGGCCATGCCGGCTCGGCCGTCGCCGTGCGGCCCTGCACCAGCGCCTGCAGGCACAACACGGCTCGCGCCTGCGCGGCCTCGTCCGCAAATCGCCCCTGCTGCAGCAGACCCAGCTGGCCGAACAGGCGCTCGGCAAAGGCGGCCAGCAAGACCTGGCCCGCATCGGCGACCCACAAGGGCGCGTCCGACCCCGCTGGCTTGCCGGGCGGTGCCGGCGCAGCTGATCCCGCGGCGGCCGCGTCGCTGTCTGGCGGCAGTGCCCGCAAGGCCGCTTTCAGGCGTGCGGGATCGCTGCCCTTGGCCTCAATGAAGAGCAGGCGGCACAAGGCTTGCCAGGGACGCGAGGCGGGCGCGCCGGCCTGCTGGCTGAGGCCCAGCAGGCGCCGCATGCGTTGGCGCAGCGCATCGACGGTGCGGCCAAACTGGGCGCGCAGCTGGCGCCAGCGGCTGTTCTCGTCGAACAGGCTGAGCCAGCGCGCGCAGGCCCGCGGCGTCTCCAGCAGCTGTGCCAGTTGCAGGCGCTGCTGCAGCCCCCAGCGCTGCTGCTCGCAGTCGCGGCCCAGGCGCTGCAGTTCACGGTCCAGCCGGGCTGGCGGCAGCGGGCCGCGCGGCAGCGGCGGCGGCGTTGCTGGCGGGGCCGTTGGCGCGGCCGGCTGCGCTCTGGGCGCGGTTGCGGCATCGTCAGCGAGCCAGCGCTGCCACGCTGACTGCCAGAGTGCCTGCCAGCCACTGTGATTGGCTGGCATCCGGTGGCCGGCTGCCAGATGCGCCAGGCTGGCCTCCATCAGCAAGGCTTGCAGCCGGCTCAGGCCCGGCCGGTGAGCCGCCGGGCATTCGGCCTGCATGCGCAAAGCGGTCTGGCGCAGCGAGTCGGCCCAATGCGGTGCGGCGCTTGGCGTGACGTCTGCAGCGCCACGCCCGTCAAGCAGGCGCAGGATCAGGGACAGCGTTTGCGGGTCGAGCAACTCGCTGCACTGGCGGCGGCTGCGGCGCTCGCGCAGCCAGCGCTGCAGCTGTTCGCGCAGCAGTGCCGGATGGGTGGCGGCCAGCGCACGAATCAGCTGCGCCAGGCGCAGCCGCTGTGCCGGGCTGGCCTGATCGCGCGCCAGTCCGCGCCGCAGCCGCGCCAGCCCGGCCGCCCAGGTTCGGCCCGGTGCATCGGGTGTGAGCATCGCCACCCCGGCCGTGCTGCGGCCATCCACCGTTGGCCCGAGCAAGGCCTCCAGCAACTGGCTGGCCAAGGGGTTCTCGTGATGCTGAGGCCGGATCGCGTCTGCAGCCAGGCCGCGGCGCAGGCCGGTCCAGCCGGCGCCCATCAGGCGGCTGTGGCTGGCCAGCACCTGATCGATCATGCGGCGCAGGCGCGCCGGGCCAGCCTGGCCTCGGCCGAGGCCCCACAGGGATTGCAGGGCCGCCGCGCGCAGGGCCTGCTGCAGCTGCAGCACCTGGTAGGCGCTCAGGCGGCCCTGTCCTTGCAGCGGCTCCAGCCAGAGCCGGTCCACCTGCAGCATGGTCTCGGCCATGGCGGGATCACGCACAGCCAGCAGCGCCTGCAGGCCTTGATGCGGCGCGATGCGGCACAGGCGGGCCAGCGCCCGGCCCGGCGGCACCAGTTGCTGAAGCGCATGCCACAGGGCCGGACCCTGGCGCTGCGCCAGCTGTTCCAGCCAGAGCGCCAGCTCGCGGCCGGCATAGGCGGACGCGCCCCAGGGCAGATGGCCATGCTGCAGGTAGTGCAGGAACAGGCCCAGCTCATGGCGGCGCGGGCTCAGGCGCTGGCCGGCGCTGCTGTCGAGTGCGGACACCTGTGCCGCGGCTCCTGCTGCGTCTGCGGAGTCTGTCTGAGCGCGTCGTCGGCTGGCTTCAAGCAAGGCACGCTCCAGCGCCTCGTCAAGCCGCTGCTCCCAGTGCTGCGGCGCATCGCTGAGCTGCAGGTGGCCGAGGTCGATCTCCAGCCGGTCCAGCTGCCAGACGCTGGCAGCGGGCGCGTGGCGCTCGAAGCCGCGTTCGAGCCGGGACAGCAGGCGCTCGCGCAGCAGCCGCGCCAGCTCGTCCTGATGCGTCTCGGCCTGCCGGGCATGCGCGAAGCGCAACTCCCACTGCAGGGTTTCGATGCGATGCATGGCTGGGGTCTGTGCCATGGCTTCAGCTCCCGGCCTCGCGCAGCAAGGCGCTGAGTGCCTGAGCGCGCGCATCCAGGTTGCGGGTCAGTGCTTCAAGGCCGTGTGCCTCGCGATCCAACAGCGCTTGGCTGTGGCGCTGGCGCGCCAGCAGCCAGGACTGGTAATGCACTTCGAAGCGCTGCAGCGCTGGCGCATCAAGCCACAGCAGGCGGCAGTGCAGATGCGCCGGTGCAGCCTGCAGCGCTGCATCTCGCGCCAGTCTGCGCATGCGCTTGTCGGCGCAGCGCGCGGTCCAGGCTGGAAACACCAGGCTGATCTGGCGCTCCCAGGCTTGTTGCCTGGCCTCGGGCGGCGTCGCCCAGGGACGCAGCAGCACATGCTCGACCAGATGCAGGCCTTCGCAGTCGAATTGCAGCCGGCAGGCGGCTGCATGGAGGCGGGCGGCCAGGGACTGGGCGCGCGCCTCACCCAGCCCTTCTGCCAGGGTCCAGTGCTGCTGCTGTGCATCCGGGCCGAGACACAGCGCGATGCCGCGCGAGCTGTCGGCCAGGGTGAAGCAGTGCCACTGCGCGGCGCAACGCAGCAGGCCTGGATCGATGGGCTGGCGCAGCAAGGCGATCTCCGCGGCCAGTGCGCGCCAGAGGCTGGCGCTGTCCGCTTCGGCAGGCGCTGTGGCTGCGGGCTCGCTGCGGCGCAGGGCCCGCCGCGTGCTGGCGAGCTTGCGCTGTAGCGGCTCGCTGACGCTCCGTGCTCTGCGGCTGCGCTCCTCGGCCAGCAGCAGGCCGGCCTGCTGCAGCGGACGCATCAGCGAGCGGCTGTGAAGACGGGCCATGCCCAGCTGCAAGGCCAGCCGTTGCTGCAGGGGCGCGGTGTTGTCCGGCCGGTCGAAGCTCGGCTGGCTGTAGTTGATGCCGGCATGGCGCTGCTGTGTATGGCCGCGCACATGTGCAGCCAGGTGACATTTCAGCGCATGCAGATGGCGCCGCCACTCCGCGTCAGGCAGGTAGCAAGGCAGGCCTTGCAGGCTGTGATGGGCCACGCTCTCGCCCTGCAGCGCCAGCAGGTGATCCAGCACGCGGCCGCGCCGCTCCAGCACCTCGTCTTCCTCGGCGAGTCGGGCCTGCAGGGTGGCGGGCGGGTCCAGATAGAGCGCGCTGATGCCGGGCAGCTCGGCATCGCCCGGCAGCTGCCACCAGTAGCTGTGGCGTGGCTGCGCGTCCAACGCGTAGAACTCGCCGAGATGCTGGCGCTGCGTCTGCGCCTGGGCCAAGGGCAGTTCGAGCAGGCCCAGATAGCCCTGCCATTGCTGCATCTGCCCTGGCCCGTAGTCGGCAGGCCGGTCGCTGTGCCAGCGCAGCAGTTCCGGATAGCGGTAGATCGGCGGCAGCTGGGCGCTGGCGGGATAGAAGCCGGGCAGGTCTTCGGCCAGTGCCAGGGCCGGTGGCGCCGGCTTCTCATCTGCAGGCAGGCGCACGCGGTGCGGCCCATGCTGCAGATCGGCCAGGTGCTGCAGCAGCGCTTGAACCGGCAGCTGAACCAGGCTGTCGCGCCGGCGCACCTGCCACAGCGACAGATCGGCTGCGTCGCGTGGCCACTGCAGGGCCAGCGCGCTCTCGGCGTCGCGCCAACGCAGCGCATCGCTAGCTTCGCCGGGCGTCTGGCCCGGCTTCAGCAGCCGCAATCGGTGGACGCTGTCCAGGCCGTCGATGCTCTGCAGTTCACGGGCCAGATCGCTGAGGTAGAGCCAGTCGGCCTGCACCCGCTGCAGCTCGGCCGTGTCGATGTGGCCCTGGGAAACCGCCGGGCCTTCTCGGCTCGGCATGCCGCTGGGGCCGCGCAGCGGCAGTGCGGCCACGGCCTCGTCCAGTCGCAGCATCAACTCGCCCAGCAGCTCAATCAGATCGCGCTCACCGCGAATGCTGATCGACAGGGCCAGCCGCAACGGCTGCGGCCTGAGCTGCTTGGGCGGGGTTTCCAGGTCTTCGCCGAGGTTGCGTTGCTGCCAGTAGGCGCGCTGGGCCGCTCCGGCCAGCGCGGGCGTTGCGGCCGGATCTGCTGCCATCAAACGCATCCGCCACAGGCCCGAGCCCGGCTCGCACTGCATGCCGAGATGGCGCGCCGTCGGCAGCTGGTCGTGCAGCCAGCGCAGGTAGTCGTCGCCACTGCAGGGGCGGCAGGGCAGGGCTTGTGACGGCGGCAGCAGTGCGTGGCGTGTGCAGGCAGCCAGTGCATCGTCCGGCGCGAGCCCCAGCATCTCGGGCACGCTCTGGCGGCTGGCGAACACTTCTTCGGTCAGCGCGTAGCACAGCGCTTCGAGCAGGGTGACACCCGGGTCGTGCAGATTGAAGTCGGTCCACAGTTCGCCGCTGGCCTGCTGGGCCAGTTCCATGGCCGACTCACGCAACGCGGCGAAGCTCAGCGGGTCCTGGTCCTGGCGCGGCAGCCGGGCGATGCGCTGCGCCAGTGTTGACCGAAGGGCCGGGGCCGTCATTTGCCGCCTCCTGCTTTGCTGTCGGGCTGGCAGCGCTTCATCTCGGGGTCGAACCACAGCTGCGTCAGCTCGGCCTGAATGCGCTGGCCGGGGCCGAAATCGCAGCCGCTGCGAATCTGCAGCCGGTAGATGCCGTTCTTGTCCTCGTCGGGTTCGATATGCCAGCGCAGTTCCAGCCGGTCACAGCGCTGGCCCCACCAGGCCTGGGTCTGGCGAATGCCGCGCCGCCGCGTCAGCCAGGCCATCGGCCCGGTGCGTGGCCCGAAGGCACTCAGCGCGGTGGCATGCAGCAGGCTGAAGTGCCCGCTGCCCCGCTGGCCGGCGCCGCCATGATCTCGAAGGCCTGGCAGCCGTGCAGGTCCACCGCCAGGTTCTGCCAGTCGCCATTGGCCAGCAGCGCTTCGCTGCGGCCCTGGGTCCAGCGGCCGCGTCGTCCGCTGGCCGCCACGGTGCCGTCCACGTCGAGCCGCTCGGTCGGCGTGCTGTGCCCGATGGCCACACCTTGCTGGCGATCCAGGCACAGCACGGGCGGCGCTTCGCTGCTTTCGCTGGCGCTGATGTGCAAGCGGCCCTGGCTGCCGCCCAGGCCAACACGCCACAGCAGGGCATCGGGGTTCTGGTCGCGATAAAAGCTCAGCAAGGCGTCATGGCCGACCGCGGCCCGCACCTCCTCGCCGTTCTCGACCGTCTTGCGGAAGCCTTCGTCGCTCATATTGAGCATCGAGTCGATCAGGTCGGCGAAGTGCTCCTGCGTCGGCAGCTGGCCATCGCTGAAGTAGTTCTTCAGGGTCTTGCGGTTGCGGCTGCTCATGGGCTGCTCCCGCGGATGATGAAGCTGTCGCCCAGCGCCAGCAGGGACAGGCCTGTTGCCTGCGGGCCGCGTTCGCCCGGCTGATCGGACAGCGTGATCAGGTGGCGGCGCATCGGCAGGGCCAGGTTCCAGCGGTAGGCCGGCGTCAGCGGGCCGGCTCGGCTGGCGCGCGCGCTGTCGCGCAGGCGGTGCCGGCCGCCGTCACTGCGCACGATATGCAGCAGCGAGACCTGGCCCACCGCTTCGACGCCGGGCTGGGCACGCAGCATGGCCTCGATCTCGTCGGTCGTGATGCGCCAGCCGAAGTCGGCGCTGAGTCCGCTGTCACGCCAGGGCGACAGAAAGTCGCGCAGCGCCTGGTTCAGCTCGCGCAGGCGCAGCCCGCTGTTCACGCCCTCGGCCAAGCGCAGCGCGCAGCGAACCTGGATGCGCTCATAGCCGGCATTGCGCACCAGCAGGCGCACGCCTGGCGCGCAACGTTCGAGCAGATGCTGCTGGATGCGCTGCAGCGTGGCGGCGTCCAGCCGGGGCGCTTCGGTGCCGTCGATGTCGAAGCCGGGCGGCAGGGCCGGCACCACCACCACCAGAACCTTGCCCGCTCCCTCGCCGCCGGGGCGCTGCGGCATGCATTTGACCTTGAACACCTCGGGGAAGGCCTGCAGCACCAGGCGCTCGTAGTCCCAGGGCGTGCTGGCGCGCTCACGATGGCGCAGCCGTTCGGCGGCACGGCGCCGCAGCCCATTGCGGTCTTCCGCGGGGCGAAGATCGAAGCCGGGCAGGGCCTGGGTCAGGCCCACCACGCCCGGCACCGGTGGGTCGAGCGACTTCACGCTGTGAGGCGGCAGCACCTGCGCTGGCGCCAGGCTGGCGTCGGTGGGCGTCTCGGCCCGCGCGCTCAGGCCCTGCGCCCAGACGCCGCGCAGCGGCGCCAGGCGCTCCAGCGCGCCGGACGCCGACAGCCGCAGCCAGAAGCGATCAGCCGGCATGGCGGGGCAGTCGCGGCTCATGCCGTTCGGCAGGTCCAGCACGACCAGGCCGCTGCGCAGCATGCCCTGGGTCTGGTCGTCCAGGATGCGATAGGCGGGCAGCCGCTGCCAGCCCTGCGTACCGCACCATGCAGCCCAGTGCAGCTCGGGGGTGGGTTCGCCCAGGGCCTCGCGCGCCGCTTCGCACTCGAGCTGGAACAGCAGGTTCAGCAGGCCTTCGGCGCGCTCGCCGGACAGGCCGATGAAGAGCTGTCCGGCGGCCGGCCAGGGCAGCAGCAGCGGGCAGGGGCCATGGCCGGCGCGCAGCGGCTCCAGGCCGAAGGGCGAGATGCGCCACAGCGTGGTGTCGCTGGCAGCAGGCGCCGCGCCGCGATCCGCGTCGCCCAGCAGACGCAGCTGCGCGCTGCTGGCATAGCTCAGGCTGATCTGATCCAGCATCGGCGTGTAGGGCGCCTGGGGCAGCGGCTGCTGGCGCTTGAGCCGCGCATTGCGGGTCAGCACCTCGGTCAGCAGGCGCGGATACAGCGCGTGGCCGAAACCGTCGACAGGCGCGGCGAGCTGCAGCCTGAAGAAACCTTGCCGGCTGGCCAGGCTGAACTCCGCGCCCGGCGCCGCCGGCCCGCTAGCGGGCCGGTGCAGGCTGGCCAGCTCATCGGGCTGCCAGTCCAGCGTCTGCTGGGCCGTGTCGCCGAACAGCGCCAGCGGCGCGGCACTGCTGGCGCGCCAGCTGCCGTCGCTCAAGACAGCGCTGGCGACGCGGAAGCTGTCGCGCTGCCAGGGGCCGCCGGGATAGCCGGTGTAATGCGCCGCCAGCCCATGCGCGGGCAGGCCCGCCCAGCGCAAGCTCAAGCGCAGCGCATCCAGCGGCTTGGCCGCAATCTCGCTGCTGCTGAAGACCAGATAGCTGCTGGTGTCGGGCAAGGGGCCGAACGGCGCGAAGGGCTTGCCGGCGTCCAGCCGGCCGAGCTGGTTGTAGAGCAGCAGCTGACGCAGGCCCTGCACCTCGACATGCAGCGCGATGCGTTCCAGCGTCAGCTGCTGCAGCAGGCTGACGCCGAACAGCCGCGCGCGTCCCCGCATGCGCAGTTGCAAGACCGGCTGCCGGGGCCACTGCGTGCCGTGCAGCTCGGGGCGGCAGGCGGTGATCGCCGGATGGCCGGGGCCGATACGCAGCTGCAGGCGCAGCTGCCGGCCCCTCACGCCGGGCAGCGCCGCGGCGCTGGTCTGCACCGCATCGATCTCCAGCCAGCCCGTCGCTGTGCTGAGCCGGCATTGCCACAGGCCGCGGAAAACCCGGTCCAGCAGCAGATCGCGCTCCGGCGCCCCGCGTCCGCTGCGGCCGAACACCAGGCTCAGCGGGTCGTCGGCGGCCAAGGGCTGGCCGGGCTGGCCCACGAAGATCTGCCGGCTCAGGCGCTGCAGGGTCAGCAAGGCGCGGCGATCAAAGTCTTCTTCGCTCTGGCACAGCCAGACCGCGAACAAGCGGCCGAGGCGCTCGCTCAGCGCCTCGGCTTGCTGCGGCGCTGGCAGCTGCTCGCATTGCAAGGTGCGCAGCAAGAGGTAGGCGATCCACGGCTGCTCGCAGCAGAAGCGCCGGTGGCCGTGCGCCAGGCGCAGCAGGGCCAGGCGTTCCTGGCGCGCCGGGTGTGCCAAAGCCTCGCGGCGCGGCAGGCTCTGGCCGGCGTCTTCCAGCCAGCTGGCAGCGCCGCCGCCGCTGCTCGCTTCGTGCCGGGCGAGGAGGCGCTGCACCCGCAGCAGCCAGGCGCGGTTGCGGCGCGCGGCGGGGCGTTGCAGCAGGCGCTTGAGCGTGGCGTCATGCGCGCCGGGCTGGCCCAGCGAAAGCCGCAGCTCGATCAGGCGCTCGCCCTCGGCCTGCTCCAGCAGTGGCGAGGCCAGCGCCAGGCCGAGCTCGGCGTCGCGGCAATCGGGGCCGTCGCCACCTCCTAGCAGCGGCCAGCTCGGCGCGCGGGCCAGCGCTGCCGCTTCCGGTGTCGGCGGGCTGAGCCGGGTGGCCTTGGCCGCGCTGGCATAGGCCAGCTCATGCTCCGGGGAGATCTGCGGCTGCTGCACCAGCCGCAACATCAGCAGCTGGCTGACTTGCAGTGTGCTCAGCTCAAGCGCCTGCTCGCTGCGATAGATGCGTGAGGCACCCTGCGCGTCGCGGCCGCAGACCAGACGCGTACCCGCCGGGATGGACAGCGCCTGGCTGCCACGCGGATCACGCGTCAGCAGCACGTGGATGCGGTCACCCTGGCGTGGCAGCGGCCGTAGGCCCAGACGCTCAAGGTAGTAGTGATCCGTCAGCCGGTCCGCGAAGCGGTGCAGCGGCTCGCGGCTTTGATGCAGCAGTTGCTGGGCAGCCAGCAGCAGGCCGATGGCAGGCTCATGCTGTCCGCTTCGCAAACTGGGCAGCAGCTGAGCTTGGGCGGTATCGGCCAGCAGGCGGATGCTGCGGCACAGCGCCAGCGCCAGCTGGCGCAGCGTGCTCGTCACGGGCTCGCGAGTCAGCGCAGCACGCCAGTGGCGATGTGCGGGCGGCGGGCTGGGCAGCGGGCGGTCCAGCCCATGCAGCATCGGGCCGATCTGCTGCTGCACCTGGGCCTGCAGCTGCCTGCGCAGGTCTGCCAGCAGGTCCAGCGGGTCGTGCTGCGCGTCGAGTGCCACGCACCAGGCATCGAGCAACTGCAGCAGATCCTGGCACAGCCGCCCTTGCTGCGGCGACGGTGGCCGCGCCAGTTCATCGAGCAGGCGGGCTTCGATGCGGTCGATCGGGAAGGCCGCGATATCCGCCAGCAGCAGGCTGTCGTCGCGCGCCAGCACATCGCCCCAGTGCCGGGCTTCAGGCGAGGGCTGGCCCGAGATGTCGGCGAAACGCAGCGCCTGGGCCAGCAGCAGCAGCTGGCGCAGGCGCTGCGCCAGCGTCAGCTCGTCAGGGCTCAGAAAGCCATCCTGCAGCGCTCGCGACAGGCGCCGGTCTTGCTGTGAGCCGGGGTGCATGCTGGGGGCTCCGTCAGCCGGCCTGGACCGGATGGGTGGCCTGGTCGCGGTACAGCGGATAGACCAGGTTGTGGCGGGTGTTGGTGCTGCGCACGCGGTAGTTCAGCTGCAGCTCCAGGCAGGCGGGTTCCAGCGGCGAGATGCGGCCGTCCACGCTTTCAAGCTCGACGCGCGGTTCGTAGAACATCACCGCCTTGCGCAGCATCTCGCGGATCAGGGCCAGCGTGTGTTCGCTGCTTTCCTCGAACACCATGCGGTGCAAGGTGGTGCCGTAGCCGGGCTGCATCACCCGTTCGCCGCAGCGGGTGGCCAAGAGGATGCGCAGGCTCTCGGCAATGTCGGCCTCGGCCTCGACCATCGCGAGCCGGCCTGCGCTGTCGAAGCGCGGCGGGAAGCTCCATCCGCGGCCCAGAAAGCTCATGCTCAGCCTCCGATCATCACGGTGGGGCAACCCATCACGATCGCGCCGCCATGGGCGGTGGTGTCGCCCACCCGCGCCGCGGGCTTGCTGCCGATCATCACGGTGGCCGATCCTTTGACGATGGCGTCCGGCGGACCCACGCAGACGGCGTTGTCACCGATCACCGCGGCGGGCAGTTTGCAGATCAGCACGGTCGGCACGCCGGGGCCGATCACCGGCCCGCCCACGTGCGGGATCGGCGGCAGGCCTGGCGTCACCATCGGGCAGGTGTGCATATCGGTCAGGCGGGCTGCGGGTGGCATGGGCTGGGCTCCGTTCAATTGATCATCACCATCGCGCCCTTGACCGTGGTCTGGCCCGAGGCGGAGAGTTCGGCGCTGGCGGCGCCCTTGCCCGTGAAGCCCACCTGGGCCTCGCAGCTGATGTTCAGGCCGGCCGCCTTGACGTCGGCCTTGGACGTGAGGCTGATGGCGTTCACCGCGTCCAGCGTGATGCCGCCCTTGGCGGTGAGCGTGATGTCCTTGGGGCTGTCGAGCGCGATGCCGGACTCGCTGAGCTTGATGCTGTTGCCGTTCTGGTCCTTGATCAGGATGCTCTTGCCGCTGTCATCCAGCACCAGCTGGTTGGCTGAGGGCGTGGTGATGGTGATGGTCTTCTTGTCTTCGTCCAGCTCGATCTTGTGCTTGTAGCGGGTGACCAGGGCCTTGGTGTTGTTCTCGGCGGCCAGCGCGTAGGGCGGGGCCCGCTTGGAGCTGTAGAGGCTGCCCAGCACCACCGGGTGGCAGGGGTCGTCGTTGAAGTAGCCCAGTACCACCTCGTCGCCCACCTCCGGCAGGAAGAAGGCGCCAAAGCCGCTGGAAGCATGGAATTGCAGCAGGCGTGCCCAGATGCCTTCGGTGGTGGTCTGCAAGCTGGGCAGCTTGACCTGGATCTTGTTCTCGCCCTCGGGGTCGCCATCGAGCTTCAGCACCACGCCGGTCTGCAGTCCGCCGACACCGGGCAGCAGGCCGCCGGCAGGTGCTGCCAGCAGGTCCGGTCGCTCGACCTGCCACTGCGGCGCGAGGCCGAACTCGGCCATGCTGACCCAGTTGCCGTCGCTGATCTCATGCTCCACCGCACTGACGAACAAGGGGCCGTCGAAGCGCTTGCCCACGCCTTTGAGCTCGATCAGGCAGCCCGGCTTGGCTGAGGCGCTGCCCTGAAAGCTCGCATGCCCTTGCACGCGCGCGAGGCCCGCCTTGAGCTGCACCGCCTTGGCCCAGGCGTCCAGCACCGCGGTGGGCTGGGGCGCGCAGCTCTGCAGCTTGATCGCGGCTGGCGAGGCGACGGCGGCCAGCGTTGCACCGTCCAGGTCGCCCTGGGCGTTGAGGCTGGGCGGCGCCGCCGCACTGCCTTGCGACAGCGCCTGCTGCGCCGGGTCCCAGCTGGCTGCTTGCACCGAGCTCCACTGGCTGCGCGCATCAATGTCGGCCGCGAAGTCGATCAGGTCCGTGCCCCAGTCCAGCGACAGGCTGGCGGCCGTGCTGGTGTCGGGCGGCTTGACGCTGACTTTGCCGGCGTCCACATCGACCAGCAGGCCCAGGGCGTCGCGCGCGCCAGCATGAAGTCCCAGTCGCTGCAGTAGTACTGCACCAGTTCCTTGTGCGTGATCGTCGTGGCCTGCACATCGGCCTGCAGGCCGGCGTTGCCGATCAGGGTCTCGATCACTGCGCTGTCGGTCTGGTCCACATAGTGGGCGCTGTTGCGGCCCAGGGTCATCTTGCAGGCCTTGTCGCGGCACTCGACGATCAGGCGGGCGTCGTTGCTGCCGCTGATCTTGAAGCCATGGCGCACGACGATGCCGGTGAAGAGGGGCAGCTCGTCTTCGTCATAGCCGGCCTTGATGACGATCTCGGTGCCGGGTGCGAAGAGCTCGCCGTCGCTGAGCGGACTGCTCTGCTCAGGCATGTCGCCGTCGGCAATTTCCAGACGCGCCCAGGGCAGGGCATTGAAGGCGCGCCGCACCTGGACCGAGATGATGGCCAGGCCTTCCTGGTCGGTGCCGGCGCAGCTGAGTGTCAGCCGCACCGGGCCGTCGGCGCCGAGGTTGGGGGAGGTGGCCATGCTGCGGTGCCTGTCAGGCGAGCGGAGGAAAGTGCAGCGTCAGGCCCGCTGGCAGGCGCCGGAACTGGCGCAGACCGTTGAATCGCGCCACCTCGGGGTAATAGCGGCTGTCGCCATAAACCTGTTGGCACAGCAGCGGCAGGGTGTCGCCTTCGCGCACCAGCACCAGGTGGCTGAGGTCGGGCGAGGAGCGGTCGGCCGAGAGCTGGGCCTCCTGCATCGACAGATAGCCGATGAAGGCCAGGCTGGACTTGGCGCGCAGCGGCACGCCGTCCGGCCGGAACAGCGTGTACTGCGTGCTGATGGACTGCAGCCGCCCGGTGAAGATCAGCTGCCCCCAGGCCAGCTGCACGATATTCGGCTCATGCTTCTGGCCGTTGTAGCGGTAGACGATGTCGCTCATGGCCTTGAGCTGGCCGTTGACATCTGCTGGCGCACTGTTGCCCGCGGGCACCGGCACCACGCCGGTGCCGTCGAACACCACGGCGAAGTTCAGCTTGTCCGGGTTGACGGCGGCGAAGCGCACCGGATTGCCGGTCTGGCCCTGGGTGCGCCGGGTGTTGTAGCAGATCGAGCGCTCATGGCTGAACTCGCTCGGGTTGATCACCAGCTTGTAGACCGCGCTGGTATCGGGCGTGACGACGCCGGCGCTGTCTTCGCTGCAGCGCGTCAGCGTCAGCGGCTGTTTGCTGCCGGAGATCGACAGGAGCGAGGCCAGCGACATCAACGCTCCCTGAGCTGCCGCAGCTGCTCCATCAGCAGGCGGCGGCACTCGCCGAGAATCTCGGACTTCAGCTGCTGGCGCTCCTCGTCGTCGCCGCAGCAGTCGCCGCCAGCGCTTTGCGCCTGGGCACGGGCGGGGCCCTTGTTGCTGCGCTCCACAGGCTCATCGCCAATCGAGGACTTCAGGACCAGTTGGCGCACTTCCAGCGTCATAGCATCCTCATCGAGTATTGATAGGCCAGCTCGATCTGCTCGATGGCGGCCTCGTTCTTGGTCGAGTTGAAGCTCTCGATCTCCCAGCGCACCGGGTAGGCGTTCTCGCAGATCCAGATGCGGCGCGGCAGGCCTTGCTCGTCACGCAGCTGCACCAGCACCGGCAGGGGCTGGATGGGCAGCGTCAGCCCGCCCTCCAGCGTGGCCTTGCACCAGATCAGCAAGGGCGAGGTGAGCGGGGCGATGCCTCGCTTGAGGCTCAGCTTGCCCTGCTTGACGCCCTTGGGCAGCCGATGCACGAAGCGGTTCTCACCACCTTCCACCAGCTCTTCGGTCTCCATCTGCAGCTCCAGCCCCGAGACTTCCTGGAAGGAGGTGTCGAAGGGCAGGGGCAGCACACCGATGCTGACCGAGAAGTGAAACGCAACCGGGGGATAGTCCTGCTGGAGCAGGGCCGCGCCGAGTGCGCTGGCAGCGCTTTGCAAGCTCATCGCGCGGCCTGCCTCAGCCGTTGGCGATGGCCAGGCCTTCGTGCGCGATCTCGATGGTCTCGATCGCCACTTCGTTGCCCTCGGCCTTCAGGTCGGTGCCGGTGACCTTGGTGGGCCAGGCATTGGTCAGCGTCCACACCATGGTCGGCTTGCCTTCTTCATCAAGCAGGCTGATGGTGACCGGCACGCGCTTGATGGTGTTCATCTTGATCTGGTTGAACCAGTCCCAGAACTTGTTGTCCGACTTGAACACGCCTTTCTTCATCGTGACATTGCCGTACTTCTTCAGCCCGGGCATCTTGATGGCCGAGAACACCGGGCTGTCGCCATGCCGGTATTCGATCGGCTGCGCCTCGGCGTCCAGCCCCGAGACTTCCTCGAAGGACATCACCGCCGAGTCCCACTTCACCTGGAAGTGGAACTTGGGCAGCGGCCACACATTGGTCGATTGTTTGGAACCGTCGTCAGCCATGGGGACTCTCCTTGTCGTTGCTGTTCAGCGCTGCGGCCTCAGGACTTGGGCATCTGCTGCTGGAAGGTGATCTCGATGAACTCGGCCGGCCTCACCATCGCCACCAGCACGGTGACGCGCAGGATGCCCTCCAGGATGTCGTCGGGCGTCATGGTCTCGCCCAGGCCGACATGCACGCTGAAGGCATCCTCGGGCACGGCGCCCATCAGGCCGCCGCGCTTCCAGACGCTGGTCAGGAAGTTGGTGATCATGCTTTTTATCGTCACCCAGGTATTGGCAACGTTAGGCTCGAAAACCAGGGCCTTGGCAGCCAGGCGGCAGCTCTCCTCCAGCATGATCATCGTGCGGCGCACATTGACATAGCGCCAGTCCAGGCTGTTGCCGTCCAGCGTGCGTGCGCCCCAGACCAGCACACCCTCGCCGATGAAGGCACGGATCGCGTTGATGCTCTTGCCCTGCGGGTTGACGTTGAGGTCTTCCTGCTGTGCGGCTGACACCGCCACCGTGGGGCGCACCACGCCGGCCACGCTGACGTTGGCGGGCGCCTTCCAGACGCCGCGTGTGTTGTCCACCATGGTGTAGATGCCCGCCATCGCCGGGCTGGGCGGCAGCACATTGAGCTGGCGGCGCGCTGCCGTCATCGCGGCCTTGTAGACCGGGCTGATGCGGATCAGGGTCTTGTCCAGCAGGTCGGCGCGCGACTTGACGGCGATCTTGAGGTCCTCGGCCGCGATCATGTAGCCGTCGCTGCCGTCCCACAGCGTGCCGGCGTCGGTGGCCGCCTGCGTGGCTTCTTCGGCCGTCTTGCCGGCCTTCTCGGCATCGAGCTTGGCCTTGTCGACGTAGGCCTGGCGCGCCGTGGCCAGCGCCGCGGTCTGCGCCGCTTCGATCAGCGCCTTGATCTCTTCCTCCGTCTTGTCCTTGGCGTCGTCGCTCTTGCGGACAGTGGCAGCCTGCTGCGCGAGGAACTGCGCCTTGGCGCTGCCGACCGCTTCCTTGCGCAGTGCGTTCTCGGACAGCTTCTCGATCTCGGTGTTCAGGTCCTTGAGCTGCTGCTTGGCCACCGCCAGGGCGGCAGCGTCTGTGGGGATGCCAAGCTCGATACGCATCAGCTTCTGCAGCAGCGTGCGGCCGCTCTGGTCGAGGTTGTCGAAGCTCAGCTCCTTCTCGCCGACCACGGTGGTTTCCAGCCAGGGATAGTAGGCCGCGGCGAAATCGAGGAAGTTGATGCCCAGGCCGTCACGGAACTGCACGATGGGCGAGCCGTCACCGAGGATGGGCTTTGCACCGTCGTAGACATCCAGAATCGCGAAGCGGTTCTTCATCGCGTAGCCGCAATGCGAGAGCATGGCTTCCTGCAGATCTTTGCAGGCCTCGCGCTCCAGCCGCACCGCTTCGGGAATCACCAGCATCGTCGGCTCCTGCTCCTTCAGCAGTTCGGTGATGCCGCCCTTGAACTTGTCGACGTCGAAGTCCTGCTTGTAGTTGCCGACCGAGACCACATAGCAGGCGCCGCCGTTGTTCTGGAAGAAGTGCCGCATGCCGTAGTAGAGGCCGAAGCTGCCGCCCTCCTTGCCGGCCAGCTGCTCAACCATGAAGCCCTTCTTGCTGTCGGCATTGCCGGCCTCGGTCAGGGCCTTGAAGTCCGAGGGGCCGTCATCAGCAGTTTCGGCCCGGATCGAGAACACTGGCTTGGGGGGGCCGCCGAAGTACTGGTCGTACTCGGCCAGCGAGCTGATGCGCCAGGGCTTGTTCAGCAGCGGCGTGTTGCGGTTGTCGGCGGTCTCGGTATGGCCGATGAAGGCCGGCACCGCGGTGGCGACCTCGACCACGGAATTAGGGAAGGCGTTCTTCTCGACGATATAGACGCCTGGCGTCTTCATTGCACCCATCTGGATCTCCTGGTTGGGTCAGCGACTGACGAAAATTTCCGATACGTCGCGGCGCTCGCCTTGCAGCGTTTCGCGCTGCAGTCCGCGAGGTGCGGCGCCGGGGAGGCGGGAAACAAGCACACGCGGCGGCTCGGTCGAGCCGTCGCACAACTGCAGCTGCGGCTGGCCGAGCTGCGCCAGCGGCAGCTCGGCCAGCGCGCGAAACACCAGTGCCTGACGGCCATCGCTGAGCGTTTCAGCCGGCGCGGCTTCGAAGCTCAGGCGCCCCGTTGGATCGACGATGCGCGGCTGGTGCTCCCGCCAGTCGCCCAGCAGCAGGTACTTCCAGTGCGTGCGCCGCGCCAGCAGCTTCAGCTCGGCGCTGCGGCCCAGGCTGGCCAGCCAGTCCTGCAGGCTGGCACCGTCGGCGACTTCGAAGGACACCGTCAGCGAGGGCAGCAGCGCATCGGCGCTGTAGAGCGGGAACTCGGCATCGCTGCAGCGCAGCGCGAAGCTCAGACGGGCCTGTGCAGGCTGCCGGAGCGCGGCGGCGAACAGATCGGCGCTGCGATGCTCGGGCAGGTGAACGCTCAGGCTGTAGCCGTTGGAGCGGCACAGCAGTTCAAAGTCCTTGAGCCAGCGCTGCGTGGGCTCGTCCGGCAGGAAGCACATCTGGCGTGCCAGGCCATCGGCGAAGTAGGCATGCTGCACCCGGAAGCGCGCCAGCAGCCGGTAGCTGAGCACCGTCATGAGGGCCTCCGGGTTTCGCTGCCGGCATCGACCTGGCTGATGGGTGTTGCGCGGCTGCTGATGTGCTGGCCGTCAACGCTGACCATACGTACCCGGTAGAGCACCGAGGGCAGATAGCGCCCGCTGTGTATGCCCCACAGGCTGTGCATTTCAGAGCTGCTGAGGTTCTCGATGTTCAGGATCAGCCGCTCCAGCCGGGCATCCAGGTCTGGGGAGTTCTGATGGTCGAGCACTGGCTTGGATTGGAAGAAGCCGATCGCGCCGGACAGGAACTTCAGCGCCTCGGGATAGTTGCTGCCGCTGAAGTTGGCGGCGCACATCATCAGCAGGTTCAGGTAGATCGGCTCGGGCATCGACAGATGCGCGCTCAGGCCCTGCGCCTGCCCGACGCTGGCGCGGTAGGCGACGGTGTCGCGTTCGACGCCGGCCAGGAACAGCACCAGCTTGTTGTTGACCAGCGGCACCAGTGCACCGTTCTGTTCGTGCAGATTGGACAGCACGGCCAAGTCCTCGCTCAGATGAAAGCGCCGACGCAGATGCTCGTTGAGCTGTTCGGCCAACTGGCTGAGTGCGGAGTCGATCATGAGGGTGCGGTGAGAGGCAGCGGTCCTTGTATGCAAAGGTAGGTTCAGGGGCGCGCGTGCGCCATCGGACGCAGGCTGAACCTGTGTCGGCAATCGTCTGATGGGGAAATCCCGTGCCGTGGGCGCAGCCGTCAATGGCAGCGTCGAGCGCGCTGCGGGTCTGACCCTAGGCTAAAGGCTGAGAGCGCCTTCGCCTGCGCTCAGGCGCGCGGCAGGCGCACGTCGAGCGAGCTCAGGCCCTCGCGCAGCGCGAAGCGCGTCAGCTCGGCGATGCCCTGGATCTGCAGCTTGGCAAACACATGCTCGCGGTGCGTCGCGACGGTCTTGGCGCTGAGGTGCAGCTGATGCGCGATCTGCTGGGCGGTGTAGCCCTCGGACAGCAGCTGCACCATCTGGCGCTCGCGCGGCGTCAGCCGTGCCGCTTCGCAGCGGCTGCTGGTTTCCGGCCCACCGCGCTGACCTTGCAGCAGGCCGCCGACGAGTTCGCCGCTCAGGTAGAGCTGGCCCGCTATCACGCGGCGCACGCCGCGCGCCAGTTCGTCGAAGGAGTTTTCCTTGAGTACATAACCGTTGGCGCCGGCATCCAGCGCCGCCTGCACCTGCTGTGGCTGCTCGTTGACGCTCAGGCACAGGATCTTGCAGTGCAGCGGCTCGCTGCGCAGGCGCCGGATGGCCTCGATGCCGTTCATGCAGGGCATGGCCAGGTCAACCAGCAGCGCATCCGGCCGCAGCTCGCGGGCCAGGCGCACCAGCTCCATGCCGTCGCGCGCCTCGGCCACCACTTCGATGTCGTGTTCGTGATTCAAAAGGGCCACCAGGCCCTCGCGGACGATGCGGTGGTCGTCGGCAACGATGACGCGGGTCTTCATGGCTGAAAGCTCTCCGGTTCCCAGATGATGCGGGCATGCACGCCCAGGCCGGGAGCCGCCTGGAGCACCAGGTTCAGTCCCATGTCATGGAGGCGCTCGCGCAGGCTGCTCAGGCCGAGTCCGCTGCCGCCAGCGGTCGGCTGCTGCGGATCGAAGCCCGGCCCATGATCGCGCACGATCAGGGCGACGCCGCGGCCGTGGCGCGCGATGGCCACATGCAGCGGCACGCCCGGGGCATGCTTGCAGGCATTGATCATCAGCTCGCTGGCGGCGGCCAGCATCAGCTCGGCCACATCGGGCGGCAGTTCAGGGCCGGTGAGGCTGCTGCTGAAGGCAATCGGGCTGCCGCACTGCTGCGACAGCTGCTCGGCGCGCTCGGCCAGCGCGCGCGGCAGATCGTCGATGGCATCCTTCTTCAGGCCATCGATGGCGTAGCGCACGGAATGCAGAGCCAGGCGCACCAGCTGCCGGGCCCGCTCATGTGCCAGGCGGGCGCGATCCGCGTCCTCGCTGCGGATCTCGTCGATCTGGATCAGCGCCAGCGTCAGCAGCTGCGCGAGATCGTCGTGCAGACGCTGCGCGAGGCGCTGCGCAGCATCCGACATAGGGGGCGGCGCTACAAACGCCGAGGGCGGCACGGCAGGGCCGAGTCCTTCGAGTCCAACTTCTGACACGGGGGCTAGCTCCTCTGGCCTGGCTGCAGACTGCTTCGCGGCATGCCCGCGAAGCGCAGGCATTGCACGTGGACAAGTCTCGACCGACGCTCCAGGGGGCGTCAATCTGTAAGCTCTTGCTATGCCTGGAGCCGGCTCACGGTACAGCGCGCCTGTCAGGTTTCAATCCTGCATTCCGTTTGCCGCGCCCAAGGTCCCCGCTCAGCCGCCTCAGCCCGCCAGCAACTGCCGCAGCACGAAGGGCAGGATGCCGCCGTGGCGGTAGTAGTCCACCTCGATCGGCGTGTCGATGCGCAGGATCAGCGCGTGCTCGCTGCGGCTGCCGTCGCTGCGCTGCACGATCAGGCGCACCTCGCGCTGCGGGCGCAGCGCACCGTCAATCACGATATCGATCAGCTCGTCGCCCTTCAGGCCCAGGCGCTCCCAGCTTTCGCCCGGCTTGAACTGCAGCGGCAGCACGCCCATGCCGACCAGATTGGAGCGATGGATGCGCTCGAAGCTGCGCGCCACCACCGCCTTGATGCCCAGCAGCTGCGTGCCCTTGGCCGCCCAGTCGCGGCTGGAGCCGGTGCCGTATTCCTCGCCGGCAAAGATCACGGTCGGCGTACCGGCCGCCATGTACTGCATGGCAGCGTCGTAGATGAAACGCTTCTCGCCGCCGGGTTGCTGAAGGGTCAGGCCGCCTTCCTCGCGGCTGCCGTCGGCACCGGCGGGCAGCATCAGATTTTTGATACGCACGTTGGCGAAGGTGCCGCGCATCATCACCTCATGGTTGCCGCGGCGCGAGCCGTAGCTGTTGAAGTCGGCCTTGCCGACGCCCAGGCTCTGCAGATATTGGCCGGCGGGCGAGCTGTCCTTGATCGAGCCGGCCGGCGAGATGTGGTCGGTGGTGATGGAGTCGCCGAACAGCGCCATGATGCGGGCGCCCTTGACACCGTCCTGCCCCTCGGCGGCGAACACCGGCTGCTGCGTGAAGTTCTTGAAGAAGGGCGGCTGCGCGATGTAGCTGCTGGCCGGCCAGCTGTAGACATCGCCGCTGGCGCCGCCGATCCGCTGCCAGAGCTTGCCGGGCTTGCGGTCGACCTTGGCGTAGTTCTCGCGGTAGGCCTTCGGGTTCATCGCCACCTTCATCAGCGCGTGCACTTCCTCGCTGCTGGGCCAGACATCGCCCAGATAGATGTCGCGCCCGTTCTTGCCCTGGCCCAGCGGCTGCGTCATCAGGTCCACCCGTACATTGCCGGCGATGGCATAGGCCAGCACCAGCGGCGGTGAGGCCAGGAAGTTGGCCTTCAGGTTCGGATGGATGCGGGCTTCGAAATTGCGGTTGCCCGACAGCACCGCAGCGCAGACCAGCTCGTTGGCGGTGATCACCTCATTGAGTTCGGGCGTCAGATCGCCGGCGTTGCCGATGCAGGTGGTGCAGCCGTAGGCCGCCACATTGAAGCCCAGCTTCTCCAGATAGGGCAGCAGGCCAGCCTTCTCCAGATACTCGGTGACGATGCGCGAACCCGGCGCCAGCGAGGTCTTGATGTGCGGCTGCACGCGCAAGCCTGCCTTCACCGCCTTCTTGGCCAGCAGGCCGGCCGCCAGCAGCACGCCGGGGTTGGAGGTGTTGGTGCAGGAGGTGATGGCGGCGATCAGCACATCGCCGTTGCGGATGGCCTGGCCGCTGCGGGTGCTGAAGACCTGGTCCAGCTTGGGCGCAGGCTGGTTGAAGCCGTTGGCCGCCGCTGGTGCGCTGAACAGCCGCGCGAAGGTGGAGGACAGGTTGGTGATCTCGATCCGATCCTGCGGTCGCTTCGGGCCGGCCAGCGAAGGCACGACCGTACCCAGGTCCAGCGTCACCAGCTGGCTGTAGTCGATGCTTCCGGGCTTGGGCACGCCGAACAGACCCTGGGCCTTGAAGTAGGCCTCGAAGGCCTCGATCTCGGCCTTGCTGCGGCCGGTGCCGCGGAAATAGTCCAGCGTCTTGTCGTCCACCGGGAAGAAGCCCATGGTGGCGCCGTACTCGGGCGCCATATTGGCAATCGTCGCGCGGTCCGGCACGGCCAGACTCTCGGTGCCTTCGCCGAAGAACTCGACGAACTTGCCGACCACCTTCTCGCGGCGCAGGATCTCAGTGACGGTGAGCACCAGATCGGTGGCCGTCACGCCTTCGCGCAGCCGGCCCTTCAGCTCGAAACCCACCACATCCGGCGTCAGGAAATAGACCGGCTGGCCCAGCATGCCGGCCTCGGCCTCGATGCCCCCCACGCCCCAGCCGACCACGCCGATGCCGTTGATCATGGTGGTGTGGCTGTCGGTGCCGACCAGGCTGTCCGGGTAGTAGAGCCGCGCACCCTTCTTGCCGCTCTTGTGCACGCCACGGGCCAGGTATTCCAGATTGACCTGGTGCACGATGCCGAAGCCCGGCGGCACGACGCCAAAGGTGTCGAAGGCTTGCATGCCCCACTTCATGAACTCGTAGCGCTCGCGGTTGCGCTCGAACTCCAGCTTCATATTCAGGTCCAGTGCCTGCTTGTTGCCGTAGTGGTCGATCATCACCGAGTGATCCACCACCAGGTCCACCGGCACCAGCGGCTCGATGCGCTTGGCATCCAGGCCGGCGGCCTGCGCCACATTGCGCATCGCGGCCAGATCGGCCAGCAAGGGCACGCCGGTGAAGTCCTGCAAGACCACGCGGGCGACGACGAAGGGAATCTCTGCGCTGCGCTCGGCCACCGGCTGCCAGTTGGCGAGTTCAGCCACATGTTCGGCGCTGACCTTCAGGCCGTCGCAGTTGCGCAGCACCGACTCCAGCACGATGCGCAACGACACCGGCAGCCGCTCGACATTCGGAAAGCGCCGGGCCAGGCGCGGCAGCGAGTAGAAGCGGCCGCTGCGTCCGGACGCGGTGCTGAACTCGCTCAGCGTGTCGTCGAAGGGGTGGGAGCTGGCAGCGGGCATGGGCTTCTCCTGTTTCGGGATTTGAGCCATTGTGCGGATCGCGCCCTGAGATTTCATGACAAGGGGCAATCCGCCAGGGTGTAAGCGTTGGTTTCGGCGGTCATCGCCCGGCTGCTTGGCGCGTTGAGAACGCAGACCAAGGAGATTTGTGATGGCGATCAAGAAACTGCTGATGGCTCTGGGTGCGCTGGGTCTGGGTCTGCTCGGAGGCGTGTCCGGCGCGCAGGCGCGCGATAGGGATGTGGGCGTGTCGGTGCAGATCGGGCAGCCAGGGTTCTATGGCCGCATCGATCTCGGTGACGCGCCTCGACCGCGCCTGATCTATGCCGAGCCGGTGCTGATCCACCGCGCACCGCGGGTGGTCTATGCGCCGGTCTATCTGCGCGTGCCGCCTGGCCATGAGCGCCATTGGCGCAAGCATTGCGGCCGCTACGATGCCTGCGGGCGGCCGGTCTACTTCGTGCGCGACGACTGGTATCAGCGCGACTATGTGCCGCACTACTACACCCGTCATCCGGAATACCGCCGTGAGCGCCGGGACGAGCGCCGCGAAGATCGCTGGGATGATCGCCGCGATGGCTGGCGCGACGGCCATGGCCGAGGCCATGGCCATGGCCACGGGCGTGACTGACTCAGGCCCCGGGCACGCCAGCCCGCTCCAGCATCGCATGCAGCAAGACATTGCAGCCAGCTTCGATGTGTTCGGGCTTGGCGTCCTCGATCTCGTTGTGGCTGATGCCGTCCTTGCAGGGGATGAAGATCATGCCGGCCGGTGCCAGCCGCGCCATGTAGACGGCGTCGTGCCCGGCGCCTGACACGGCTGGCATGGCCGAATAGCCCAAGGCCTTTGCAGCGCGCGCCACTGCGTCCACGCAGCCGGCGTCGAAGGGCTGGGCCGGGTAGGCTGACACGGGCTCGATGACGATGGGCAGGCCGGTTTCGGCACTCAGCCGGGCCGCCACACCGCGGATGTCGGCGTCCATTGCGTCACACAAGGCATCGCTGGCATTGCGCAGGTCGATGCTGAACTTCACGCGGCCAGGAATCACATTGCGGCTGTTGGGGTGTACCTGCACCATGCCCACCGTGCCGCGGCCATGCGGCGGATGGCGGTGCGCGCAGGCCACCACCTCTTGCATCAGCCGGCTGGCCACCTGCAAGGCATCCTTGCGCAGAGCCATCGGCGTCGGCCCGGCATGGGCTTCCATGCCGGTGACGGTGCAGTCGTACCAGCGTATGCCCAGCACCCCGGTGACCACGCCGATGGTCTTGTCGTGGTCCTCCAGCACCGGGCCCTGCTCGATATGGGTCTCGAAGTAGCTGCCGATGGGGTGATCGCCGGGCTCCTCCGGGCCGATGTAGCCGATGCGCGCGAGTTCGTCCTTGACGCTCTTGCCCTCGGCATCGGTGGCCGCATAGGCATGTTCCAGCGTGAAGGCCTTGGCGAACACCCCCGAGCCCATCATCACGGGCACGAAGCGAGAGCCTTCCTCATTGGTCCAGAAGGCCACCTCGATCGGCGCCTCGGTCTCGATGCCATGCTCATTGAGCGTGCGCACCACCTCCAGGCCGGCCAGCACGCCGTAGTTGCCATCGAACTTGCCGCCGGTGGGCTGCGTGTCGATATGGCTGCCGGTCATCACCGGCGGCAGGGCATTGTTGCGGCCGGGGCGGCGCATGAAGGCGTTGCCGATCTTGTCGACCGTGACGCTCATGCCGGCCTCGCGCGCCCAGCGCGTCACCAGGTCACGGCCTTGCTTGTCGAGCTCGGTCAGGGCCAGGCGGCAGACGCCGCCCTTGTCGGTGGCTCCGATGCGGGCCAGCTCCATCAGGCTGTTCCAGAGGCGCTGGCCGTCGATGCGCAGCGCGCTGATGTTCGGCTGTGTCTTGGTATCCATGCTTGCTACTCCTTCACCGCGCCACGGCTGTCGGGGCCAGGTCTTGCGCGCGCGCCTTGGCGGCGTGGAAATCGGGGCCGAAGGCCGGGCGCTTCAGGTAGCGGCCCGCGCCCGGTGTGGCGCGCAGTTCGCCCTGGGCATAGACCAGCACGCCCTGGCTGATCGTGTGGCTGGGGATGCCGCGTACGCTGCGGCCTTCGAAGATGTTGAAGTCGCCCTTGCTGTGCTGGGTCTTGGCCGAGATCGTCTTCGTGCCCTGCGGGTCCCACAGCACCAGATCGGCGTCAGCACCCTCGGCGATGCAACCCTTTTGCGGATAGAGGTTGAAGAGCTTGGCGCTGTTGGCCGAAGTGATGGCGACGAACTCGGAGGGCGTGAGCCGGCCGCTGTTGACGCCGGCATCCCAGATCACCGCCATGCGCTCTTCGACGCCGCCGCAGCCATTCGGAATCTTCGCGAAGTTGGCAAGGCCGGCGGCCTTCTGCTCGGCGCAGAAGGTGCAGTGGTCGGTGGCGGTGGTGTGCAACTGGCCGCTCTGCAGGCCGCGCCACAGAAAGTCCTGGTGGATCTTGGGCCGGAAGGGCGGGCTCATCACATGCGCCGCCGCGGTGGCGAAATCCGGGTGGCGGTAGACGCTGTCATCGATCAGCAGATGGCCGGCCAGCACCTCGCCGTAGACGCGCTGACCGCGGGCACGCGCGCGCGCGATGGCTTCGGCGCTCTCGATGCAGCTCACATGCACGATGTAGATCGGCACGCCCAGCACATCTGCGATGGCGATGGCGCGGTTGGCTGCCTCGCCCTCGACCATGGGCGGGCGCGACAGCGGATGGCCCTCGGGGCCGGTGATGCCCATCTTGGCCACTTCCTGCTGCAGCAGATAGACCAGCTCGCCGTTCTCGGCATGCACGGTGGGCATGGCGCCCAGCTCCAGCGCGCGCTTGAAGCTGTTCACCAGCGTCTCGTCGTCGCACATGATGGCGTTCTTGTAGGCCATGAAGTGCTTGAAGCTGTTGATGCCTTCTTCCTTCACGAGCCGGCCCATGTCCGCATGCACGCTGTCGCCCCACCAGGTGACGGCGACATGGAAGCCATAGTCCGCGGCCGACTTCTCGGCCCAGCCGCGCCAGGTCTGGTAGGCCTCCATCAGCGGCTGCTGCGGATTCGGAATCACGAAGTCGATGATGGAGGTGGTGCCGCCCGCCAGCCCCGCCGCCGTGCCGGTGAAGAAGTCGTCCATCGTCACCGTGCCCATGAAGGGCAGCTGCATATGCGTGTGTGGGTCGATGCCGCCGGGCAGCAGGTACTGGCCCGAGGCATCGAGCGTTTCGCAGCCGGCCGGCGCCTCGGCCAGCGCACGTGCGCCCACGGCGGCGATCTTGCCGCCCACACACAGCACATCGGCCACAAACTCGCGGTCGGCGTTGACCACCGTGCCGCCGCGGATCAACAGGGGCTTCTGGTTCATCGATGTCTCCTCGTGGAGTGGCCTTGTGCTGCGCTTCAGCGCTTCTTGGCCGTCAGGTAGTAGTAGCTGCCGGCGACGGCCAGGCTGAAGAACCAGCCGAAGTCAAACAGCGAGAGCAGCAGCGGCGGCACGCTGTCCTTGGCCACCAGGCCGGACACCGCCAGATAACCCGGCAGGCAGGGCAGCACGCCGAGTGCGAAGGCGATCAGCGCCTGGATGTTCCAGCCGCCGCTGTATTCGTAGTCACCACCGCGGCGATACAGGTCGTCGACCTTGAGCTCGGTCTTGCGCACCAGGTAGTAGTCCACCAGCAGGATGCCGGCGATGGCGCCCAGCAGCGTGCCGTAGCCGCCCAGCCAGGTGAACAGATAGCCGCCCGAGGTGGCCAGCAGCTTCCACGGCATGAAGACCAGGCCGATCAGCGCGGCGATGATGCCGCCCATGCGGAAGCTGATCTTGCTGGGCGCGACCTGGCTGAAGTCATACGAGGGCGAGACCAGGTTGGCCGCCACATTGGTGGTCAGGTTGGCCAGCAGGATCACCAGCAGGCCGACGCCGGCAGCCACCGGGCCCATCTGCGTCAGCAGGCCGTCGGGGAAGAGCTGCGCCTTGCCATAGAGGATGGCCGAGGCCGAGAAGCCGATCACGCCCACCATCGAGAACAGCGCCATCGGAATCGGCAGGCCGATCGCCTGGCCCAGCACCTGGTCTTTCTGGCTCTTGGCGAAGCGGGTGAAGTCGGGGATGTTCAGCGCCAGCGTGGCCCAGAAGCCCACCAGGCCGGTCAGCGCCGCCCAGGTCTTGGGTCCGCCTTCGACCACCTTGGCTGGCAGCGCCAGCAATTGGCCGCCAGGTACCTTGAGCATCAGCACCACCACCAGCAGCACGGAGGCGCCGATCATCAGCGGCGCGGCGATCACTTCCAGCTTGCGGATGGACTCGGGGCCCTTCCAGATGAACCAGATGTGCAGCGCCCAGAAGGCCAGGAAGCACATGAACTGCGAGTTGCTGATGGTCTCGCCCGCCGCCGGTCCGGCCAGGCCCATGCCCAGCACGTTCAGGAAGCCGTGCAAGGCCAGCGCGCCGAAGTAGCAGTTGATCGAGAACCAGCCACAGGCCACCAGGCCGCGCAACACGGCAGGCAGGTTGGCGCCCTTGACGCCGAAGGACGCGCGCGCCAGCACCGGGAAGGGGATGCCATGCTTGGGGCCGACGCGGCCGATCAGCAGCATCGGAATCAGCACGATCACATTGGCCAGGAACACCAGCCACACCGCCATCTGCCAGCTGAAACCCTGATCCAGCATCGAGCTGGCCATGGTGTAGGTCGGCACGCAGACCACCATGCCCACCCAAAGTGCGGCGTAGTCCTTCCAGTTCCAGTGCCGCTGCGCGGCGGTGGTCGGCAAAAGGTCCTCGTTGGCCAGCGAGTGGTCCGCTGTGCTGCCTGCGCCCCGTGTGGCGCCGATGCTGCTGCTCATGCTCATCCTCCGTCAATGAAGTTGCTGTGATTCCTGCAGTGCAAGCTTTATGCCTGCGTGGCCTTTGCGCCAGATGGGAAACCCGCTCAGGCCGTGACGCGCATCGGGTTGTTCGGGTGGCTGGTCCAGTTGGCGTAGTCGCCGCTCACCGGCTGGCCGGTGCGCGCATCGATCTCGCCCGGCATCACGCGGCGCATCGTGATCGTGTCGGGTACCGGGCAGATCGAGACGCAGAGGTTGCAGCCCACGCACTCGGCTTCGTTGATCTCGAAGTGGCGCTGACCATCTTTCGTGGCAAAGATGGCCTGGTGCGAGGTGTCCTCGCAGACCACATGGCAGCGGCCGCACTGGATGCAGTTGTCCTGGTTGATGACGGCTTTCTCGACGTAGTTCAGGTTGAGCTGGTTCCAGTTCTTCACCGTCGGCACGGCCAGGCCGCGCATCGCGTCGATGTTGGCGTAGCCCTTCTCGTCCATGTAGTTCGAGAGGCCCGAGCACATGTCCTGCACGATCTTGAAGCCATAGACCATCGCCGCAGTGCAGACCTGCACCGTGCCGCAGCCCAGCGCGATGTACTCGGCCGCATCGCGCCAGGTCGTGATGCCGCCGATGCCGGAAATTGGCAGGCCGGCGGTCAAGGGGTCGCGCGCGATCTCGGCCACCATGTTCTGCGCGATCGGCTTGACCGCCGGGCCGCAGTAGCCGCCGTGCGAGCCCCAGCCGTCGGTGCTGGGGTTCATCACCATGCGGTCCAGATCGACGCCCATCACCGAGTTGATGGTGTTGATCAGGCTCACTGCATCGGCGCCACCGGCCTTGGCTGCGCGGGCCGGGAAACGCACATCGGTGATGTTGGGCGTCAGCTTCACGATCACCGGCAGCTTGGAGTAGTGCTTGCACCAGGCGGTGACCATCTGGATGTACTCGGGCACCTGGCCCACCGCCGAGCCCATGCCGCGTTCGCTCATGCCGTGGGGGCAGCCGAAGTTCAGCTCGATGCCGTCGGCGCCCGTGTCTTCGACCAGGGGCAGGATGGCCTTCCAGCTCTCTTCATTGCAGGGCACCATCAGCGAGACGATCATGGCCCGGTCAGGCCAGGCGCGCTTGACGCGCTTGATCTCTTCCAGGTTGGTGCGCAGCGGCCGGTCGGTGATCAGTTCGATATTGTTCAGGCCGATCACGCGCCGGTCCTGGCTCATCAGCGTGGCATAGCGCGGGCCGGACACATTGACCACCGGCGGGTCCTCGCCCAGGGTCTTCCAGACCACGCCGCCCCAGCCGGCCTCGAAGGCGCGGGTGACATTGATCTCCTTGTCGGTCGGCGGGGCCGAGGCCAGCCAGAAGGGATTCGGGCTCTTGATGCCCAGGAAGTTGCTGCTGATGTCAGCCATGATGTTCCGCTCCTCAGGCGCTCAGGAATTGATCGATGGAAATCGCGGCCAGCTTGCCGTGCTCAACCGCCTCGACCGTCAGGTCGCGGCCGCCGAAGCGGCAGTCGCCGCCGGCCCAGACCTTGGCGTGGCTGGTCTGGCCCGCCGCATCGGTGGCGATGCGGCCGCCTTGCAGCGTCAGTTCCAGACCTGCGGGCACGAAGCTCTGGCCGATGGCCTTCAGCACCAGATCGGCCTGCAGCGTGAACTGCTCGCCGGTCTCGACCAGCTGGCCGTCCTGCAGCGCGGTCACTGCGAACAGCACGCCTGTGACTTTTCCGCCTTCCGACAGGATCTGCTTGGGCGCCGCCCAGGTGCGCAGTTGCACACCGTTGGTCTGGGCCCAGGCCTGTTCGTGGCCGGAGGCGCTCATCGCCTCGACCCCGCGGCGATACACCATCGTGACCTCGCGTGCGCCGAGCTTCCTGCTTTGCACCGCGGCATCCACCGCCGTCATGCCACCGCCGATCACGACGACCTTCTGGCCGATGGGGACGGCGGCCGGTGAGGGCGCCTGGCGCAGTTCGGCGATGAAGTCCACCGCGGCGCGAAGCCCCTCGCACTGCGGCTCGGCAATGCCCAGTGCATTGACGCCAGCCAGACCCAGGCCGAGGAAGACCGCGTCGAAGTCGGCCACCAGCTGGTTCAGCGTGATGTCGCGGCCCAGCTGCTGGCCGGTCTTCACCGTGATGCCGCCGATGGACTGCAGCCACTCCACTTCGCGCTGCGCGAAGTTGTCGGTGGTCTTGTAGCTGGCCAGGCCATATTCGTTCAGGCCGCCGAGCTTGGGCCGGGCTTCGAACAGCACGACCTCATGGCCGCGCCGCGCCAGGCCATGCGCTGCGGCGAGTCCCGCCGGACCGGCGCCGACCACCGCCACCGTCTTGCCCGTGGGCGCGGCGCGTGTGAACAGTGGCTTGGCGTCCGGCTTGGCAAAGAAGGCATCGGTGGCAAAGCGCTGCAGCAGGCCGATCTCGACCGGCTTGCTCTCATTGCTGTTGCGCACGCAGGCCTGCTCGCACAGCACCTCGGTCGGGCAGACGCGGGCGCACATGCCGCCCAGCGGATTGGCGCTGAGGATGGCTTCGGCCGCACCGCGCGTGTTGTCCTGCGCGATGCGCTGGATGAAGCTCGGGATGTCGATGCCGGTCGGACAGGCGGTGAAGCAGGGCGCGTCATGGCAGTAGTAGCAGCGCTCGGCCTCGATCAGGGCCTGGCTGCGTGTCAGCGGCGGGTGTGCATCGGCGAAATGGCTCGCGTACTCGGCTTCGCTGAGGCGGCCGGCGGCGATGCCGGGCGTGTTGATGTCCATGGCGGCTGGTCTTTCCTGGGTCTGGGCCAGCGCATCAGCCTCGGGTGGCTGCGGTGCTGGCTGTAGAGATGGCTGGCGAACGAATGTTTTACCTATTGGTAAAAAATAGCCAGTTGGTGAAATCCCGCGGTTGCCGCGCTGCTGTTGATAATCGCCCGATGTCAGCGAAGAACAGCCCCAAGCCGGCGCGCACCACGGCGGCGCGCAAGACCGTGTCAGCCCCGGCCCGCCAAGCCCGTACGGCACCGCTTTTGCGCAGTCGGGATGCGGCCGCGCCCCAACCGCGTGCAGCGCGGCTGCGCCGCGAGGCCGAGATCTGTGCCGAAGCGGAGCGGCAGTTCGCGCAGTTCGGTTTCGAGGGCGCGTCGCTTGAAA
>JACDQM010000097.1 GCA_015657635.1 Roseateles sp.
GCGCGCGCCACCGCTCATTGAGTCAGAAACCACGCCCCGCTCAGGGGCGTGGTGCCATCAGCATCTGGGTCTGCTGCTGGCTGCGCAGGCGGAACTGCTCAAGGTCCAGCGCTCGCAGCAGCGCGCGCAGCTGCTTGCGCTCATCGTCCGTCTTGGCATCCGCCAGCGCGCGCTCCAGCCGCTGCATCTCGACGTAATTGCGGTCGATGCGCTGACCGATCTCGTGGATGCGCTTGGCGGCTTCGTAGCTGCGCTCGAACTCCTCGCCATCCGGCTGATCGGCGCAAACACCGTTGTAGAACTCGCCGCGCAAACCCTGCTGCCAGCCCCGCTGCGGACGGCAGAAACTGCGGATGCCGCGCGACCAGCCGTCCTGCCAAGCCCGCGCATCCGGCTGCACCCCCACCTTGGCACAGGCCTTGGCGTGCGACTCCACCAGATCCGGCAAGGCACCGCTGCGCCCATCGCGCTGGCCTTTGTCGGTCCAGTCGACGTTCAGGCATTCCTTTTCGCTCATGCTCGCGCACCCGCTCAGCAGCGCCATCGCCAGTGCCGCGACGGCCAGACCAGGTCTGGCGTGCCAATTCTTCGAGTGCTTCATTGCATGGATCGCGCTGGGCGCAGGCTGGTGTCGTGGCCAGTTGAACGCACTGGGGAGCTGGAGCGTTGACCGCCAAAAACCCCACCCACCGAGGCAGCATCCGGCCCATGCCCGAGGCCGCCAACGCCCCCGCCGCACGCCAACCAAGCCGAAGACCGGGCCACAGAAGGCGATGGACAAGCTGGGCCTGCTGCGCGACATCGACCTGGCGCTGCACAGTTAGGCCGGCAAGCCAAGCCAGATCAGGACCGCGACACCCACGAGACCGATCCAGCCCGGATGGCGCGCCTTGGTGCCCACCAGCACCAGCAGCCCTGAGGCGGCCATGGCCAGCGCAATGACCCGCAGCAGCGCAATGTGCAGCGGGCTGAGCGACGGCTCAGCACTCAGTAGCAGCAGTGCGGCAGCGACGGCCCAACCCAACACCGTGACGATGTGCCATGTGGCCCAGACGATGCCCACGTGTTTCCTGCTCAGCAGCGTATCGCCCTGCGCGGGCACCACGGTCCCTCGCCGCAAGCGGGAGAAGATCAGGCGTTCGCCCAAGACGGAGTGCACCAGCCCGATCAAGATTGCCAGGGCGGCCGCAATGGCCAAGAAAATATTCACGCTGTTCATGTGTCCAGAATAAACCGCACGCCCGAATCCGGCCCTCAATCGGCAAACCGGCAGCGAGCAGGGCGCACTGACCTGACTTGCCACCTGCTGCACCCATCGGCATCGACGGATGCATCACTGCTCGCTCGCAGCCCCATCCGCAGTGACCCGCGGGCCAATTCGCGGCCTCAAGCGCCCGGTCCAGTTGCGCGCAGACTCCTAGCGCGGCTGGCAGCTCGGCGGGTTCACCATGCCGAAGGACAGCAGATTGCCACCATTGATCGTGCAGCTGTGCTCCTTGCCGTCCTTGCTTCGCAACACCGCATAAGTATTGGTGCCCGAGGTCTGTCGCGACATCAACTTCAGTTCTGCAGGCATCTTGCCCAGGGTGCCGGCAGCTTCGGCAACGATGCGCTCATCGCTGAGCATATTGGTGCTGCCCGCAATGCTGCCGCAGGCGCCCAGCAGCGGCAGGGCTGCAAGCAGCGCGTGCAGCGCCAGGTTCGGGCGGAGAGGTCCAAAGGTTCGGGGCGATGCGTTGAACATGTCGTCGTTTCAGAGTGAAGAGGAAGAAGAAGCAGAGGGCGAAGAAGGCGGCGTGGCCTGCCAGGCAAGCATCAGCAGGCAGGCGATCAGCAGCACCGAGTACTCGGCGCCATTGCGCCCCAGGCCGACGACGAACCAGCCGGCAGGCGCATGCACCAGCGCGATGCCCACCGCATAGACGGCCGCAAGCGCCGGGCACAGCAGCACCAGAGCGCGCCCCAGAACCAGCAGCACCGCGCCGACAATCTCCAGCACGGTGATCGCCACGGCGATGGCCATACCGGCGGCAAGGCCCTGTCCGTCCAACCACTGACCGAAGGGTGCCACCGCGCCGTACCAGACTCGCGCCAGACCGTGCATGCCGATCAACAGGGCGAGTACCAGCCGCAGCACCAGCCAGGCTTGTCGCTGGCGTTGAACGGGGCCGGGGTGGAGCAGTGACTGGCGTGGTTTCTTGGAAAGGAGAGGCATGGCAATCAAAGAGCAAGACCGACACAGGAGCCTGGCGAGCCGTGATCGTGCGCGCTGAACCGGGTCTGCGGCAAACAGATGTCTTGAGGGCTGAGGCCTTACAGGATTGAGCCTGGCTGGCTTCACCGCTGCGCATCCGGATGCCCAACAATGCCGCATGGACAACAAGCGCATCCCGCCCTTGCTCGCACTGCGTGCCTTCGAGGCCGCAGCCCGCCACATGAGCTTCGCCCGAGGGGCGAATGAGCTGCACCTGAGCGCGGCAGCGGTCAGCCACCAGATCAAGCAGCTGGAGCACTGGCTGGGCCAGCCGCTGTTCCACCGCAATGCCAATGGCGTGGCGCTCACCGACGCTGGCCGCGATTTCTCGCTTCGCGTGCACGACGCCTTCGAGATGCTGGTCAGCACCAGCCGCAAGGTTCGCGAGCACCGCGAACGACCGGTGGTGAGCATTCGCTCGCAGCTCAGCGTTGCCACCCTTTGGCTGACGCCGCAGTTGATCGCATTGAACCGGCTTCGCCCGGAGATCGAGATCAGGGTGCTGGCCGAACCGCATCGCTCGACCGGCCGGCTGAATGCCGACCTATCGATTTACTACCGGCGCAGCGAGCTGCCTGGCCATAGCCAGCAGCGCTTGCTCGACGCACCCTTTCGCGCCTTCGCCGCGCCCAGCCTGCTGGCGCGACGGCCTGGCCGTCTGCCACGTCCTGCCGAGGTGATGCGACACCTGCCCCTGCTGCACCTCAGCGCCGAGGACCGTGGCTGGAATTCGCCCGGATTCGAGGCCTGGTTCGCGGAAGCCGGGCTGGCGGTCCAGTCGCCTCTGTCCGGTCTGCGTTTCAACCTGGTCCATCTGGCGGCCGAGGCCTGCATGCAGGGCGCCGGCGTCGCTTTGCTGCCCGCCGACCTTTGCGCACCCGCCGTGCGGCGCGGTCAGTTGCTGGCCCTGCCCGGCCCCGCCTTGCCATCGCCGGACGCCTACTTCCTGATGTGCGCGGATGAGCTGCACGAGGCTACGGCCTGGGTCCGTGACGCCCTGCTGCGCGAGGCTCGCGGCTGAAGCGATGCACTGGCGGCACAATGCCGGCCATGCCTGAGGCAGCCCCCTCTTCGTCCACTGCAGCCAAGCCGAAGTCCGCGCCGCAAAAGGCGATGGAGAAACTCGGCCTGCTGCGCGACATCGACCTGGCGCTGCACATCCCGCTGCGCTACGAGGACGAGACGCGCATCGTGCCGATTGGCAGCGGCCGTGAGGGCGACACGCTGCAGTGCGAAGGCGTGGTCAGCGAATGCCGTGTCGAGCTGCGCGGCCGGCGCCAGCTGATCGTGCGCATCGAGGACGACAGCGAATCGCTGCTGCTGCGCTTCCTGCACTTCTATCCCTCGCACCAGAAAGCCATGCCCGTAGGCACCCGGTTGCGCGTGCGCGGCGAGCTGCGCGTGGGCTTCTTCGGCCGCGAGATGGTGCACCCGGCCTTCAAGGCGGTGGATGAGGACACGCCGCTGGCGCAAAGCCTGACCCCCGTCTACCCGGCCAGCGCCGGCCTGCCGCAGGCCTATCTGCGCAAGGCCGTGGCGGCCGCGATGAAGCGCGCGCCGCTGCAGGAACTGCTGCCGGCCGGCACCGTGCCGCGCCAGCTGCCGCCGCTGCGCGAGGCGCTGGAGTTTCTGCACCACCCGCCGCCCAGCGCCAGTCTGGCCACGCTGGAAGACCACAGCCATCCGGCCTGGCAGCGCCTGAAGTTCGAGGAGCTGCTGGCCCAGCAGCTCAGCCAGCTGCAGGCGCAGCGCGAACGGGCTCGGCTGAAGGCACCGGCGCTACGCGGCGCGCGCGGTGGCCTGCATGAGCAGCTGCTCGGCGCCCTGCCCTTCGGGCTGACCGGCGCGCAGCAGCGCGTGGTCGAGGAGATCGCGCAAGACCTGGCCCTGCCGCAACCGATGCATCGACTGCTGCAGGGCGATGTGGGCTCGGGCAAGACCGTGGTGGCCGCGCTGGCTGCGGCGGTGTGCATGGATGCCGGCTGGCAATGCGCGCTGATGGCACCCACCGAGATCCTGGCCGAGCAGCATTTCCGCAAGCTGGTGCAGTGGCTGGAGCCGCTGGGCATCAAGGTCGCCTGGCTGACCGGCTCGGTGAAGGGCAAGGCGCGCCAGAAGATGCTGGACGCGGTGGCCGACGGCAGCGCCGGCCTGGTGGTGGGCACGCATGCGGTGATCGAGGACAAGGTGCAGTTCAGGCAGCTGGGCCTGGCCATCGTCGATGAGCAGCACCGCTTCGGTGTGGCGCAGCGGCTGGCGCTGCGCAAGAAGCTGCAGCTGCAGGCCGCCAGAGGCTTTAGCGGGAACGGCATTGCCGCCGGGCCGCCCCAAGGCGATGCGCGCCCCCTCGGGGGGGCAGGAGCCGCAGGCGACGTGGGGGCACTCTGCCGAACCGCACATGCTGATGATGAGCGCAACGCCCATCCCAAGAACTCTGGCGATGACCTACTTCGCCGACCTGGCCGTCTCCACCATCGACGAGCTGCCGCCGGGCCGCAGCCCCATCGTCACCAAGGTGTTCGCCGACACGAAACGGCTGGAGGTGATCGCCAAGATCGCCGATGCGGTCGAGCAAGGACAGCAGGTCTACTGGGTCTGCCCCTTGATCGAGGAAAGCGAGACGCTCGATCTGAAAAACGCCACCGAGACCCATGCCGAGCTCAGCGCTGCGCTGTCCGGCCATGGCGTGGGCTTGCTGCATGGCCGCATGCCCCCCGCCGAGAAGGCCGCGGTGATGGCCGAATTCAGTGCCAACCGCCTGAGCGTGCTGGTGGCCACCACGGTGATCGAAGTCGGCGTGGACGTGCCCAACGCCAGCCTGATGGTGATCGAGCACGCCGAGCGCTTTGGCCTGAGCCAGCTGCACCAGCTGCGCGGGCGCGTGGGCCGTGGCGCGGTGGCGAGTGTGTGCGTGCTGCTCTACACCGGCCCGCTGTCCATCACCGGCAAGGACCGGCTGCGCGCGATGGCCGAAACCACCGACGGCTTCGAGATCGCTCGCCGCGACCTGGACATCCGCGGCCCCGGCGAGTTCATGGGCGCACGCCAGAGCGGCGCCGAGCTCTTGCGCTTCGCCGATCTGCAGGAGGATGCGCCGTTGCTGAAGGCCGCGCGAGCGCTGGCGCCTCAGCTGCTCGACCAACACCCGGCCGCGGCCCACGCCCAAGTGACGCGCTGGCTGGGCAGCAAGGTCGAGTTCCTGAAGGCGTGAGCCGAGTCTTGGAAGCACGCGGGCGGCAAGCCTGAGTTGCAAGCATCGGTGCGGCCGCAAGGCCTGCTACTTCAGCCGCTGCACCCAGTAGATCAGCACTTCCTGGCGCGGGCGGATGTCGCTGGCGCTGTAGTAGTAGGTCGGCACGACATTGATCGCGTCCAACGTGTTCATGCCCGAGATCACGCGGCCGAACACCGCATAGCCGGGATCGGCAGCGCTCTTGTAGTCCAGGCCCGGGTTGTCGACCACGTTGATGAAGAACTGCGTGGTGGCGCTGTTGGCGGCGCTGCGCCGGGCCATCGCAAGGGTGCCGCGCCGGTTCGACAGGCCGTTGTTGCTCTCCAGCACGATGGGCGCATAGGGCGGCGGTTTCAGGTACTGGCCGCTGGTGTAGCCGCCTGCCTGCACGATGAAGTCGCGGTCGACATGGTGAAACAAGGTGTTGCGGTAGTAGCCGTCAGCCACCAGGCGCAGGAAGTTGCCCACGGTGGCCGGCGCATAGCCCAGGTCGTAGAGCTCGATCACCAGCTCGCCGCTGCTGGTCAGCATGCAGACGCTGGGCCAGCTGCTCTGCGCCGCGGCCTGCAGGCCGGTGCTGCTGCAGCTGCTGGTGGGCGGGTAGGGATTCGGGTTGGGGCTCGGCCAGGGGCCGTTGTCATGCGGGCCGTCGCCACCGCCGCCGCCGCAGGCGCTCAGCAACAGGGTCAGCAGGGCAGGCAGGGCAAGCTTGAACAGGGAACGCATCGCGGCTTCTCCAGGCGGAATGCCTGCTCAACGGCTACCAGGGCTGCGGCGATGACGCGGCCCGGCGCCGGATGCAACAAAACGTCAGCGCCGCTGGCCGCCGCTACACTCGCGCGCCACAGGCGCAAGTGCAGCCGTCCTCACGAAGGACGCAGCAGCCTTGCTTTCACTCCCTTGCTCAACTGCTGATTGCTCTGACCATGAAGATTGCCTCTACACGCCGCCAGCTGCTGGCTCTGAGTCTTGTTTCCCTGCTGGGCCTGAGCGCCTGTGGCGGCGGCGGTGGCGGCGACAGCAGCCAGAGCTGGGCCGAGATCTCCGGCTCGAATGCAGTGCAGGCGCTGAAAACCACCGACACGCTGGCCGGCACCGGCGCTGAGGCGCTGAACGGCAAGCGGCTGACCGTGCACTACACCGGCTGGTTGTACGACGTTCGCGCCACCAATCAGAAGGGCAGCCAGTTCGACAGCTCCGTCGGCAAGACGCCGTTTGCCTTCACGCTGGGTGCGGGCGCTGTGATCCAGGGCTGGGACAAGGGCTTTGCCGGCATGAAGGCCGGCGGCAAGCGCACGCTGCTGATTCCGGCCGCTCAGGGCTACGGCGCACAGGGCGCTGGCAGCGGCGCGATCCCGGCCAATGCGGCGCTGATCTTCGAAGTCGAGCTGATCAGCGTTCAGTAAGCCTTACGGCACCCTGGGGTCACAACTCCAGGTTGTCGATCAGGCGGGTCGTGCCCAGCCTGGCCGCACCCAGCACCACCAGCGGCGCGCCCTCCACGGGCTCGCCCAGGTCGCGCTGGCGGCGCAGCACCATGTAGTCAGGCGCCCAGCCGGCATCGCGCAGGGCCTGCAGCGCCGCCGCCTCGATGGCGGCCACGTCGCGCTCGCCACCTTGCCAGCGCGCGATCATGGCCTTCAGCGTGCGGGAAAGGCGCAAGGCCTCGGCGCGCTCGGCCTCGCTCAGATAGCCGTTGCGCGAGGACAGCGCCAAGCCCAGCTCGCTGCGCGTGGTCTCGCCGCCGATGATCTGCACCGGCAGCGCCATCTGCGCCACCATGCGGCGGATCACCATCAGCTGCTGGTAGTCCTTCTTGCCGAAGGCCGCGAGCGTGGGCTGCACGATGTTGAAGAGCTTGTGCACCACGGTGCAGACGCCGGTGAAGAAGCCGGGGCGGAAATGGCCCTCGAGGATGTCGGCCAGCTCGGTCGGCGGCGTCACCTTGTAGCCCTGCGGCTCGGGATAGAGCTCGGCCTCGCTGGGCGCAAAGACGAAGTCGCAGCCCGCGCCTTCGAGCAGCGCGCAGTCGCGCTCCAGTGTGCGCGGGTAGGTGTCGAAGTCCTCGTGCGGCGCGAACTGCAGCCGATTCACGAAGATGCTGGCGACCACCGGGCCGCCGTTCATGGACTCTTTCGCCTGGCGCACCAGCGACAGGTGGCCCTCATGCAGATTGCCCATCGTCGGCACGAAGCCGCGCGGGCTGCTGCCCAGCGCCTGCCGCAGCTCGGCGATGCTGTGGATGACTTTCATCGTCGTTCTCAGAATCCGTGGATCTCGTTGACCGGGAAGGTCTTGGCCTTGACCTCGGCCACATAGCGGCCGATCGCGTCCTGCACCGAGGCAGCGCCAGCCATGAAGTTCTTGACGAAGCGCGGCTTGCGCCCGGCCGTGATGTCCAGCATGTCGTGCAGCACCAGCACCTGGCCCGAGGTGCCGACGCCGGCACCGATGCCGATCACCGGCACCGGTGAGGCGGCGGTGATCTCGGCGGCCAGCGCGGCCGGCACCATCTCGTAGAGCAGCATCGCGGCGCCGGCGTCGACCAGCTCCTGCGTCTCGCGCTTGATGCGCGCGGCACCGGCCTCGTCGCGCCCCTGCACCTTGAAGCCGCCCAGCGCGGTGACGGTCTGCGGCGTGAAGCCCAGATGGGCACAGACCGGAATGCCGCGCTCGCTGATGAAGCGCACGGTCTCCGGCGTCCAGCCACCGCCTTCGAGCTTGACCATGTGCGCGCCGGCCTTGACCAGCGCGGCGGCGCTCTTCCAGGCCTCTTCCTTTGACGCGTGGTAGCTGTCGAAGGGCAGGTCGGCGACGACCCAGGCCGTCTTGACGCCGCGCCGCACGCAGGTGGTGTGATAGACCATGTCCTCCAGCGTCACCGGCGCGGTGGAGCCGCGGCCCTGCAGCACATTGCCCAGCGAATCGCCGATCAGCAGCACGTCCACGCCGGCGGCGTCCAGCAGGCCGGCAAAGGCCGCGTCGTAGCAGGTCAGCATGGCGATCTTCTCGCCGCTGGCATGCATGTCCTGCAGGCGATGCAGGCTGATGGGTTTGCGTTCGCTCGTCATGGTTTGGCTGGCTTCCTGGGGCCC
>JACDQM010000098.1 GCA_015657635.1 Roseateles sp.
CAGCCAGATTACGGCGGCACACGGCCACCTGGCTTTCTACGGCGCCTATGTGCTGGTGGTGATCGCAGTGATCAGCTATGCCATGCCCATCCTGCGCGGTCGCGAGGCCAACTCCAAGCGCGCCCAGGCCTGGGAGATGTGGAGTTTCTGGATCATGAGCATCGGCATGGCCGTGATGGTGCTGGCACTGACCGGCGCCGGCATCCTGCAGGTCTGGCTGCAACGCATCCCCACCGAAGGCGCAATGGGCTTCATGGCCACGCAAGACCAACTGCGTTTCTTCTATTGGGTGCGGGTCGCCGGCGGCGTGATGTTCCTGGCCGGACTGCTGACCTATCTGGCCGCATTCTTCGTTGGCCCTGGCCGCGATGAGGACGAGCGGATTGCCGGCAACGCAGCGCTGAGGACAGCATGAACATGCTGTCCCAGGCCTGCGAGACGGCACCGTTCTACGCGGCCCAGGGCCGCGAGTGCGAGCTGTTCGCGCAGGCCCATGCAGCGCGGCTGCCGCTCCTGATCAAGGGCCCGACCGGCTGCGGCAAGACGCGGCTGGTCGAGCACATGGCTGCACGGTTGAACCGGCCGCTGATCACGGTCAGCTGCCACGATGACCTCAGCGCCGCCGATCTGGTGGGCCGCCACCTGATCGCTGGCGGCGACACGCGCTGGTGCGACGGGCCGCTGACGCGGGCGGTGCGCGAAGGCGCTATCTGCTATCTGGACGAAGTGGTGGAAGCGCGCAAGGACACCACCGTGGTACTGCACCCGCTGGCCGACGACCGCCGCGTCCTGCCCATCGAGCGCACCGGCGAGCAAATTTCCGCCGCTCCAGGTTTCATGCTGGTCATCAGCTACAACCCTGGTTACCAGAACCTGCTCAAGGGCTTGAAGCCCAGCACGCGCCAGCGCTTTGTGGCGCTCGCGCTGGACTACCCGGCGCCCGAGATCGAGGCCCGCATCGTGCAGGCCGAGAGCGGCTGCACGACCGACATGGCCGCGCAGCTGGTGCGACTGGCGCAGGCGCTGCGCCGCCTGACCGACCACGATCTGGAAGAAAGCGCCAGCACCCGGTTGCTGGTCATGGCTGCTCGCCTGGCAGTGGCAGGCCTGCCGCTGGCTGAAGCGGTGCAGGCCGCGGTGATCGCCGCTCTGAGCGACGACGGCGAGACCGTGGCCGCCCTGGCCGAGGTGGCGGCCGCGGTGCTCGGCCATGCCTGATCCGGCCCGCGCTGCCCTGTTCCAGCGCAACGACGCGCTGCCACTGGCGCGTCTGCAGCGCCGGCGGCGCCTCGCGCAGGCGGCCTTCTTCGCCTTGTTCCTCCTGGCACCGGCGCTGAACCTGCTGCGCTTCGATCTCACCGAGACACAGCTCTGGGTGTTGGGCCTGCGCTGGAGTCTGGGGATCGACGCGCTGGCGCAGCATCAAGTCACGCCCACCGAGGCCGCGCTGGCGCTGATCTTGCGCGGCATCCTTCCAGCGCTGGCGCTGGTAGGCGGCTTTCTCTATGTCGCCTGGCGCTGGGGCCGGCTCTACTGCGGCTGGCTGTGCCCGCATTTCTCGCTGGTGGAAGGCTTGAACGCGCTGCTGCACAAGGCCAGCGGCCGCTTCAGCCTGTGGGACCGGCAGCGCACGCTGCGCCCGGGCGAGGCGCCCGATGCGCGCTGGTGGCCGCTGTTCTTCATCAGCTGCGCCTTCTTCGGCTTCCTGTGGTCGATCACGCTGCTCACCTATCTGCTGCCGCCGGTGCGGGTCTGGAGCCATCTGCTGAGCGCCTCGCTGACGCCGGCCGAGGCCCGCTTCATCCTGATCGCTGGCGGCGTCTTCACTGCCGAGCTGCTGTTGGCGCGACATCTGTTCTGCCGCTTCGGCTGCGCGGTCGGCCTGTTCCAGAGTTTGGCCTGGATGGCCAACCCCAAGGCCTTGGTGGTGGCATTCGACCGCCGCCGCGCGCGCGACTGCCGCGGCTGCGAGACCGAGCAGGCCCCGCAGGGCAGCGCCTGCGACGTGGCCTGCCCGATGCGCTTGAACCCGCGCAATATCAAACGGATGATGTTCTCCTGCGTGCAGTGCGGCCAATGCGTGACCGAGTGCGAAAGCTCGCATGCCGCGCGGCCCACGCCAGGCGTCAACCTGGAATGGAAAGTCGGCGTGGACGCGGTGCGCGAGACGCTGCGCCAACGCCGCGAGGAGCAGCGCTGAGATGGAAGAGTGGATCGGCGAACGCTGGCATCGCTTCATCACGCGCCTGGCCGACTCCAGCCATGCGCAGGCCGCCGTCACGCTGGCCGAAGTCGAGTGCAGCGCCGGCCTGCTGTTCCGCGCCGCTGGCGGGCCGCCGGGGGTGCGCCTGGTGCCGGCCGGTGCAGCCCGCAGCGGTGGCACACGCGAATGGCTGCAACGCCTGGCCGGCAGCGGACTGCGAGCGGAGCGCCCCCAGCTCGATGCCGACACACTGGCCCTGCCGCCGCACATTGCCGTGCATGCCGAGCTGCAGCTCAACCGCGATCTGTATCTGTGGCTGGCCGCGCTGGCCGCTGCCTACCAGCCTGGCCGGGGCTGGATCGCCGACAACCTGTCAGCCAGCACGCGTGCGTTGCAGCGCTGTCCCGGCCTGCGTCCGCGCTGGGAGCGCCTGCGACAAGCCGAACTGGCACTGCGGCCAGCGCCGCGCAGTGGCCGGCCGCTGGACGCCGCCGAAGCCGCAGTTCAAGCGGCATTGCGCGACGGAGATCAAGCGCCGCCGGAAGCTGCCCGTGCCGACGCAAGCAACGTGGCGCCAGTCTGGATGTGGCTGGAGGCCGTGAACACACCGGCGACAGCAAGCGCTGGCAAGCGCAGCGACAGCCAGGCCATGCAGCGCGCCGCGGCGGCGGCCAACGGTGGCGCCACACGCCGACGAAGCCGCCAGGCCGAGCCAGACGCGCAGCAGCGCGCGCCGCTGCTGCTGGCCTCCAAGCTGGAATCCATCATGACCTGGAGCGAGCGCGCCTCGCTGGACCGCGGCGAGGACGACGAGGACGACGGCAATGCCAGCCGCGCCGCCGACGACATGGAGCGGCTAACCCTCAGCCGCAAGGGCCAGACTGGCGCCTCGCGCATCAAGTTCGACCTCGACCTGCCCAGCGCCGCACAGGACGATGTGCCCCTGGGCGCACCGCTGGCGCTGCCCGAATGGGACTGGAAGCGCAAGCGACTGCTGCCCGCGTACTGCGCCGTGCACACCTTGCAGGCGCGCCCTGGCACCCTGTTCGAGCCGCCGCCAGCCTTGCGCGCGACCGCCCGGCGCATGCGGCGCCGCCTCGAGGTGCTGCGCGCCGCACCGCAATGGCAGCGCGGCTGCACTGACGGCGAGGCGCTGGACCTGGATGCGTGGGTGCGCCACGCCTGCGGCAGCCAGGGCGACCGCCGCGGCGCCGAGCCGGCGGTGTTCGCGCGCCGTGCCCGCGGCGAACGCCAGCTGGCCAGCCTGCTGCTGGCCGATCTGTCGCTGTCCACTGACGCCTACTGCAGCAACGAGCAGCGCGTGATCGATGTGATCCGCGAAGCGCTCTATGTGTTCGGCGAGGCGCTGGACGGCTGCGGCGATGCCTTCGAGATGCTAGGCTTCTCTTCGGTACGGCGCAGCCATGTGCGATTGCAGCTGCTCAAGGCATTCGACGAGCGCTGGAGCGCGGCGGCGCAGGCCCGCGTGGGCGCCATCAAGCCCGGCTATTACACACGCATGGGCGCCGCCCTGCGCGCCGCTACCGAGCGCCTGGCGCAGCGCCCAGAGCGCCAGCGCCTGCTGCTGATCCTGACCGACGGCAAGCCCAACGACCTGGACGTCTACGAAGGTCGCTGGGGCATCGAGGACACGCGCCACGCCGTGGCGCAGGCACGTGAGGCCGGGCTCACGCCTTTCTGCCTGAGCATCGACGAGGAGGCACATGCCTACCTGCCGCACTTATTCGGCCGCCAAGGCTGGGCCCAGGTGCGCCAGCCCACCCAGCTGCCACAGCGGCTGACGGCGCTCTACGCCCAATTGGCACGCCAGGGATGAACCGGCGTCGCGAGACTCTCCACCCTGCTCACACACGTGGCACGGTGGAGCGCCCCTGCGACAAGACAATGGAAGGACGTCCATCCATGCGCTCGATGTTCAGCGGCGGAGACATGCGCCTCACCCCCGCCGATGTGGACGCGCCTGACGAACCCCTGCCCTGTCCGAAGACTGCTGTGATGTGTGTGCAGCACGTGATCGCGAGGTTCCGCGACACCCGCCATGCCGGCGCGGACACCCGTGCCAGTCCAGGCCGGGCGCTGGGCAGCATCGGCACCGTCAACTTCAGCGCCATCCTGCGGTGGGTCTTGCTCGGCCGAGCCGTATTGCGGCCGAAGCAAGCGCCATGTGCGCGAAATTCCCCCTCCTCCCCAGGAGATTCATGCTCCACACCGTATCAAGGGCAGCCTCACCTGCTGCCCCCTTGATCGGCTTCGGACTTAACCGGAGTCAAGGCAGCACAGACGCAAGCTCGACACAATCGCAGCAGGCCGTCCCCTGGGCGGTGGAGCCTTTCCCATGGACGCCCGCAGCTTTGACCTTCCCCGCTATCTCTCGGTACTGCCGCTGTTCACCGATCTGTCGCCCACGGAGTTGGAGCGCTTGTCCGGCGGTTGCCGGCTCTTGCGGGTGGCGCGCGGCGAAACCATCTTCCGCGTCGGCGAGCCTTGCGAGGAGTTCCATGTCACGGTGACGGGGCAAGTCAAGCTCTATGCGATCTCACCCGCCGGGCAGGAGAAGGTGATCGAATTGGTCGCTCCCGGCCACAGCTTCGCCGAAGCGCTGATGTTCACCGGCAAGCCCTACATCATCAATGCACAGGCTCTGACCGACACGCTGCTGCTGAGTGTCAGCAAGCAGGCCGTGCTGACCGAGATTGCGCACGACCCGCGCTTCGCGCTGCGTATGCTGGCCGGCATCTCCCGGCGCCTCCACGGCCTGGTGCATGACGTTGAGGCCTACGCGCTGCACAGCGGCGTGCAACGCGTCATCGGCTACCTGCTTCGTGACCAACAGGCTGAGGATTGTGTCAGCGGCGAGGTGATAACGGTTTCACTACCTGTCAGCAAGGCCACGCTGGCCTCGCGCCTGAGCCTGACGCCGGAATACTTCTCCCGAGTGCTGCACGAACTGGAGGCCGCGCGCCTGATCGAGATCGACAAGCGCGACATCCGCATTCTCGATGTGCAAGGCCTGTCACACTACCCTGCACGTCCTGTATAGCGGCCGTGACGCTGAGCCTGCGGCCCGGCTTCGTTCGAACGGACGAGGGTCGATCTTGTCGACATAGTTCTGTCGAACTAGTCGCCGCTCAGGCTTGATGCTAGTCAAACTCGCTGGCGCCGCTGGCCGAAGAATCGCGCTCTCAAGAAGTTTCCCGGGAGAGCGCACCATGACAACCACTTTCGATCTCGTCCGCTATCTTTCCGTGCTGCCGCTGTTCAGCGAGTTGCCGGCGCAGGACCGTGAGCGCATCGCCCGTGACGGCTGCAGCTTGCAGCGCCTGGAGCGCGGCGAAATGCTGTTCGCGGCCGGCGACCGCTGTGACGCCTTCCATCTGGTCGTCACCGGCCATCTGAAGGTCTACTCGGTGGCTGACAACGGCGCCGAAAAGGTGTTTGAGCTGGCCGGTCCGGGACAGCCCATCGCCGAGCTGTGCGTCTTCAATGAGCACAGCCACGGCTTGAATGTGCAGGCGCTGACGCCTGCCCTGCTGGTGCGTGTGCCCAAGACCGCCGTCACCGCGCTGGTACTTCAGCATCCGGCCTTTGCACTGCGGATGCTGGCCGGGGCTTCGCAGCGCATGCAGGGGCTGTTGCGGGACGTTGAATCCTATTGCCTGCACAGCGGGCTGCGACGCGTGGTGGGCTATTTGCTTGATCAAGCGGACGAAGTCCCCTCGAAATGCAGCAGCGGCAGGCCGCTGACGGTTTCCCTGCCAGTGAGCAAGGCTGCCATCGCGGCACGCCTTTCGCTGACGCCAGAGTATTTTTCCCGGGTGCTGCGTGAGCTGGATGAGGCCGGCCTTATCCGGGTGAACAAGCGCGACATCCACATCCCGGACACACGCCGGCTGGCGCATTACTCGCAGGCTGAGGCTTGAATCAAGGCTCCAGCAACAGCCATCGCCGGGTGTCGAGGCGCTGCAGCCTCGGCCCCTCACCGAAGACCAAAACCCGCACACCATCCGGCGTGAACTGCAGCCGCGCCGACAGCGCATCGGCTGCTGGCACCCTGGCGATAAGCCGGCGTACGTCCAGATGAATCAACACGGCATCCGCTCCCTGCTGCGCCACCAGCCAGGGTTGCCCTTCAACCAGCTGCGCAGCGCTCAGCGGCAGGTCCAGCGGTGTGCGTCGCAGCGCCAAATAGCCGGGCTCAGCCAAGCCTTCACCCATTCGGTAGTCATGGACCAAACCGGCAAACACGGGTTCGGCCGCTGGGTCGTGAGAGATCTCCCAAAGCTCGGACAGACCGGCAAGCACGACGATGAAACTGCGCCGCTGCTGCGAATGCAGCAGCGCCACAACGCCAGCCGCGCGGTGCCCCTGACGATCCTGCAAGGCCCAACGCCGCAGCGGCATGCCGGAAGCATTCTCCAGCAACTGCAACTGCCCCTGCCCTGCCTGCAGACGAAAGCCGGCAGCCAGCAAGCTTGATGCAGCTGGACCCGCAAGCGCCGACTGCTCCTCCACAAAGGCCGACAGCTTTGCCGCCGAAGCAGGCAAAGCCGCCATTGTTGGAACCGCGAGGCTCGCAGCAGCCAGCACTATCCAGGGCCGCTGCCACGAGCCAGGCGACTTCACTGCTTCAACACCCAAGCCAGAGCCTGCTTTAGATCTCCGTCGGAAATCTTGTCCGGCCCAGTCGGAGGCATCGGGATGGGCCCATAAACGCCCTTGCCACCCGAACGCACCTTCTGCGCCAGCGCACCCACTGCGTCCTGACCCTTGTACTTGGCGGCCACGTCCTTGAAGGACGGTCCCACCAGCTTCCTGTCCTTGGCATGACAGGCCATGCAACCCGCCTTGGTCATCGTCTCCTCAACGCTGGCCTGTGCCGCAGGCAAGGCCAGCCCGAGGGCCGCGGCGAGCATCAACAGTGCTTTCATAATGCGGCGCTCCTGACGCTCAATAGACGTCGTGCTGAGTGTTGTAGATGTTGAAGTGGCCGGTCGGCGTGATCAGGCGCGGGTCCTTGATCACGGCCTTGAGCTTCAGCGTCTTGTCATCAACCACGACCAGCGCACTTTCCTTGTTCTTGGCCGACCAGACCGCGAACCAGACCTCATCGCCAGCCTTGTTGAACTCAGGCTGCACGACGCGCTTGGCGCCGTCATCCTTCAGCCCCGCCCACTCGGCGATCGGCAGCACGGTGTAGCCCTTGTCGAGGTTCTTGATGTCGAACACCGCCACCGATTGCGACACGGCGGCATCCGGGTTCAGAGGCGTGTCCGAATACAGATGCTGGCTCTTCGGATGGCTCTTGATGAAAAGCGCGCCGCCTCCCGGACCCTTGAGCTTGGCCACTTCCTTGAAGGCGTACTGCTTGTGCTTGACGGGATCGGTGCCGATCAGCGAGATGGTCTCGTCGCCCAGGTGGCCGGTCGCCCAGACGGACCGAACTTCGGATGAATGAAATTGGCGCCGCGACCGGGGTGCGGGATCTTGCCCACGTCGACCAGCTTGACCAACTTGCCTTCCTTCGCGTCCACCGCTGCAATTTTGTTGCTTTGGTTGGCTGCCACCATGAAGTAGCGCTTGCTGCTGTCCCACCCGCCGTCGTGCAGAAAGCGCGCAGTGCCGATGCTGGTAACTTTCAGCGCATCGATGTTCGAGTAGTCCACCATCAATGTCTGCCCGGTCTCCTTGACGTTGACGACAAACTCCGGCTTGAAGTGCGAAGCCACGATCGAAGCCACGCGCGGCTCTGGGTGGTACTCCTGCGTATCCACGGTATTGCCTCGGGTAGAGACAATCTTCAGCGGCTCAAGCGTATCGCCGTTCATGAGCGTGAACTGCGGCGGCCAGTAGCTGCCGGCGATCGCGTACTTGTCCTTGAAGTCACCCAACGGGCCCTTGTATTTGGAGCTGTCCACCGAGCGCGCTTCCAGCCCGACGCGAATCTCTGCCACGTTGTCAGGCTTCTCCATCCACAGATCGATCATGTTGATCTTGGCGTCGCGGCCGATCACGAACAGGTAGCGGCCAGAGGCCGAGGTGCGCGAGATGTGCACCGCGTAGCCAGTCTTGACGATGTTGATGATCTTCTTGGTGTCGCCGTCGATCAGCGCGACCTCGCCGGTATCGCGCAGCGTGGTCGAAAAGATGTTCTCGATGTTGTAGTTGTTGAGCTTCTTCTTCGGGCGCTGGCTCGGCGGCACCAGGACCTTCCAGGTCTTCTTCATGTCGGCCATGCTGAACTCAGGCGGCAGCGGCGCATCGTGCTGGATATAGCGCGCCATGATGTCGACTTCCTGCTCGCTCATCTCGCCGCTGGTCTGCCAGTTCGGCATGCCGGCCGGCGAACCATAGGCGATGAATACCTTCAGGTAGTCCGTACCCTTTCCAAGAGTAATGTCAGGCGTCAGCGGCTTTCCGGTAGCACCTTTGCGCAGCACACCGTGGCAGCCAGCGCAGCGCTCGAAGTAGATCTTGCGCGCCGCATCAAACTCGGCCTGCGTCATCGGCGGGGCCTTGGGGTTGGTGCTCTGCACCATCGGAACGTCGGCCAATGCCGAGGGTGCGGCGTGGTACTTCACGTCGCCCGGCGTCACGTCCTTCTTGTCCTGGGCCATAGCGCCCAGCGGCAATACGGCGGCCAGCAGATAGGCCAAAGGGGTCAGGGTGGCAATCCTCATCGCAATCTCCTTTCGGGTGATCTCATTTGGGTACGGCCGCATGCTCCCGCCGACCGCCAGGCTGCGTCCTTGAACTGGTTTAACTTCCACGAAGTCGGGCACAAACGCCACGCAGACAGCGCGAAACCCGAACTGGTTCAAGGCAAGGGACCCCACCGGCGCGCATGCTCCTTGCATGTCGATTCCTGAGTCCGCCATGAAAGTCAGAAGCCCCTTATCAGCGTCCAGCAGCCACACGAAACTTCCCTTCCTGTTGAGCGTCCTGGCGCTGACCATCACCGCCGATCAGGCACGCGCAGGTGAGCCCGAGACCCTGCCCGTCGTTGTCGTATCAGCCACCCGTCATGCGATGGCTTTGGCCGATGCACCGGCTGCAATGAGCGTGGTTACGGCCGCGCAGATCGAACAGCGCGGCGCCGACAACGTTCTTGAGGCCCTGCGAGGAGAGACCGGCGTGAGCCTGTTCGGCCGCACCATCAGCGGCCGCAAGACCATCAGCCTGCGCGGCATGGATGCGCGCCACACCTTGTTCCTGGTCGACGGTCGGCGCATCGGCGCGAGCGATGGTGTGATCGGTCACAGCGACTTCCAGCTCGACTGGATCGCGGTGGACGACATCGAGCGCATCGAGGTGCTGCGCGGCCCACTGTCAGTGCTCTACGGTGCCGAGGCGATGGGTGGCGTGGTGCAGATCTTCACGCGCGGCGTCGGCTCTACGCTGCAGGCCAACGCCCGGCTGGAGGGGTCCATGGCCGACGGCAGCCGCGGCGGCGATGGCCACCGTGCTACCGCCCGCATTACGACACCGCTCGCCGCGGGCCTTGGCGCCACGCTGACGATCGGCGACAGCCGTCGCGGCGCTGTTGCATCCAGCACCGACCCGCGCATCTCGGCGTTGGAGGCTCGCCATAAGCAGGACGCAGCTTTGCGAGTTCAGTGGCGCCCATCAGTGGCGCAGCAGATCGAGCTCGAACAGCGCAATGGCCATGAGGAGCGCGACGCGCTGATGGTGGAGCGCAGCGGCAAGAAGCGCGTCTTTGTGTCGGACACGACCGTCTCGCGCAGCCACTCGGCATTGAGCTGGCAGGCCGATTGGGGTGGCGAGGGCGAACTGCGCAGCACGCTACGCGTCTACGAGAGCCGGATCGCGATGGACAACTGGCGCAGCAACGGGGTCATTGCGTTGAACCCGAATGCATTGCGCGACCGAGTGCTGGAGCTTCAGGGTTCAGGCCGCCAGGGCGCACAGCTGCTAACCGCTGGCGCCGAGTTGCGCGATGAGCATCTGGACAACCGAGGACTGCCCGGCGGAGGCGCCAGCATTTCGCACCGAGCCTTGTTCGTGCAGGACGAGATCGATGTCAACCAAGCCGTGACTGTGACCGCCGGACTGCGACACGACGACCATGCGCGCTTCGGCACCCAGCTGAGCCCACGCTTGTATGCCGTCTGGCGCGCTGCGCCCGGCTGGACGCTCAAAGGTGGCTACAGCACAGGATTCAAGCCCCCGACACTCAAGCAGATCACGCCCGGTTTCACTGAGGACGAAGGTCCCTACACCTATGTCTCCAACCCCGCGTTGCGCCCCGAGAGCAATCGCTCGGCCGAGCTGGGCCTGGCCTGGGACAGTCGCGACGCTGGCGTGCAGGCCATGCTGTTCGACAACCGCGTGGAGGACTTGGTTCTTTCCACGCTGATCGGCAGCGCCGGCACGCGCCAGACCCTGCGCTTTGACAATGTTGAGCATGCCCGCCTGCGCGGGCTGGAGCTCGGCGTGCGCCACAGTCTGGGCACAGGCTTCGCGTTGCAGCTGAACTACCAGTATCTTGACGCGCGCGACGGCGCCGGGCTGCGGCTGGAGAAGCGCCCTCGCCACAGCCTGGGCGCCAGCCTCGACTGGGTGCATGGCGCCTGGCGTGCCAGCCTGCGCGCCGACCATTCGGCCGGCATGGTCTTGACCACGGGTGTCACCGGACAAGCGCCGCAGCGGGTGCCGGACATCACAGTAGCCGCCTTCAGCGTCGGCTATGCGATGAGCCCCAAACTCGACCTGGACTTCGGCGCCAGCAATCTGGGTAACCTTGACCTGGCCCAACGTTCCGCGCTCTACACCTGGAGTGAGGCGCCTCGCACCTGGCGCTTGGCGCTGCGCGGGCGCTTCTGATGCTGAGATGATCGGACCATGAGCCCGACCCTGCTGGACCATTACATGACGCTCCGCAACAGTCATATCGGGCTGGTCAGCGCCAGCGGTGCGCTGTTTGCCGCTCGCGGCTTGGGCGTGCTGGCTGGCGCAACATGGCCGATGGCTGCCTGGGTGCGGCGCCTGAGCGTGGCCATCGACGTGTTGCTTCTCGCAGCTGGCCTCACTCTCTGGACGATGCTGGGACTGAACCCGGCGCGAGAGCACTGGCTAGGCACCAAGCTGGTCCTGCTGCTGCTCTATATCGTGCTGGGCTCGCTTGCGCTCAAACGTGGCCGTACGCGCAGGCACAAGGCACTGTTCTTCGTACTGGCGCTGGTTTTGTTCGGCTTCATGGTCACGGTCGCGCTCAAGCACAGCCCAGCGGGCCTGCTGGCAGCTTAGGGCAACGCTGAACAAGTCCCTCGCGCACTGCGCATCCCTGCTTTGGGCGATCTGCTGCGTTGCAAATCCTCGCCGTAGCCGCAAGCTACGTCTGCGGTTCGTGCCTTGCAGCTCATCCCGAACTAGGGCGAGCCGTATCGCGGGGACTTGTTCAACGTCGCCTTAGAGCACCACTGTGGCTCTGCACCTGAAGTCAGCGCCCAGGCTCAGACCGCGCTTTGATTGCTTCGATCAGAGCAAGGCGCTGGCGCAACAAGCGACACAGCGATGTCAGCTACCCTATGAAACAGTTGGTCCGCTTGCCCGGCATCGAAATCTGCGTGGTAGTGCTTGCGCACACCCATTTCATGCAGGCGCAAATGCTGGCTCGGTGTCAGTCCTTGCGCGCCGAGACAGGCACGGGTGCAGGCCAGCACACAACCATCCAGCGCCAGGATTTTCCTGCCGGATTCGGCCGCTTCGCGCGCCTTTCGGACCAAGTTCGGCACGCCTCCGCCGACCCCGGCAATGCAGGACATCTCCGCCAGCCCGGCGCGGTCCAGGCGCACCGCCAAGTGATTCGCGAGTTGCGCGGCATCAGAGCATCCAGAGCAGCTGTAGACCAGCGGAATGACAGAAGTCTTCATTCCTGCATGCTCCACTGCGCGGGCGAGCATGGGCTTGAACCAGATCAAAAGCTGCATATAAAAAGTTGCTTTTAGCGGTCAAGCACCCCACAATAGCTTCATCTTAAATACACCTTTAGAGTGAAGCATGAACACAGCCCAGATGCCCAACGGGATGCCCCTGATCGATGTGCGCCTGATCGCACCCCGCGAACGCCACGCCCGCATCTTCGCGACCTTCGAACAGCTGCCGGTGGGTGGCTGGATCGATTTGCTGAGCGACCATGAGCCGCTGCCGCTTAAGGCACAGTTTCAGGCGCAATGGACCGGGCAGTTCGACTGGGAGGTGATGCAAGCCGGACCTCTCGAATGGCGCACCCGAATCGGCCGTCGCCCGCAGCCAAAAACCTGCTGCGGCAGTTGCGGCGGCTGAGCACTGGAACCCGCCATGAACAGCCTCTTCATTCCCTTGCAGGAGCCTCGCCCCAGCGCGCAGGGCGGTATCGCGCTGTGGCAGCTGGGCTTTCGGCCTTTTTATCTGCTGGCGGCCACGCTAGCACTGCTGACGGTGCCGCTTTGGGCGCTGCAATTTTCCGGACTTCTGGACCGCGCCTGGCTGCGCGGCGCCGTGTGGCACGGACACGAGATGGTGTTCGGCTATGCGCTTGCCGTGATCATCGGCTTTCTGTTCACTGCCGGGCGCAACTGGTCGGGGCAGCCCACGCCCACCGGGCGTCCGCTGATGGCGCTTGCCGCGTTGTGGCTTGCCGCGCGCGTCCTGGTTCTGACGCCGTATGCCGAGGCAGCGGCACTGCTCAACGTGGCCGTGCCGTGGCTCGCGGCCTGGGGCTTGTGGCGCGCGCTGCGCGCTGGTGGCAACCGGCGCAACTATTTCTTTGTCGCTCTATTGCTGATGATGGGCGCGGCCAGTGGTGCGCTGCACCTGAGCTTGCTGGGCTGGTTGCCGACGGCGCCGGGATCGTTCCTGCCACTGGCGCTGGACATCGTGCTCTTCATGGTGGCGGTGATGGCTGGCCGGGTGGTGCCGATGTTCTCCAACAACGGAGTGCCGGGCATGCAGGCGCAGCGTGAGCCGCTAGTCGAGAAAGCCGCCTTGGGCAGCGTGCTGCTGCTGATGCTGCTGGACGGTCTTGGCATCGATGGCGTTCCTCTGTGTATCGTCCTGCCGCTGGCGTTCGGCGCCCATCTGCTGCGCTGGTGGCTGTGGCAACCGTGGAAGAGCCTGCGTAACCCGCTGGTATGGGTGTTGCATGCCGCGTATCTGTGGCTACCGATCCATCTGGCGCTACGCACCGCCGCCAGCCTGGGCTGGATCGTTGCCGGCCCCGCCACGCATGCTCTGACGGTCGGCGTGATAGGCCTGATCACGCTCGGCATGATTACCCGCACTGCATTGGGTCATACCGGCCGGCCGCTCAAGGCTGGGCCTTTCGAGCAGGCAGCATTTCTGGCGATGCTGGGAGCAGCCCTGGTGCGCGTGTTCTTGCCATTGGCCATCCCTTCGGCGCTGATGCTAAGCGTGCAGATGTCGGCTGCGCTATGGAGCTTGGC
>JACDQM010000099.1 GCA_015657635.1 Roseateles sp.
CCCCCCGGCCCGCAACTGCGCAGCAGCCGCTCGCTCAGCGATGTGCCCGACAGCCTGCAAATGAACGAGGGATTTGAGCGCGCCTGGCGCCGTGTCGGCCAGTCGCTGGACCGCCATGGTTTCACGATCGAAGACCGCGATCGCAATCAAGGCCTGTTCTATCTGCGCTACGCCGACCCCAACCAGGCGGGCAAGGAAGAACCCAATTTCTTCCAGCGCCTGTTCAAGGGCGAACAGGCTCAGACCGCCAAGCGCTATCGCATCTCGGTGAAGTCCGAAGGCGAGCGCAGCACCATCAGCGTGCTGGACGACAAAGGCCAACAGCAAACCAACGACATTGCCAAGCGCATCCTGAATCTGCTGATGGATGACCTGCGCTGATTCAGCGTCACGGCATGCTTGAAGAAACGCCGCCGTTTGCAGAGCCTGATCTGCAAGCGGCGGCGTTTGGATTTGACAGGACAGAGCCTTACTGCTGAGACCCCGAACGGCACCATGCGCTTTTGCAGTCTAGGCAGCGGCAGCGCCGGCAATGCCACCGTGATCGAAGCCAGCCAGGGCATCACCAGCACCCGGGTGTTGGTCGACTGCGGCTTCAGCGAGCGCGAGCTGAAACGCCGCCTGGCACGCGCCGGGCTTGAGCCCGAAGACCTCGACGCGCTGTTCGTCACCCATGAGCATGGCGACCATGTGGGCTGTGCGCTCAGCCTGAGCCAGCGTCACAACATCCCCCTGTGGACCAGCCGCGGCACCTGGCGTGCACTGTCGAGCAGTCGCGGCGCCGCTGATTTCGATCGAAGCTTGCTGCACCTGTGCCGAAGCGGCGAGCTGCTGGCGCTGGGTGACCTGGAACTGCGGCCCTTTGCCGTCCCCCATGATGCGAACGAGCCGCTGCAACTGAGCGCCAGCGATGGCGCGCGTCGGCTCGGGGTGCTGACCGACACCGGGAGCTGCACCGACCCTTTGCTGGCAGCGCTGCAAGCTTGCGATGCCCTGCTGCTCGAGTGCAACCATGACGAGGATCTGCTGCGCGCCGGCCGCTATCCACCGTCTCTGAAGCGCCGCATCCTGGGCTCGCACGGGCACCTCTCCAACCTCGCAGCCGCGCAGATCCTGGCGCAATGCCATCACGCGGGCTTGAAGCGGGTGGCTGCCGCCCACCTCAGCGAGCAGAACAACACGCCGGCGCTGGCAGCGCTTGCACTCGCCACGGCCATTGATGCCGGACCGGCGGACATCCTTGTCGCGAGCCAGGCGGACGGCCTGTCCTGGCAAGTTCTGTAGCGGGGCCGCATGACGTCAGGCGGCGTCGAAAGAGGCCCAGAATGACAAAAGCCGCTTGGCCTGAGCCAAGCGGCTTTCGCAGCAGTCGGCGAACCGATTACTTGCTGGCGGCTTCCGAAGCAGCGGCAGCAGGTGCCGAAGCGACAGCAGCAGGAGCCGATGCGGCTTCCGAAGCAGCAGGAGCGGGAGCAGCAGCAGGAGCCGGAGCAGCAGGAGCAGCTTCTTCCTTCTTGCCGCAAGCAGACAGGGCAACAGCAGCCAGCAGGGAAGCCAACAGGATCGACTTTTTCATACTTGTCCTCGAATCGTTGAGACGACGATTAATTACCGGTAATTTTTGAAGCCACACAGCGATTCAGCACTGCACGAACACTGCGGACCTCAGCAGAACAAGACGCAAAAGGCCTCGAGCGCCCCTTACATCTAGCCGACGATTCTAACCTCAAGTCGGGAAAATCCTTACAGCCCAAGTGTGCTTGCCGCAAACGATTCCACTGCACGTTGCTCCACTGCATCAAACCACTCGCGTGCGACGATCAGTTCAGCCGTTTGGAAACTGCACGCAGCCCGCCAAGCCCGTTGATCCAGCAGCTTCAGGCTGAACAGGCCTGGCGCCAGCAGGGCCGCTAACGGCCCGCCTGCAGGCAGCTCGTCCGGGTCGTACTGACGCGCCGAGACCACATGATCGAAACGCCGCCGCCACTGGACAAAGCGCGGATGGCGGCTGCGAAGCGTGTCGAACTGCGAGGCCAGCAGATGCAAACGCCGGTGCGGCAGCGCCCAGCGCGTCAATGCATCCAGCAGCGCTGGCTCGGACAGCGGCCACGACGCAAAGTCCGCATCCAGCCAGCAAAGATCCCGGCAGCCGCGCTCCGCCGCCATCTCGACACCCTGGGCCAAGGCCGCCACGAAGTCGGCTCGTGTGGTCAGCAGGCCTTCACGCAACTCGCTCATCGGCAACTCCTGTATTCACGCCATCGCGTGCAACCAGCCGTCCTCGACCCATTGGCACAGCAGCTCCCGCGCCCCTTCCGACAAGCGACTCACGTCACGTGCGCTGAGCTCGCGGCAGTCGGCCAGGCTGCGCATCAAGCGCGCGTCCCTGCCGCCAGCGCGGAAGGACTCGCCGTTCAGAAAGACATGGGCCTGGTCGTACATCATGCGGCTGCGCTCATCGAGTCGGACACCGCAGGCCGCCGGCAAATCCCCACCCGACTCAAACCAGACCTTGGGCTTGGGTTCCGTCAATGCCTCGCCCAAGGCCCGCTCGAGCGCCAGCGGCTCACGCACGGCACGATCAATCGCGTCGCGCGCGAAGCTCAGCAAGGCCGGCGGAATCTCACCCGGGTGCTCAGTTGCCGCCTGGGACGGATCGGCGTAGATGCGGTTGCTGTAGGCGCGCGATTCATCGTCCATCAAGCGCGGCAGCAACTCACGCGCCAACTCGGCCCGCCACGGCGTGCGAAAACCGACCGAGCAAGTCATGCACTCGCCGATGGCAACCCCGTCATGCGCCCACCCCGGCGGCAGATACAGCATGTCGCCCGGCTCCAGCACGTATTCCAGCTCGGGCTTGAAGTTGGCAATCAACTTGACCGGCACATCATCGCGCAGCACGGCGTCTTTCTGCGCGCCGATGCGCCAGCGACGCTTGCCATGCACCTGGATCAGGAACACATCGTAGGAGTCGAAATGCGGGCCGACGCCACCGCCATCAGTGGCGTAGGAAATCATCAGGTCGTCCAGACGCGCCTCGGGCACGAAACGGAACTGGCTCAGCATTGCATGCGCGGCTGGCACATGCAGATCCAGCCCTTGCACCAGCATGGTCCAGTTCGGCTTGTTCCAGGCCGGCAGCTTGGCCACCGGGCCGTGCCGCAAGGTCCAGCGCCCGTCGAAAGAGCTGATCAGGCGTGACTCGACGTCCTCATTGGCGGCCAACTCAGCCAGCTCGCGCCGTGTGGCTGGCGGATGCACGCCAGGCATGGCCTGGCGAACCAGCAGCGGCTTCTTCTGCCAATGACGGCGCATGAACTGGGCGGGGCTCAGGCCTCCGAGCAAGGGGGTCGCGGTCAGGATATCCATGCCGGAATTGTCGCTGCGCGGCGGTGTGAAACAATCCACCCATGCAAATTTCCGCCCCATGTGTCGTCTCCCTCAGCTGGAGACTTGAAGATGCCCAGGGCCAGTTGATCGACGAACTGGCCGAGCCGATGGAGTTCTTCTACGGCGGCGACGATCTGTTCGCGCGCGTCGAACAGGAGCTCGCCGGTCAGGAGATCGGTTTTGAGGCCAGCCTCGCGCTGCAGCCTGAAGAAGCCTTCGGCGACTACCACTCGAACCTGGTGTGCTTCGAGAGCCGGGCTTCGCTGCCGGAGAACATCAGCGAAGGCATGCAATTCGAAGGCCTGCCCGAGGGCGCCACCAGTGAAGGCATGCCGGCAGACATCGTCTACACGGTGACCGAGGTCTACCCCGAGCATGTGGTGCTCGATGGCAACCATCCGCTGGCCGGTATCGGCCTGCGCATGCACCTGAAGGTGCGCGACGTGCGGGAAGCCACCGAAGAGGAAGTGCAGGCTGGCAGCGTTGGCGAAGCCGTGTTCAGCGTCGTCAATGGCGCGCCGCCGGACGCGCAGATTCACTGAGCTGACAGCTGACTCAGTGTCAGCGCTTGCCGGTTGAGCCGAAGCCGCCCTCGCCGCGCTCAGTCGCATCGAAGTCCTCGACACGCCGGAAGGTGGCCTGCACCACCGGCACCAGCACCAGCTGGGCGATGCGCTCCATCGGCTCGATGACGAAGCGGGTCTGGCCACGATTCCAGCAGCTGACCATCAGCTGCCCCTGGTAGTCGGAATCGATCAGGCCGACCAGATTGCCCAGCACGATGCCGTGCTTGTGGCCCAGGCCCGAGCGCGGCAGGATGAGGGCCGCCAGGCCAGGGTCGCCGATATGGATCGCCAGGCCGGTCGGGATCAGCGTGGTCTGACCGGGCTCCAGCGTGATGGCCTCATCGAGGCAGGCACGCAGGTCCAGGCCGGCCGAACCGGGCGTTGCATAGGCAGGCAGCTGCTCGGCCATGCGGGCATCGAGCACTTTCAGGTCAACAGTCGTCATGGCTTGGCGCTCAGTCTCTCGGCAATCTCGCGCACCAGCTCGCGCGCAAGACTCAATTTGTCGTTGTGGGGCAATTCCCGCTCGCCCTGTGCATCCACCAGCAGCAGGGCGTTGTCGTCGCGCCCGAAGGTGGCTGGGCCCAGATTGCCGACGATCAGCGGCACCTTCTTGCGCTCGAGCTTCTCGCGTGCGTGGCGGGCCAGGTCTTGACTCTCGGCCGCAAAGCCCACGCAATAGGGCCCGTCAGGCAAGGCCGCCACTGTAGCGAGGATGTCCGGGTTCTCGGTCAGCTCGAAGACCGGTGACACCTTCTTGCCGTCCTTCTTGATCTTGTGCGCATTGCTCTGTGCCGGGCGCCAGTCAGCCACGGCCGCCGTCGCCACGAAGATCTGATGGGCGCCGGCCAAGGGCAGCACCGCGTCATGCATCTGCTGCGCCGTTTGCACATCGATTCGCCGCACGCCGGCCGGCGTCGGCAGATGAACCGGGCCGGCCACCAGGGTCACCGCAGCGCCGGCCTCAGCGGCCGCCCGGGCGATCGCGAAACCCATCTTGCCGCTGGACAGATTGGTGATGCCGCGCACTGGGTCGATCGGCTCGAAGGTCGGCCCGGCTGTGATCAGCACCGTCTTGCCCGCCAGCAGCTTGGGCTGGAAGAAGGCGATCAGCGCATCGCGCAGATCCTCAGCTTCCAGCATCCGGCCGTCACCGGTCTCGCCGCAGGCTTGCTCGCCATTGCCAGGGCCGAGCACGCTGGCGCCATCGGCCTGGATCTGCGCCACGTTGCGCTGCGTGGCCGGGTGCAGCCACATCTCGCGGTTCATCGCGGGCGCCACCAGCAGCGGGCAGCGCTCGGTCGGCCGCGCCAAGGCGGTGAGGCTCAGCAGATCGTCCGCCCGCCCCTGCGCCAGCTTGGCGATGAAGTCGGCGCTGGCGGGAGCGACCAGCATCGCATCGGCCTCGCGGCTGAGGTTGATATGGGCCATATTGTTGGCCTCGCGCGCGTCCCACTGGTCGGTATAGACGCTGCGCCCCGACAAGGCTTGCAAGGTCACCGGTGTGATGAAGGCCTGCGCAGCCTCACTCATCACGACCTGCACCGTGGCGCCGGCCTTCACGAGCAGGCGCACCAGCTCGGCACTCTTGTAGCAGGCGATACCGCCCGAGAGGCCCAGCAGCACATGCTTGCCAGCGAGTTGCTTGGTTTCAGACATGGCGCGCACTCTATCAGGCCCGGCGCGATCCGCGCGCTGGCCGCTCACTGCCGGGCCGCTGCGGGCTTATGCTTGTGCGATGCCTGTCGACTACCTGGCCGAACTCACTGCCCCGCAACGCAGCCCCCGGGCCAATCTGCATCTGGGCGTCGGGCTGGCCCTGATCGCCGGCGCACTGAATGCAGGAGGCTTTCTGGCGATAGGCCAGTACACCTCGCACATGACGGGCATGGTCTCGGCGGCCGCCGATCATCTGGCGCTGACTCAGTGGTCACTGGCTCTGGGCGCGGCGCTGGCGGTTGCAGCCTTTATGTTCGGGGCCGCCAGCACCGCCCTGCTCGTGAATTTCAGCCGCCGCTATCGCCCGGCCTGGGCCTATGCGCCGACACTGCTGCTGGAAGCCGCGCTGCTGCTGGTATTCGGCCTGGTCGGCAGCGTGCTGCTGCCGCATGAGATCGAACGGGTCTCGCTGACGGCCCTGCTGCTGAGCTATGTGATGGGCCTGCAGAACGCACTGGTGACCAAGATCTCAAACGCGGAGATCCGCACCACCCATGTGACGGGGCTGCTGACTGATCTCGGGCTGGAGTTGGGCAAGCTGCTCTACTGGAACCGCAGCCACAGCGGCGCAGTGCCCAAGGTCGAAGCCAACCGCCGCAAGCTGAAGATCCACGCCAGCCTGGTGCTGGCCTTCTTCGTCGGCGGCCTGGTCGGCGCGCTGGGCTTCAAGCACGCCGGCTTCATCTCGACCGTACCGCTGGCGCTGGCCCTGGTCGTGCTGGCCGTGGCCAGCCTGATCAAGGCGTCGGCTGACGACGCCTGAACACCAAATCCCAGACGCCATGGCCCAGCTTGAGGCCGCGGTTCTCGAACTTGGTCAGCGGCCGGTAGGCTGGCTTCTCGGCATACCCGGCGGCGCTGTTCTCCAGCTGCGACTCGGCCGACAGCACCTCCAGCATCTGCTGGGCATAAGGTTCCCAGTCGGTGGCGCAATGCAGATATCCACCCGGGCGAATGTGCTGCACCAGCTTGGCGACAAACTCGGGCTGGATCAGCCGGCGCTTGTTGTGGCGCTTCTTGTGCCAGGGGTCGGGAAAGAAGATGTGCACACCGGCCAATGAGCCAGGCGCGACCATCTGCTCCAGCACCTCGACGGCATCGTGCTGGAAGATGCGGATATTGCTCAGCTGCTGCTCGTCGATCAGCTTGAGCAGCGCGCCGACGCCCGGCTCATGCACTTCGCAGCCGATGAAATCATGGTCGGGCAAGGTCTTTGCGATCTGCGCGGTCGCGCCACCCATGCCGAAACCAATTTCCAGCACCAAGGGCGCCTCACGGCCGAAAACCTCGGCCGGGTTCAGGCGCTCAGGCTTGAAGGGCAGCACATAACGTGGCCCCAGCTCCGCCAGCGCCTTGATCTGCCCCGTGCCCATGCGGCCGGCGCGCACCACAAAGCTCTTGATGGCGCGGCGCGGCGGGCTATCTGGCGACTGCGCCTGCTCGGGAGATTCGGGGGTGTCTGACATGGGACGGCTTCGTGGCAACAACAGGGGCGGCAGTCTAGCCCACGCTGGCCTGCACCAGTGCGGGCGCCGTCCAGCCCCCTGCAGCATCGCCGATCTCGCAGGCGGCCTGCAAGGCCGCCACTGCACGCTCTGCAGCCGCTGCGTCAGCCGCATGCACCATGGCCAGCGGTTCACCGACAGCGAGCACATCGCCGAGCTGGCGCATCGCGCTGAAGCCGACCCGGTGATCGATCGCGTCGCCCGGCTGGCGGCGACCACCGCCGAGCTCGACGATGATCATGCCGATGTCACGCGTTTTCATCGCCGCCAGGCGGCCAGCACGCAGAGCCGGCACCGGCAGCACGACCGGTGCGGCAGCCAGATAGGCAGCAGGGCGCTCCATCAAATCGCTTGGCCCGCCCAGCGCCACCACCATGCGGGCAAAGCGTTCGGCTGCCGCACCGCTGTCGAGCGCGGACTGCAATTTGGCCCGTGCCTGCGCCTCATCTGCCGCCAGGCCGCCGATGATGAGCATCTGCGCGCCCAGTGCCAGCGTCAGCTCATGCGTGCGAGCCTCGCGGGCATTGCCGCGCAGGTAGTCGATCGCACCCAGCAGTTCAAGGCTGTTGCCCACCTCGTGGCCCAGCACCTGATTCATGTCGGTCACCAGCGCACGGGTCTTGAGCCCGGCGCCTGCCGCCACGGCCACGATGCTCTCGGCCAGCTGGCGCGCCATTTCCGGCGTGTCGGCAAAGGCGCCGTTGCCGCATTTGATGTCCATCGCCAAGCCCTGCAGGCCGCTGGCCAGCTTCTTGGACAGGATGCTGGCGGTGATCAGCGGCACGCTCTCGACCGTGGCCGTGACATCCCGGATGGCGTAAAGCCGCTTGTCGGCCGGCGCCAGATCAGGCGTCTGGCCGATGATGGCGCAGCCCAGCGTGCGCACGATGCGGTCGAACTCATCGGCAGCCGGCATGGTGCGGTAGCCGGGAATCGCCTCCAGCTTGTCCACTGTGCCGCCGGTATGGCCGAGGCCGCGCCCAGCGATCATCGGTACATAGCCGCCGCAGGCCGCCACCAAAGGCGCCAGCATCAGGCTGATCTTGTCGCCGACGCCGCCGCTGGAATGCTTGTCCAGCACCGGACCGGGCATATCGGGCCAGCCCAGCACGCGGCCCGAATGCATCATCGCGCGGGTCAGCGCCACCGCTTCGTCACGGCCCATGCCGCGCAGAAACACAGCCATCGCCAGCGCTGCGATCTGGCCCTCGCTCCAGCTGCCGTCGACGAGTCCGCGCACAAAGCTGTCAATCTGCGCCGCATCGAGCGCACGGCCGTCGCGTTTGGCGCGAATCACTTCCTGGGCCAGCATCTTCTCAGTACCCCTGCGACGCCAGTGGCGCGACAGTGCCGCCCAGCACCGCCTCGATGTCGTTCAGCAAGCCGCTGGCGCCGAAGCGCAGGCGGCGCGGATTCAGCGACGCCATGCCGAGCTTGTCCGCTGCCAACTCCAGATAGACCTGTGCGTCCGCGACGCTGCGGATTCCGCCGGAGGCCTTGAAGCCAGCCGCACCCATGCCGCTGGCTGCGATCTCGGTGAGCATCACCCGTGCCGCCTCAGGCGTCGCGGAAACAGGCGTCTTGCCCGTGCTGGTCTTGATGAAATCGGCGCCCGCCACCAGGGCCAGGCGGGTTGCATCGGCGATCAGCTCCGGCGACTTGAGCTCGCCACTCTCGATGATGACCTTCAGTGTGAGCGGCCGGCTGGCGTGGCGGACCTCGGCCAGGAACTCGGCCACCTCGCTGTGCTGGCCTTGCAGCAAAGCGCGGTACGGCAGCACCACATCAATCTCGTCAGCGCCGCCCGCCGCAATCGCGGCGATATCGGCCAAGGCCTGCTGCAGGTCCAGCTCTCCCGCCGGGAAGTTGGCCACTGCCGCCACCTTGATCTCGGCCGGCAGCGCCGCCCTCGCCTGCGCCACAAAACGTGGCCAGACGCAGATCGCTGCAACGCGGCCATGCGGGCCTTGCGCACGCTGGCACAGGGCTTCGATATCAGCGGCGCTGTCGCCGTCGTTGAGGCTGGTCAGGTCCAGGCACTGCAAGGCCAGCCGCGCGGCGTCCTGTCGAGTCATGCTCATGCGTCGCTCTTCAGCGAAGCCAGCCCCGCCATGCCGGACACCACATCAGCCAGGAATTGCGCGGCGCGCGACCCGGAAGCTTCGGCCTGCTGCAGCGTCAGCGCGTGGGTCAAAGCCTCGGCCGACAGCCCGGCTGCCATATTCGTCATCAGCGCAAGGCCCATCACGCGCAGGCCGCAATGGCGCGCCAGGATGGTCTCGGGCACGGTGCTCATGCCCACCGCATCAGCACCCCACGCGGCGAACACGCGGATCTCGGCCGGTGTCTCGAACTGCGGCCCGAGCGCCCAGACGTAAGTACCCTCGCCCAGCATCACGTTCTGCGACTGCGCAATCGCCTTGGCATGGCTGCGCAACTCAGCGTCGTAGGCGCTGCTCATGTCGACGAATCGCTCGCTGCCCAGCTCACCCACCAGGGGGGAACGTTGCGGCGCGTTGATGTGGTCGGCAATCAGCATCAGGCTGCCGGGTGGCATCTGGCTGCGCAGCGAGCCCGAGGCATTGGTCTGCAGCAGCACCTTGCAGCCCCAGCGCTTGAGGCTGCGCAGGGCGCCGGCCATGCCGGTGCATTCGCCGCTTTCATAGGTATGCGCGCGGCCGCGCAGCATCACGACACGCTGCTCGCCGATGCGGCCGACGACGATCTCGCTGACATGGCCTTCGACCTTGGGCTTGGGGAAAGCCGGCAGCTCGGCATAGGCCAGCGATTGCGCGTCCTCAACCTTCTGCACAGCGCCGGCCCAGCCGGAACCCAGCACCACGGCCACTTCCGGGGCGCTGCCGAAAAGCGACTGCAGCTTGGCAACAGTGGCTTGAATCAGGGGTTCGAGAGTCTTGTTGTCGATCATGGGAATACTTCCTTGGGCCTCAGGGCTTGTTCAGATGCTCGGGGCCAAAACTGAAGGGCAGCAGCTGTTCGAGTGTCCAGTGCTGACGGATGCCGCCGGGGTCGGCGGCGATGATGAGCAGGTCGGCTGCGCCGAATTCGCGCAGCTTCTGGCGGCAGCCGCCACAGGGCGTGATGATGTCCGGCCCAGGTCCGCTGATCAGCACGGCACGGGCTCGACGGCCGCCGGCCATCAGCATGGCGCCCAGCGCCGTGGCTTCGGCACACCAGCCTTGCGGAAAAGCCGCGTTCTCGACATTGGCGCCGACATGGATGCGGCCTTCCTCATCGAGGATCGCCGCCCCGACCGCGTAGCGCGAATACGGCGAGTACGAATGGGCGCGCGCGCCCAGCGAGGCTGTGAGCAGTCGCTGCTGCAGATCAAGAGGCTGGTCTTGCCACAGCATGCTGTCAGCGCTCCTTGATGTACGGGCGGCCCAGGGCCTTGGGCGCCATGGCCTGACCAATGAAACCGGCCAGCAGCACCACCGTCAGGACATAGGGCAAGGCCTGGATGGCCTGCACCGGCACTTCGCCGCCACCGAGTGCAGCCGGAAGGACGGCACCTTGCAAGCGGATCGCGACTGCATCCAGAAAACCGAACAACAGACAGGCGAACAGCGTGGGCACCGGCTTCCACTTGCCGAAGATCATCGCGGCCAGCGCGATGAAACCGCGTCCGGCGGTCATATTGGGCGAGAACGAGGCGTTCTGCGCCAGCGTCAGGTAGGCGCCCGCCAAACCGCACAGCAGGCCATTCAGCATCAGCGCGGCGTAACGCAGCCGCGGCACGGAGACGCCGGCCGCATCCACCATCGCCGGGTTCTCGCCCACCGCGCGCAAGCGCAGCCCCGGGCGGGTGCGCTCCAGGAAAAACCAGACCAGCAGGACCAGGGCGAAGGCCAGGTAGACCAGCGCGTTGTGGCTCAGCAAGCCATGACCGATGACCGCCTCGAACCAGTTGCCCGCTGTTGGCTCGGCCCAGGCTGAGCTCAGTCCTGTCAGGCGCACATCGGGCTGGATCGGCGGTGTCTGTCCGCCCTGCGCAAACCAGGCAATACCGAGTACCACGGTCAGGCCAGCCGCCACCATATTCAGGGCCACCCCGGTGACGACCTGGTCGCCCCGATGGGTGACGCAGGCAAAACCGTGCATCAGCGACAGCGCCACCGCCACCGCCAGCGCGGCCATCAGGCCCAGTCCGGTGGAATGCGTGGCAGCTGCTGCCGCTGCGGCGGCAAAGGCAGCAAACAGCATCTTGCCTTCGAGGCCGATGTCGATCACGCCAGCCCGCTCACTCAAGAGGCCAGCCAGCGCGCAGAGCAGCAAGGGGGTGGTGACGCGCAGCGTGGACGCCAGCACGGAACCGATCAAGGCCTCATCCATGACTCACCTCCGCGCGCTTGCTGAACAGGCGATGCAGGCGCACGAACAGCGGCACGCTGACCATCGCCATGGCGCCCGCGAACAGCACGATCAAGCCCTGTACGGTGACCACCATCTCTCGGCTGAAACCGGGGATCTCGAAGGCCACCTCGACGCCACCCTGGTAGAGCAGGCCAAACAGCACGGCCGCCAGCACGATGCCCACCGGATGGTTGCGCCCCATCAGCGAAACGGCGATGCCGGTGAAGCCGGCGCCGGCCACAAAGTCCAGCGTCAGCTTGCCTTGCACGCCCGAGATTTCATTGACAGCCACCATGCCGGCCAGGGCGCCGGACAGACCCATGGCGATCAGCACCTGCAGCTTCGGCCGGATGCCGGCGTAGTGTGCCGCTTTCGGCGCGCTACCGACCGCACGCAAGGCATAACCGGCCCGGCTCTTCCACAGGAACCACCAGACGAACACGCAGGCCAGCAGCGCCAGCAGCAGGCTCAGGTTCAAAGGCGACGAAGGCATGTCGAAGCCCAGTGATTGCGCGATGCCATGCAGGCTGGGCATGCGGGAGGCGTCGCTGAAAGTCGCACTCTCCACCGCCATGCTGCCCTTGGGGCGCAGCATGTTGACCAACAGGTAGACGTTCAGACTCGCCGCCAGGAAGTTGAACATGATGGTGGTGATGACGATATGGCTGCCGCGCCAAGCCTGCAGGTAGGCCGGGATCAGCGCCCACATCATGCCGAACAGCGCAGCAGCAAGCACCAGCAACGGCAGCAGCAGTGGCGCCGGCAGGGCGGAGCCCAGCGCCAGCGCGGTCAGCGCCACGCCCAGGCCACCAAATGTCGCCTGCCCTTCGCCGCCGATATTGAACAGGCCACCATGGAAGGCGACGGCCACGGCCAAGCCCGTGAAGATGAAAGTGGTCGCGTAGTACAGCGTGTAGCCGAGACCACGCGTGCTGCCGAGCGCGCCCTGGATCAGCACGGCGAGCGCCTGTGCCGGGCTCTGCCCGATGGCAAGAACGACCAGACCAGCCACGGCCAGCGCGATGGCCAGATTCCAAAGCGGCAGCACGCCCAGATCAATCCAGCGCGGCAGTTGATGCGGCTGACTCATTGCTCGGACACTCCCACTGTTTCCTGTTGGCCTGGCGCCTGAGCGGCCATCAGCAGGCCCAGCGTCTTTTCGTCGCACTGTTCGATGTTGAGCTCGCCGGTGATGCGGCCACCGTTCATCACGATGACGCGGTCCGCAAGCGCCAGGATCTCGTCTAGCTCGCTGCTCACCAGCAGCACGGCACAGCCCGCATCGCGCAAGGCGCGCAACTGGCCGTGGATGAACTCGATGGCACCGATGTCCACGCCGCGGGTGGGCTGGCCGACCAGCAGCACCAGGGGCGCCTGGGCGATTTCGCGCGCCAGGATCAGCTTCTGCTGATTGCCGCCAGAGAATTTGGACGAGCCCAGCAGCGCATCGCGCGGCCGCACGTCGAAGCGCTCCATCATTTGCGCGGTCTGCTCGCGCAAATGCGATTGCCGCATGCCCAGCCCCAGCGGCGCCGCACGGTACTGCGCTTGATCGTGGTAGCCCAGTGCAGCAGTCTCCCAGGCCGGGAAACTCATCACCATGCCGCAGACCTGCCTGTCCTCAGGCACGTGGGCCAGTTTCAATTCACGCGCGCGGGACGGGTCCAGCCAGGCGTCGGCAGAGAATTCGGCCTCGCCCAGCCGCAGCCGCCCTGCCGTCGGGGCCGCCATGCCTGCCAGCACTTCAAGCAGCTCGCTCTGCCCGTTACCGGACACACCGG
>JACDQM010000100.1 GCA_015657635.1 Roseateles sp.
AAAGGCCTGCTCGAAGCGCTTGGCCTTGGGTCCGGTGGTCACCCAGCCAGAGCGCAAGGTGTCCACCACCTCGGCGATTTCCTCCTCGCCGAGTCTCGGGCAGGGCAAAGGGCAGAAAGGGCAGGTCGGGCTGTTGGGCTTCGCTCATGACAGGGGCTTCTCGATCAGAACCAGCACATGGCTGCGCAGCCAGGGGATGCTGTTGAATACGGTATAGGCGCCGGGATGGAGACGGCACACGGCGCGGGCAATCGGCGGTGCCAGCGTGAGGCGCTGAGCATGCAGCTGGCCTTGCGGAAACAGTTCGCGCACCCGCCGCAGCGGCACGCCGCGCACATCGCGGTTGCGCGGATTGTCGACGATGAAGTCATACCAGAGCACGGCGCCACCGGGCTTGAGCCAGCGCCACATCGCCTCGGCAAGCCCCTGCTGCACGCCATCGCTGAGGATGGACGAGAACACGGTGGACTGCAGCACCAGATCCTGGCTGCCGGATTCGATACCCGCCTGCGAGGCATCGCCCAGATGCAGCTTCACCGCGGCCGGCAGCACGCAGCGCGCCGCCTCGAAGCGCTCGGGCAAGAGCTCGATGCCGCTCAGGTGTTCAGGTGCAAAGCCCAGCCGCAGCATCTCCAGCAGATTGCCGCCCGCGCCGCAGCCCACCTCGGCCAGTTGCCACTCAGACGGCGTGCCCTCGCGCCGGGCCAGCGCCCGCCACAGCGCACGCTGGCGCTCGTGCAGCATCTGCCACACCTCGGGGCGCAGCAGGCTGTAGCGATCAGCCACCACGCCGCGCCGCGCATAGCGCTCGGCAATGGCCTGCAACTCCTGCTTGCGTTCGCTACTCATTGCAGGGCCTTGATGAAGCGCTGCGCCAGCACCGGATAAGTGTGCTCGGCCAGCACAAAGGCGCGGCCGCGCTCGCCCATCGCGGCACGCTCCTCGGGCTTGAGCGCAGCCAGGCGGCGCACGCCGTCGGCCACCGCCTGCGGGTTCTCGGGTGGCACGGTCAGGCCGGCCTGCGCCTCGGCCACCGGGTCGTTGCCGGCCTCGACCGAGTGCAGCACCGGCCGCCGGGCCATCATGTAGTCCATCAGCTTGTTGGGCGCGATGCCGAAGCGGTAGATCGGCGTGCGCTGCCAACCGATGTAGGCGATGTCGAATTGCGCCAGCAGCGCCGGGATCTGGCGCTTCGGGATGGGCGCGAACATCGCCACGTTCGACAGCCCTTCATCGGCCACGCGCTTCTCCAGGCGCAGTCGCTCATGGCCGCTGCCCACCAGCACGGTGGAGATCGGCTCGTCCTTCAGCAGCCGCGCGGCATCCAGCAGCACGTCCAGCGCGTTGGGCAGGCCCATCGATCCGGCATAGCCCAGCACGATGCGGCCGGCAGCGCGCTGCAGCGCCAGATGGGTGACAAGCTCCGGGCTGTCCAGCGCCTCGCCCTCGCCCTCCCACTCGTCCAGCGTGATGCCGTTGGGCACGATATGCAGCTTCTTCAGATCGAGCCCATGGGCGCGCATATGGCCCTGCACCTTGGGCAGCATCGAGACCACCACATCGGCATCGCGGTAGGCGTCGTTCTCGGCCTTCTGGCACAGCATCGCGAACGGGTGGCGCGGCGACATGCCGGACAGCTCGATCGGCGACAGCGGCCACAGATCGTGCACCTCGTAAACCAGCTTGGCCTTTGCTTTCTGAGCAACGCGGCGCGCTACCCAGATGTCCATCGGATAGGTGCTGGAGGCGATCACCGCATCGGGTGCAAAGGCACTGGCCAGGATCTCGGCGTCCTTCCACACGTGGCGGCAGAAGGCCCAGATATTGCGCACCCGGCCAAAGCCGTTGCCCTCATAGGCAGGGGTTTCATACCAGCAGTAGCTGATGCCATCGATGGTCTGGCCGCCGGCCTGCGGCTGGCTTGTGCGCACATGCGAGTGCGAACCCGCCAGGATCAGCACCTGATGCCCGGCACGCACCCACTCGCGCGCCAGGTAGTAGGGCCGGTACTCCATGCCGTGCTGCGGCGAGCCGGCGTAATGATTGATCAGCAGCAGCCTCATGGCCTTCTCAAGGAATTCAATCGGTTCAAGAACTGTTCCACCGCCGGCGCAAACAGACCATGCTCGGCCACCCAGGCGCGGTTGGCCGCACCAGCCCCCTCGGCCTGCACCGACAGGGCTTGCAGCTGCGCCGGCAACTCGGCTTCCTGCCCTTCGGCCAGGATCAGGCCGGCGCCGGGCTGCAGCAACTCGCGGTTGGCCGGCAGCTCGGAAAGAATCGGCAGGCACTCATGCGCCATCGCCTCCAGCACCGAGACCGACACCGAATCGCTCCGCGGCAAGCTGCAGTACCAGCGCGCCTTGGCATAGCAAGAGGCCTGGGCCTTGGCATCCAGGCGGCCGACAAACTCCACGCGAGCCTCCAGGCCCAGATCTTTTGCCTGCTGCTCCAACGCCGCGCGCAGCGAGCCGTCGTTGGCGACGATCAGGCGCGCCTCGGGCTGCGCTGCCGCGACCGCGGCAAATGCCTGCAGCACCCGCTCGGGCCGGTAGATCGGCTCCAGCCCGCGATTGGCAAAGAACAGCCAGGGCAGTTTCTTGGCACCCTGCCTCGGCAGAGCCTCCAGGCCGAAAGGAAAGGTCATCACCGACTTCGCGCCCAGCGCCTGCATGCGCTCGCTCATGTGGCGCGAGTCCGAGGTCAGCACCGCACTGGCCTGCAGCACGCGCTGCGTCAACCAGCGCCAGGCCCAGCCCCGCTCGGGCGTGACCAGGATGTCGCTGCCCCAGGCCGAGCCCGCAATCTGCGCACGCAGCCGCCAGCCGCGCTTGGCGGCCCAGGCCAGCGTGCCGTGCGAAGTCAGGTAATGGGCGTGCAGCCAGTCGGCGTCGATTGCGGCCAGCCAGGCGCCCAGCTGCGGCAGCTTCTTGAGCAAGGCGATATTGCCGCCGCCATGGTCGGGCGCCGTATTCAAGGCCAAGCGCCGTGCGGCCGGCAGCAGCGCCTCGAACTCCGGGCTGAAACCGCGCGAGGATGCGGCCCACAGCTCGACCCGGGGCGCCAGCGCCCGCGCCCACTTCAGCAGATGCGGGCTCTCGCCATCGCCGATCAACACCAGCTTCATCGGGGCTCCCGGTCGCTCGCCGGGCCAGGAATCTCACCCGCCCAGGCTTGGTAGTGCGCCGCCAGCCAGGGATGCTGGGCCAGCAACTGCGCGTCCTTGGCGCGCACATCGCCGATCACGCGCGCCGGCTGGCCGGCGACGATTGCGAAGTCGGGCACCTCGCCGCGCACCTGCGAGAAGGCGCTGACCACCACGCCGCGCCCGATCCGGGCACCGGCTTCGATCAGGCTGTGCGGGCCGATGAAGCTGTAGGCGCCAATGCGGATCGGGGCTTTCACATAGCCCGGCATCTCGCCGCGGTGCGTGACATAGCTGCGCCCCAGCAGCCGGATGGCGCGGTGCGAGCTGTGGCTGACGATGCTGACGTAGTTGGTGATCTGCACGCCCTCCTCGATGTTCACGCCGCCGCTGGCCTCGATGAAGTTGAACTGGCCGATGAAGACATGATCGGCCAGCTGCAGACCCGACTCGCCCTCGATGCAGCTGCTGGGCGCGATGCGCGTGTGCGGCAGCAGCCGGCCGTCAGGCGCGCGCTCGCCGAACACCATGCGGAAGAACAGCGCGCGCCACAGGCGCCGGCGCCAGCGGTTCAGCAGGGATTTAAGCAGCAGCTTCATCGGCGGAATTCTGCGCAACAGGAAATTCGGACCAGGTCGCCAGCGACCAGAAGAAGTAGCTGAAGTAGAGCAGCATCGCCGCGGACACGCCCCAGGCCGCGCCGATCAGCCCGCCAATGGCGAGGCCCAGACCCAGCCCGATGAGGAACAGCAGCTGCCCCAGCAGCGCCAGCTTCAGCGCCCAGGCCTGCGCGCCCCAGGCCATGGTGGCCACCGACAGCGGCGAGGCGATGAAGTGCAGCGCGATATAGGGCGCCAGCGCGCGCGCCAGTTGCCCGGCGTCATGCCAGCGCTCGCCGAACAGCCAGCTGAACAGCTCCGGGCCCCAGGCCAGCAGCACGGCCGCCAGAGGCACCGCCAATGCAGCCAGCACCGCCATCGAGCGCCGCACGGTTTGCAGCGCCTCGGCCGGCGTTGTCGCCGCCACCAGGCGCGGATAGAGCGCTTGAGACAGCGCCCCGCCCACCAGGCCGGCGGGCGCTTTCAGGTAGCGCAGTGCCAGGGCCCAGTAACCGGCGGCGGCATCGCCAGCCCAGGCGGTGAGGATCAGCAGCGCCAGGCTGTCCTGCAGCGCACCGGCAAAGGCATGCGGCGTGTTGAGCAGCGGAAAGTCGCGGTGCCGGCGCGCCATCGCCGCCAACCCGGCCTGCGGCTTGAGCAGTGCCAGCCAGCCGCCAGCCGGCGCCGGCCGCGCCAGCAGCAGGCTGGCCGCCATGCCGGCCAGCAAGGGACCGAGCAGCAGGCCCCAGGCGCCAAACTGCAGCAGGCCCAGGCCGACCTGCGCCAGCGCGCCGCCGCCGTACTGCAGCACCCGGGCGCCGGAGATCAGCGCGAAGCGCTGCGCGCGGCTGGCCCACAGCGTCAGCCATTGCGAGGCCGCGCCGGCCAGCACCGCCAGCGGCAGCAGCCAGGCCAGGCTCAGGTCTTGCCACAGCGCGACGAGCGCGGCCACCAGCAGCGATGCCGCGCTGACAACCATCAAGACGCGCAGGCACAGCGCCATCAGCGTGGCTGCCTCGCCCTCGTCGCTCTCCAGCGGCAGCGCGAACTCGTAGCGCGCACAGCCCAGCACCGCCACATTGGTGGCCAGCGTCCAGACCAGGCTGAAGTGGCCGTATTCGGTGGGTGAGTAGATGCGTGTCAGCCAGGGCCCGAGCAGCAGCGGCAGCGCCTGCGCCAGCGCACCGCCGGCCAGCAGCGTCAGCGTTGCCCGCAGCAGGCCGCCCCGCATATCAGGCCAGGGCCTGGCGCAGCGCGGCGATCACCTGGTCCTGCTGCGCGGCGCTGAGGTCGGCGCTCATCGGCAGGCTCATCACGCGCTCGGCCGCGGCCTCGGCATGCGGCAAGGCCCAGGCCGGTGCGAAGCGCTCGTAGGCCGGCTGGCGGTGCAGCGGGCGCGGATAGTGAATGGCCGTCGGCACGCCCTGCGTCTGCAGCGCCTGCTGCAGCGCGCTGCGCTGCGCGCCGTTCTGCAGCAGCACGGTGAACTGCGCCCAGACGCAGTTGCGGTCCTCACGCACCGCCAGCCGCTGCAGCGGCAGTGCCTGCAGCAAGTGCTGATAACGCTCGCCGATGGCGATGCGCTGGGCGATCTCCCAATCGAAGCGTTCCAGCTTGGCCAGCACGATGGCGCATTGCAACGTGTCCATGCGCCCGCCTACGCCAACGCGGGTGTGGGTGTAGCGCTGGCTCTGGCCATGCACGCGGATCTCGCGCGCGGCCTGCGCCAGCGTGTCGTCATCGGTGAAGAGCGCGCCGCCGTCGCCATAGCAGCCCAGCGGTTTGCTGGGGAAGAAGCTGGTGGCGCCCCAGGTGGACAGTGCGCAGCTCTTTTTGCCGCGGTAGCTGGCACCGAAGCTCTGCGCCGCGTCCTCGATCACCGCCAGACCATGCTTGGCCGCAATGGCGTTGATTTCGTCCATATCGGCCACCTGGCCGTACAGGCTGACCGGCATGATGGCGCGGGTGCGCGGCGTGACGGCCGCTTCGATCAAGCGTGCATCGATATTGCAGCTGTCGGGCTCGATGTCCACGAACACCGGCACGCCGCCCAGCAACACGATGGTTTCAGCCGTCGCGGCGAAGGTGAAGGGCGTGGTGATCACTTCGTCGCCGGGCTGCAGGTCCAGCGTCATCAGCGCGATCAGCAGCGCCTCGGTGCCGCTGGCGACGGTGATGCAGTGCTTCACGCCCACGTGCGCGGCCAGCGCCGTCTCCAGTTCCTTGACCTCGGGGCCCATGATGTACTGGCCATGGTCGAGCACGCGCTGGATGCGTGCATCCACGCTGGATTTGAGCGCCGCGTATTGCGACTTCAGGTCGATGAAGGGCAGGCTGTTGGTGCTGCTCACGAGAGGGACCCTTCTTTCACGAGACGGCAGGCATCGCCATCGAGACGGTATTCATCACCCGTCGCCGGGCAGCGCGCGTGACCGGCGGCGTCGAACTCGAGTCGCTCACCAAACCGGCTCATCCAGCCAATACGCCGCGCCGGCACCCCCACCATCAGCGCAAAGGCCGGCACGTCTTTCTGCACCACCGCGCCCGCGCCGATGAAGGCATGCTCGCCGATGGTGCTGCCACAGACGATGGTGCAGTTGGCGCCCAGCGTGGCGCCGCGCTTCACCAGCGTGCGGCGGTATTCGGCCTTGCGCGCGACCGCGGCGCGCGGGTTGTAGACATTGGTAAACACCATGCTGGGGCCGCAGAACACATCGTCCTCCAGCGTCACCGCGTCGTAGACCGAGACGTTGTTCTGGATGCGGACGTTGTTGCCAATGCTCACATCGTTGCCGACATAGACGCCCTGCCCCAGCGAGCAGCGCGCGCCGATGCGGGCGCCCGGGCTCACGTGCGCGAAGTGCCAGACCTTGGTCCCCTCGCCCAGCTGCGCGCCTCGTCGACGATGGCGGACTCGTGTTTCCAGTAGCTCATGTTCAGAAGACCAGCGGCAGGCCGACACGCTGGCCATCACGCGCGCTGCGGTAGGCGGCGATCAGGATCTCCAGCGAGCGCAGGCCCTCGTAGCCATCGACCTCGGCGTGGGCTTCGCCACGTAGCGTACGGATCACGTTGTCATAGTAGAGCGGGTGGCCGAAGCCGTAGACGCTGCCCGTCTCATAACTCGCCGAGAGCACGTCCGCATCCTCGGGGCGAGACTCGGCAAAGGCCCAGTGCTCGATCCTGTTCACCGCGTGCCGCCGATCTTGACCGTGCCCTTCTCACCCAGGATGGTGATCGAGCCCTCCAGGTTCTGCGGGAAGGTCAGCATGGTGACGTTGACCGAGGCCAGGCCGCCGTGGCGCAGGCGCACGCTCATCACGCCGGTGTCCTCGGCCTCGATGTCGCGCGCCAGCGTGGCGGTGTAGGCATGCACGCTGTCGACCGGGCCGACCAGCCAGTCCAGCAGGTCCACGTAATGGCTGGCCTGATTCATGAAGGCCCCGCCATCCAGATCCCAGCGGCCGCGCCAGGGCGCGGCGTCGTAATAGCTCTGCGGCCGGGTCCAGAACACGTTGACCGTGCTCATGTAGATGCGGCCGAAACGCCCTTCGTCGATCGCGCGCTTGACCTGCTGCACCGTGGCATTGAGGCGATTCTGCTTGACGACGAAGAGCTTGACGCCGGCATCGCGGCAGGCGCGCACCATGGCCATGCCTTCGTCGAACTTGGTGGCCATGGGCTTTTCGGACAGCACATGGCGGCCGGCGCGTGCCACGGCCACAGCCTGCTGCGAATGCAGGCCGCTGGGCGTGGCCAGCACCACCACATCGGCATCGCTGCCGGCCAGCAAGGCATCCAGCGAGCTGAAGCCGGCCGCGCCGGTGGCCTGCACTGCAGCGGCCAGCGCGGCTGGCTGGGTGTCGCAGACGGCCACCAGTTCGGCGCGCTCGGCATGCTGCTGCAAGGCGTCAATATGGTTCTTCGAAATGCGGCCGCAGCCCACCAGGGCAAAACGGATCTTGCGGTCGAGAAGAGGCAGGCTGGGACGCATGAACGAGGCCGGAATCGGGCGAAGCTCGGGATTCTACGAGGGGCGGGCTCGCGGACAGCCTAAAATCGCAGCAAATTCAACGAGTTGAGCATGACCCAGCACACCCCTGCCGCCCCGCACCACACGCCCGTCGCCGTCGACGAGAACCAGCTGATCACCGAACGCCGCGAGAAGCTGGCCGCCCTGCGGGCCAAGACGGCCGTGCCCTTCCCCAACGACTTCAAGCCGCAACACCGCGCGCTGCCGCTGCAGCAGCAATACGGCGCGCTGGACAATGAGGCGCTGGAGCCGCAGGCGGTCGCCGTCAGCGTGGCCGGCCGCCTGATGCTCAAGCGCATCATGGGCAAGGCGTCTTTTGGCACGCTGCAGGACGCCACCGGCCGCATCCAGCTCTTCGTCACCAAGGACGCGCTGGGCGACGAGGCCTATGACAGCTTCAAGCACCTGGACCTGGGCGACATCGTCGGCGCCGAGGGTACGCTCTTCAAGACCAAGACCGGCGAGCTGTCGGTGCGCGTCACCAATCTGCGCCTGCTGACCAAGAGCCTGCGCCCGCTGCCGGACAAGTTCCATGGCATGAGCGACCAGGAGCAGAAGTACCGGCAGCGCTATGTGGACCTGATCACCGACGAAGAGGCGCGCCTGCGCTTCGTCGCCCGCTCCAAGGCGGTGTCCTCGATCCGCAGCTTCATGGTGGACAACGGCTTCCTGGAAGTCGAGACGCCGATGCTGCACCCCATCCCCGGCGGCGCGAACGCCAAGCCCTTCATCACCCACCACAACGCGCTGGACCAGGAGATGTTCCTGCGCATCGCGCCCGAGTTGTATCTGAAGCGCCTGGTGGTGGGCGGTTTCGAGCGCGTGTTCGAGATCAACCGCAACTTCCGCAACGAAGGCATCTCGGTCCGGCACAACCCCGAGTTCACGATGATGGAGTTCTATGCGGCCTACTGGACGCACCATGATCTGATGGACTTCACAGAGAACGTGCTGCGCCATGCCGCCATCGCTGCCACCGGCAGTGCGGCCATCAGCTACGCCGGCAAGCCGGTCGCGCTGGACCAGCCCTTTGCCCGCCTGTCGGTGCGCGACTCGCTGGTGGCGCACGCCGGCCTCACCGAAGCGCAGGCCGATGATGCCCACATGCTGCGCGAGCGTCTGAAGGAGCTGGGCGAGGAAGCGCCCAAGCACTGGACCCTGCCCGAACTGCAGTTCGGCATGTTCGAAGCGGTGGTGGAAGAAAAGCTCTGGCAGCCGACCTTCATCATCGACTACCCGGTCGAGGTCTCCCCGCTGGCCCGCGCCTCGGACAGCAACCCCAAGATCACCGAGCGCTTCGAGCTGTTCATCACCGGCCGCGAATACGCCAACGGTTTCTCCGAGCTGAACGACGCCGAAGACCAGGCCGCACGTTTCCATGCTCAGGTAGCCAACAAGGAAGCGGGCGACGACGAGGCGATGTTCTACGACGCCGACTTCATCCGCGCGCTCGAATACGGCATGCCCCCCACCGGCGGCTGCGGCATCGGCATCGATCGCCTGATGATGCTGATCACCGATTCGCCGAGCATCCGCGATGTGATCCTGTTCCCGGCTCTGAGGCGCGAGCGAGATCAGTCCGCTGCGGACTGATCGACCCGTGCCGAAGGCCCGGCGGCCTGCCAGCCGACGGGCTGCGGCGCGAAGGCTGATCGCAGCATCTGGAGCGACAAAGAGCAAGGGAGGCCGCGGCCTCCCTTGTCTCGTTTCAGCCCGTGCAGCTTACTGCTGCTTGAACTCTGGCTTGCGCTTGTTGATGAAGGCGTCCATGCCTTCGCGCTGGTCCTCGCTGCCGAACAGCGCGTGGAAGTAGCGGCGCTCGACCGCCACGGCATCCGTCAGCGGCGCCTGGAAGGACAGGTTGACCAGTTCCTTGATCAGCATCACCGAGGGGCCGCTGAAACCGTTGATGGTCTCGGCGGCGGCCAGCGCTTCGTCCAGCAGCTTGTCGGCCGGCACCACGCGCGAGACCTGGCCGGCGCGCTCGGCTTCGGCCGCATCCATCATGCGGGCGGTCAGCAGCATGTCCATGGCCTTGCTCTTGCCCACCGCGCGCGGCAGGCGCTGTGTGCCACCGGCGCCGGGGATGATGCCCAGCTTGATCTCGGGCTGGCCGAACTTGGCCGTGTCGGCGGCGATGATGAAGTCGCACATCATCGCCAGCTCGCAGCCGCCACCCAGGGCGAAGCCGGCCACCGCGGCGATCACCGGCTTGCGCACCTGCAGGATGGTCTCCCAGTTCTTGGAGATCAGCCCACTTTTGAAGGCGCTCATGAAGTTGTGCGGCGCCATCGTCGGGATGTCGGCGCCAGCCGCAAACGCGCGCTCCGAGCCCGTCAGCACGATGCAGCCGATGCCGTCATCGGCGTCGAAGGCCAGCAAGGCCTGGCCCAGTTCGTCCATCAGCTGATCGTTCAGCGCATTGAGCTGCTTGGGGCGGTTCAGCGTGATCAGGCCGGTCTTGCGCGGACCGTCGCCGCGCACCTCGGTGATGATGCATTCATAAGCACTCATGTCTTCTCCTTTGATTTGTCCGCAACTATAGAGGCTGGTGCAAGGGTTCAAGGCGCCGCCATCAGCGGCGCGGCGTCCAGCATCAGGTCGACAAAGGTGTTCTCGTCCTGAGCAATCCGCAGCCGCACCGGCAGATACTGCAGGGTCGGCGCCAGCCAGACCTCAGCCTTCAGATCGCGCCCCAGCTTGTCGCCAGCTTCCAGCAAGGGCCGCAGATGCCAGGCGTCCAGCCGGCCGATGGGCGTATCCAGGCTCTCCTCGCCGACCACCTGATAGCGCCAGGCATACAGCTTGCGCGGCAGGGCCAGTGGCATCTCGACGATGCGGCCCGCTTGCAGCGGTTCGCGTCCGGTCAGAAACAGCCAGGTCAGGTGCACGAACTGGCTGGCCGCGTCCTGCATGCCGTCCGCGCCCAGCCGCGTGCTGCCATCCGCCAGCTGCACCTCGGTGCCTCCTTCAGCGCGCGGCGTGAACAGCAGGCTGACGCGACGGCGCGAACTGAACAGCACCCGGGTGTCCTCGTCATAGCGCCGTGGTGCAATGCCCCGGGATGTCAGCACACCGCCGCTGCTCATGCGGCGCGCAATCAGTGGCGCGAAGCTTGGCCCCAGTGTCACATCCAGGTTGACCTGGTAGCGCCGCCCTTCGCGGATCCACTGCACCTGGCCCTGCCCTTGCACCTCGCCCCGGTAATTGCCATGCAAACGGTAGCGCAGCTGCACGGAATCCGGCCATTCGGGGCCCGGCTTGTCGCTCGCCATCGAGCTGGCCGCTTCCGCCGCAGGCTCGGGCACAGCAGGCGCCGGCGAAGCGCTTGCTTCTGACGCGGCCAGCGCCGCCTGCACGACGGGCTCGGGCGGCGCAGCGGGCTCGGCAGCCGCTGCTTCGGGCGCCCGGGCCGGTGCAGGTTCCGATGCCGCATCGGCCGGTGCCTGGGCGGGCACCTCGCGTGGCGGTGCAGCCTGGTCCGGACGTGGCACAGAGCGTGCGGCCGGTGCTCGCGCCACGGCCGGGGCGCTTTGTTTCATCTCTCGCACAAAGCTCGCCTGCAGGCGTTCCGGCATCGCGGCCGAGGCCTCGCTGGACCAGCTGCTGCGCAAGCTCTGCAATTCGAGCCCGAGCAGCAGGTGGGCAGCGATCACAAGGCCGGTGATCGCCGCCAGCAGCAACGCCGCCCGGCGCTGCCGGCTCGTCAGGCGCCCAACCATGCGCGGCGCAGGCTCAAGGCGAGCGCCGAAGCCTTGTCAGCCAGGCTCAGGCGCGCCGGCTGTCCGGGCATGTCCTGAGGCAGCTGCAGCTGCAGCTGCAGCAGCCGCTGGTCGCGCGCGACCAGCAGGCGCAGGCGCCGCGGCTGCCGCGCGTCCAGGGTCAACAGGGCTTCGTCCAGGCGCCGCAGCCGCCAGTCGTTGCAGGCCAGGATTTCGTCACCCGCGGCCAGCCCGGCGCGCAGAGCGGCCGAGCCTTGCAGCACCTGCTTGACCAGCACCTGGCCGCCCTGCTCGGTGTGCCGCAGGCCCAGGCGCTGCGCCAGGCTGGCCGTTTCACTGTCCCATTGCAGGCCGATCCGGTTGCACAAGCCAGGCAGAGGCAGATCATCGGTGCCATGCACCCAGTGCCGCAGCGTTGCGGCAATCTCCGGGCCGCCGAGGCGCGAAACCTCGTCCAGGATGTCGGCCTCGCTGATCGCCGCGCCACCGCTGCGCTGCCACAGCGCGCGCATCACATCGTCCAGGCTGGCGCCGGCGCGCGCGCCACGCGGCGCATCGCAGCGCAAGGAAAGGTCCAGCGCCAGTGCCAGCAACGCGCCCTTGGCGTAGTAGCTGACGGTGGCATTGGGCGTGTTCTCGTCGGGCCGGTAGTACTTGATCCAGGCCTCGTAGCTGGCCTGCGCCAGGCTCTGCACCTTGCGCCCCGGCGCAGCCAGCACGCTGCTGACGGTGGCGCTGAGCAGCTTCAGATAGCGCGGCGCATCGATCAGGCCGCTGCGCAGCAGGAACAGATCGTCGTAATAGGAGGTGAAGCCCTCGAAGAACCACAGCAGCTCGGTGTAATTCTCCTGGCTGTGGTCGAGCGCCTCGAACTCGGCAGGCTTCAGGCGCTTGACGTTCCAGGTGTGGAAATACTCGTGGCTGATCAGGCCCAGCAGCCTGGCGTAGCCATCGCTGATCGCGGCCTGGCCGAGCACCGGCAAGTCCTGGCGCGAGGCCAGCAAGGCGGTGCTGGCGCGGTGTTCCAGGCCGCCATAGCCCTCGCCCACCGCGTTGAGCAGAAACACATAACGCTCAAACGGCGGCGCTGCGTCCTTCTTGCTGCGCTTGCCCGCCTTTGCAGCGCCATGCCAGAACTCGATCTGCGCCGCGCAGATGCGCTGCGTCTCGCGCAGCAGGCGCTCGCCATCGAACACCGGCAGGGCGCCCGTCACCACCAGCTCATGCGGCACGCCACCCGCGACGAACTCAGCCCGCCAGAAACGGCCCAGCTCGACCGGGTGATCCACCAGCTCATCGTAGTTCCGAGCCTCGTAGCGAAGCGCGCCGGTGGCCGGCATCGCGGTGGCCACCTGCCAGCCGCGCGGCAAGGCAGACAGGCGCATCTCATGCGCTTCATCCTCGCGGCCATGGGCGCGCAGGAACAGCGAGCTGCCGTTGAAGAAGCCTCGCTCGGCGTCCAGAAAAGCGGCCCGGACCGAGGTGTCGAACGCGTAGACGCGGTAGCTGAGCGTCAGCGCCGCGCGGCCGCTGCACTGGGCTTCCCAGCTGTTCTTGCTGGTCTGGCGCAGGGGCACGCTGCGCGCGCCCTGGCGCGCCTGCATGCCGCTCAGGTGGCGCGAGAACTCGCGCACCAGATAGCTGCCGGGAATCCACACCGGCAGGCTCAGGTGCTGCAGCGCGGCCGGATCAGGCAGCGTCAGCGTGACGCGGAACAGATGCGCATGCGCATCCTCGATCTCGACGCGGTAGCTGAGCTTGGCCATTCAGCTTGCAGCCGCACCCAGGAAGCAGCTCAGCGATGCCACGGCACTGAGGCGAAAGCGCAGCGTCAGCCAAGCTGCAGCGCCCAGCGCCGGGTAGCAGCGCCGGTCGACCAGATAGCACAGCACCAGCACCACGCCATGTACCACCAGACCCGCATAGGCCGGCATCACCACCGCCACCCAGGCCAGCAGCGAGGGCACCACGCCCCAGACAAAGGGCCGCGCCGAGGGCTCGGTCTGGCGGAAGCCCAGCCCCCAGTGGATGCCCCCCAGGAAGGAGATGATGATGGCCGCATAGCAGGACAGCGCCAGCGCCGCAAAGGCATGCGCGTCCAGGTCATAGCCGGCCAGCAGCCAGACCAGCAGGGCACCGAACACGAAAGGCAGCAGGCCCGCATAACCCAGCCGCAAGGCCAGCGGGTGCAGAGTAAGGGCGGGCGCGACAGCGCGGTCAGTCATGCGGGGCTCCGGGTCGGGACCTGGGTTGCGAGGTTCGGTGAAGGGGGATCAGGACTTGCCACCGGCGAGGCGCCGCTCCAACTGCTCGGCGCTGATGGCGCCCGGCACGCGCGAGCCGTCTTCAAAGATGATGGCTGGCGTGCCGTTGATGCGGTGCTTGCGCACCAGGGCCTGGTTGCGCTCGATGGCGCCGTCGTCGCAGTTGGCGGCGGGCTTGGGCGGCGTCTTGCCTTCCAGCATCCAGGCCAGCCAGGTGGCGGTCTGGTCCTTGGCGCACCAGACGGCGCGAGATTTCTCAGGCGAATCGCCGCCCAGGATGGGCACGACGAAGGTGTAGACGGTGATGTCCTTGACCTCCTGCAGCGTGCGCTCGAAGCGCTTGCAGAAGCCGCAGTTCGGATCGGCGAACACCGCGATGCGGCGCTTGCCGTTGCCACTCTTCCAGACCACGGCGTCCTTCAGCGGCAGGCTGGCGAAGTCGATGGCGTTGATTTGGTTGACGCGCTCCTCGGTCAGGTTGCGTCGGCTGCGCAGATCGATCAGCTCGCCTTCGATCAGGTAATTGCCCTGGGCGTCGGTGTAGCGCAGTTCATTGCCAATGCGGATCTCCCACAGCCC
>JACDQM010000101.1 GCA_015657635.1 Roseateles sp.
GATGCGCAGGCGGGAAAGAGCTTCGACAAGCTGCTCAAGAAGCCTCTCGGGCGAGCAGGCGGTCAGCGTGATCCGCGCCTTCAGCTATTTCTCGCACCTGGCCAATATCGCCGAGGACCGCCACCATGTGCGCCGGCGCGAGGTACACGAGCGCGCCGGCAGCCTGGCCGAAGGCTCGCTGGCCCATGCGCTGGAACGGCTGCATGGCGCGGGCGTGCGCCCGACCGAGATCGCCAAGACCCTGCAGAACGGATACATCTCGCCGGTGCTGACGGCCCACCCCACCGAAGTCCAGCGCAAGAGCATCCTGGACGCCGAGCGCGCCATCGCCGAACTGGTGGGCCAGCGCGACAGCCTGCACACCGAACGCGAGCTACGCGACAACGAGGCCCTGATGCGCGCCCGCATCACACAGCTCTGGCAGACCCGCATGCTGCGCTACTCCAAGCTGACGGTGGCGGACGAGATCGAGAACGCGCTGTCCTACTACCACTCGACCTTTCTGCGCCAGATTCCGCGCATCTACGGCGACCTCGAAGAAGCCCTGCCCGGCCATGACCTGAGCAGCTTCCTGCGCATGGGCCACTGGATCGGCGGCGACCGCGACGGCAACCCCAACGTCACCGCCGCTACGCTGCGCCATGCGCTGTCGCGCCAGAGCGAAGTCGCGCTGCGCCACTACCTGACCGAGCTGCACGAGCTGGGCGCCGAGCTGTCGATCTCGGCCCGGCTGGCCCAGGTCAGCCCGGCGATGCAGGCCCTGGCCGAGCGCAGCCCGGACCGCAACGAGCACCGCATGGATGAGCCCTACCGACGCGCGCTGACCGGCATGTACGCGCGCCTGGCCGCCACGCTGCACGCGCTGACCGGCACCGAGGCGCTGCGCCATGCGGTGGCGCCGCAAGACCCCTACCTGAGCGCGGACGAGTTGCTGGCCGATCTGCGCATCATCGAAGCCTCGCTGAAGAGCCATCACGCCCAGGCGCTGATCGCGCCGCGGCTGAAGCCGCTGCTGCGCGCCGTGCAGGTGTTCGGTTTCCATCTCGCCACGCTGGATCTGCGCCAGAGCTCGGACCAGCACGAGGCGGTGGTCGCTGAGTTGCTGAGCACCGCGCGCGTCGAGGCCGGCTACGCGGCGCTGGACGAGAGCGTCAAGCGCGAGCTGCTGCTGCGCCAGTTGCAGGACGCCCGCCCGCTGCGCGTGCATGGCGCCGCCTACAGCGAACGCACGCTGGGCGAGCTGGCCATCTTCGAGGCGGCCCGCGAGGCCCTGCAACGCTTCGGCCGCGAGGCGCTGCGCCACTACATCATCTCGCACACCGAATCGGTGTCCGATCTGCTGGAGGTGCTGCTGCTGCTCAAGGAAGTGGGGCTGATGCGCGGCACGCTTGATGCCGAGGCGGTCAGCGACCTGATCGTCGTGCCGCTGTTCGAGACCATTGGCGACCTGCGCGAAGCCCCCGGCATCATGCGCGAGTTCTACGCCCTGCCCGGCATCGCCGCGCTGATCCAGCGCAGCGGCGGCGAGCAGGACATCATGCTCGGCTACTCCGACTCCAACAAGGATGGCGGCGTGTTCACCAGCTCCTGGGAGCTGTATCGCGCCGAGATCGCGCTGGTGGAACTGTTCGACGAACTGAACAAGCACCATCCCACCACGCTGCGCCTCTTCCATGGCCGCGGTGGCACCGTCGGCCGCGGCGGCGGCCCCAGCTACCAGGCCATCCTGGCCCCAGCCCCCGGGCACGGTGAAAGGCCAGATCCGCCTGACCGAGCAGGGCGAGGTGATCGCCTCCAAATACGCCAATC
>JACDQM010000102.1 GCA_015657635.1 Roseateles sp.
GAAATGACTCAGCGCCGATGATAGTGCGGATTCCCGTGTGAAAGTAGGTCATCGTCAGGCTAATATTCTCCAAACCGCTCACCGCAGTTTGGTACGCAAAACCCCGCTTCTAAACAAGGCGGGGTTTTTGCGTTTTTGCGGCCCTGCTGCACGCCCTCACGTTTGAGTCTGTTTCTTGCCCGTGTGACTCAGGTGTTGGGCCAACTCGACCCGTCTTTATGCAGATCAGGCTGCCGGGACCGCAGTTCGTCGCGCAGTGCTGGCGCTGGGTGCGCTTGGTTTCGATACTCTCCCAAACCGCCACCATGGCGGGCAAGGGAGATACAAATGGTTGCCGAAGCTACGGAGCGAGGGCCATTCACGCCAATTCGTGCCTGGTCACCAAGGTTCGGCTTGTTGACGTTGTCAGCTTGCCTGCTGCTTCCTGCTTTGCCCGCCCAGGCCAGCGAAGTTGTCAAGCTTGCACGGCTGGTGATTACCGGGAGTCGGCTCAGCAGTGAGCGCATGCCGCCAGTCAGCCCACGCATCGAGCAGCTGCCCGCAGTGCTGATCCAAGGGCAACGCAGTGGCGATGGTTTGACACTGGCCGTCCAATTGCGTGGACAGCTCAGGGCGCTCTAAGCAATAGCGCTCACGCATCCATTTGCGAATCGTCAGACCCAAGCAGGCGGGTTCGGGTGCAGGCGCGCCATGGCATAGCTGTCTACGTAGCGGCCGGCGCGCAAGGCGTAGGCGCGTTGCCGCCCCTCGATCTCGAAGCCGAAGCGCTTGTACAAGCCGATCGCGCGCTCGTTGTCCACATAGACGCCAAGCTCGATGCGCAAGACCTGGCCCCAGTTGTCGGCGTAGTCGAGCAGCGCTGCCATCAATGCCTTGCCAACGCCTCTGCCTTGTGCACTCGGCAGAACCGCGAGCCCAAGATGCATCACATGACGCCGACGTAGGGCTGGCCCCGCTGCGTGCAGGCCTGCGCTGCCCAAGACTTCGCCTTGGCTGACAGCGACCAGCGGCAGATCGCTGCGACCCGGCGACAGATTGTCCGCGAGCCGCGCCCGCCACTGCTCCTCCGAACCGTAGGGGAGCTGCATAAGGCCCGGCAGCACTTCCGGGTGGCTCATCAGTCGGGCCATGGCGGCGGCATCGGAGGCTTCGCTGCGGCGTATCGTGATTTCCATCTGGGCTCCTGTTGGTGGGGGGGGGGGAAGCAAAAAAGCCCGCTGACTCAGCGGGCTTCGACGGGATCGTGATGATTGCCTGGGTGCTGCGCCTGCCGCTAAGGGCGCCCCGCCATGCTCCGGGCACGACTAAACAGGAGCGCGCCGTGATGCTGGGATAGCGACATCAGCTGGGCAGGGATGAAAACGCAGGGCATGCCTTGAGTATCTAGGCCGGTGATCGGCAGCGTCAAGTCGGGTGGCAGCTTGGCGACAGTGCCGACCTGCGTTCTGCTGCCACGCAGGTCGGCTGCTGGCGGTTGCTGCGCGTCCAAGTGCACGTGCGCAGCAGACAGCCTTCAATGCAGTTCGCCCTCGGGCGTCGGGTTCTGCAGCCAGAACAGGCGCAGGTCCTGTGCCGAGAACAGCGCATCGTCGATCAGGACGTTCTGGTCCACATCCACGTCTTCGTCGTAGGCCTCGGCGATGTAACTGGCGCGCTGTTCGCCTTCAGGCATGGCTACAGCGGCGATGGCCAGCAGCATGGCGTCCAGCATTTGGCCGGCCTGGCTTTCGTCGTCGTGGATGTACCAGCTGTCTTCGTGATCCTGCACGGCCAGCATGAAGCCTTCGGCCCAGATCACCCCCGGCGAGGGCAGTTGCGCCAGTTGCTCTGAGCTCAGCACACGCTGCGCCAACAGATCGGCCTTGGTCGCCTCATCGAACTCAGTGATCAGCGGCGTCAGGTGCATGGCCTCCGGCTCTGCCAGCAGGACATCGGGGTCCAGGCTCTCAGCGATTTCGTTCCAACGCACATGCAAGGCTTCGACGAAGGCTTCGGTCTGCTCCTGCTCGTCCAGCACGGCCGCCCAGTCCTCGCCGAACAGCGAGTCCATCGCAGCCAGGGGCGAGACCACTTGCGGCCCGCAGATCAGCGCGGTCAGATAGCCATCGAGCATGTCGATCGGCACCGGCGCCTCATCGTCCTCGCTCGCCGCAGCCAGCAGCGAAAGCAGTGCGGCAAGCCGCTCGGTGTTGTCGTGGTCGATGTCCTGGCTCATGGCCTTGTCCTTGTCTTGCGGGATAAAAGAACAAGGGCCCGCGAGGGGCCCTTGCGTCATGCATTGTCCGACTTATCGTCAGAGCTTGGCTGCCACCCAGGCTTGTACACCGGCCAGGGCCGCTGGCAGGGCCTTGGCATCGGTACCACCGGCCATGGCCAGGTCCGGCTTGCCGCCGCCCTTGCCGCCGACCTGCTGAGCAACGAAGTTCACGAGATCGCCAGCCTTCAGCTTGCCGATCGAGTCGGCGGTGACACCGGCCGCCAGCTGCACCTTGTCGCCATCCACCGCGGCCAGCACGATGGCAGCGGTCTTCAGCTTGTCCTTGAGCTTGTCCATGGTCTCGCGCAAGGTCTTGGCATCGGCGCCCACCAGTGTGGCGGCCAGCACCTTGAGGCCTTTGATGTCGACCGCCTGCGCCAGCAACTCGTCGCCCTGTGCGGAAGCCAGCTTGCTCTTGGCGGCGGCCAGCTCCTTCTCCAGCGCCTTGACCTGATCCAGCACCGCATGCAGGCGCTGCTCCAGCTCGGCCGGCGCCGCCTTCAGCGTGCCAGCCACGGCCTGCACGGTGGACTCCAGCGACTGCAAATAGGCCAGCGCGTTATCGCCGGTGACGGCTTCGACGCGGCGCACGCCGGCGGCAACACCGCCCTCAGCCACGATCTTGAACAGGCCGATGTCACCGGTCGCCTTGACGTGGGTGCCGCCGCACAGCTCTTTCGAGGAGCCGATGCTGAGCACGCGCACCGTCTCACCGTACTTCTCGCCGAACAGCATCATCGCGCCGCTCTTTTGCGCATCCTCCAGTGCCATCACTTGCGCGTCGGCCGCCGCATTGGCGAGGATCTCGGCGTTCACCAGGCTCTCCACCTTGGCGATCTGCTCAGCGCTCATCGGCGCGTTGTGCGCGAAGTCGAAGCGGGTGCGCTCGGCATTCACCAGCGAACCCTTCTGCTGCACATGGCTGCCGAGCACTTCACGCAAGGCCTTGTGCATCAGGTGGGTGGCGCTGTGGTTGCGCACGGTCTTGGCACGGGCCTCAGCATCCACCTTGGCGACGAACACATCGCCGACCTTGATCGATCCTTCCAGCACGCGGCCGTGGTGGCCGAAGACATCGGCCTGGATCTTCAGCGTGTCCTCGACCACAAAGCGGCTCGTGTTGTTGCGCAGCTCGCCGTTGTCGCCGGCCTGACCGCCGCTCTCGGCATAGAAGGGCGTGTGATCCAGCACCACCACGGCATCGTCGCCGGCCTTGGCTTCGGCAACGGCAGCGCCGTCCACATAGACAGCGGTCACGGCGGAGGTCTCGCAGACCAGATGGTTGTAGCCATGGAAGGCGGTCGGCGTGCCCTTGTACTCCAGACCCTGGGCCATCTTGAACTTGCCGGCGGCACGTGCCTGCTCGCGCTGGCGATTCATCGCCGCTTCGAAGCCGGCTTGGTCCACCGTGACGCCGCGCTCGCGGCAGACGTCGGCTGTCAGGTCGACCGGGAAACCGTAGGTGTCGTGCAGCTTGAAGGCCGTTTCGCCATCCACCTGCTTGGCGTCACCTGCCAGCGCGCCTTCGAGAATCTCCATGCCGTTGGCGATGGTCTGGAAGAAACGCTCCTCTTCCTGCTTCAGCACCTCGGTGACGCGGGCCTGGGCCTGGCGCAGTTCCGGGTAGGCATCACCCATCTGCGTGACCAGTTCCGCCACGATCTTGTGGAAGAAGGGCGTGCGCGCACCCAGCTTGTAACCATGGCGGATGGCGCGGCGGGCGATGCGGCGCAGCACATAGCCGCGGCCTTCGTTGCCCGGGATCACGCCGTCGACGATGGTGAAGCTGCAGGCGCGGATATGGTCGGCGATGACCTTCAGCGAGGCACTGTCCTTGTCGCAGTCACCGGCACCGGCGCCATCCACGGCCGACTTGGCCGCAGCCAGCAGGCCGACGAAGGTGTCGATCTCATAGTTGCTGTGCACATGCTGCAGCACGGCCGCCAGACGCTCCAGGCCCATGCCGGTGTCGACGCTGGGCTTGGGCAGCTTGTGCATCGCGCCGTCTTCGGTGCGGTTGAACTGCATGAAGACGTTGTTCCAGATCTCGATGTAGCGGTCACCGTCTTCGTTCGGGCTGCCCGGAGGGCCGCCGGCCACGTCGGGGCCGTGGTCGTAGAAGATTTCGGTGCAGGGGCCACAGGGGCCGGTATCGCCCATCATCCAGAAGTTGTCGGACATGTAGCGGCCGCCCTTGTTGTCGCCGATGCGCACGATGCGCTCGGCGGGCACACCCACCACCTTGTTCCAGATCTCGTAGGCCTCGTCGTCCTCGGCGTAGACCGTCACCCACAGCTTTTCGGCCGGCAGCATGAATTTGGTCGTCAGCAACTCCCAGGCGAAGGAGATCGCGTCATGCTTGAAGTAATCCCCGAAGCTGAAGTTGCCCAGCATTTCGAAGAAGGTGTGATGGCGCGCGGTGTAGCCGACGTTGTCCAGGTCGTTGTGCTTGCCGCCGGCGCGGATGCACTTCTGGCTGGTGGTGGCTCGGCTGTAGGCGCGCTTGTCGAAGCCCAGGAACACGTCCTTGAACTGGTTCATGCCCGCATTGGTGAACAGCAGCGTCGGGTCGTCTCCCGGCACGACCGGGCTGGACGCCACGATCTGGTGGCCCTTGGACTCGAAGAACTTCAGAAAGGTTTGGCGAATCTCAGCTGCTTTCATTCCGGGGCTTTCTGCTCACACCGCACGCGGTAAATGCTTGATTTTGGGAGGGTTTTGATTATAGGTGCGGGCTCCGCCAGCGCCGCCCAGCCGAGCGGGTAGAGTGCGGTGTTCCCGTACTCGTTGTGTGGAGTTTGCAATGGATAGCAAGACCAGCCCCCTGGCTGCGCTGGAAGACGCCAGCCTGCTCAAGACCCAGTCCCTGATCAATGGCGAGTGGGTCAGCGCGCAGTCGACTTTCGCCGTCTTCGACCCCGCCACTGGCGCACATCTGGCCGATGTCGCCAATGTGGGTGCCCTTGAAGCAGAAGCCGCCATTGCCGCAGCCAACAATGCCTGGCCCGCCTGGCGCAGCAAGACCGCCAAGGAGCGGGCCGCGACGCTGATGCGCTGGTATCAGCTGCTGATCAAGCATGCCGACGATCTGGCGCGGCTGATGACGGCCGAGCAGGGCAAGCCGCTGGCCGAGGCCCGTGGCGAGGTGGTCTATGGCGCCAGCTTCGTCGAGTGGTTTGCCGAAGAGGGCAAGCGCATCTACGGCGAGACCATTCCGACCACCGACAACAACAAGCGCTATCTGGTGCTGAAGCAGTCGATGGGCGTCTGTGCGGCGATCACGCCCTGGAACTTCCCCATTGCCATGATCACCCGCAAGGTGGCGCCTGCACTGGCGGCCGGCTGCACGGTGGTCATCAAGCCGGCCGAGGCGACGCCGCTGTGCGCCTTGGCTGTGGCCGAACTGGCCCAGCGCGCGGGCATACCGGCCGGCGTGCTGAATGTGCTCAGCGCCGACGCCGACAACTCGGTGGTGATCGGCCATGTGCTGTGTGAAAGCGATGTGGTGCGGCATCTGTCCTTCACCGGCTCCACCGAGGTCGGCCGCATCCTGATGAAGCAATGCGCACCGACGATCAAGAAGCTGTCGCTGGAACTGGGCGGCAATGCGCCCTTCATCGTGTTCGACGACGCCGATCTGGATTCCGCTGTCGAAGGGGCACTGGCCAGCAAGTACCGCAATGCGGGCCAGACCTGTGTCTGTGCCAACCGCTTCTATGTGCAGTCGGGCATCTATGACGCCTTCGTCGAGAAGCTGGCGGCCAAGGTGGGTGAGATCAAGGTCGGCAATGGCTTCGAGCCCGGCGTCAACCAGGGGCCGCTGATCGACGACCAGGCTCTCAGCAAGGTCGAATCGCATGTGGCCGATGCGCTGGCCCAGGGAGCCCGCCTGCTGGCTGGCGGTCAGCGCCGTGAAGACCTGGGCGCCCGCTTCTTCGCGCCTACCGTGCTGGCCGACGCCAAGCCCGGCATGTTGTGCGCGCGAGAGGAGACCTTCGGCCCCGTGGCTCCGGTGTTCAGGTTCGACAGTGAGGCCGAAGCCATTGCTCTGGCCAACAACACCGAGTTCGGCCTGGCCAGCTATTTTTTCAGCCGGGATATCGGCCGCATCTTCCGCGTTGGTGAAGCGCTTGAGTACGGTATGGTGGGCGTCAACACCGGCTTGATCTCTGTGGCCGAGGTGCCCTTCGGCGGCGTCAAGCAGTCCGGGCTCGGACGCGAGGGCTCGCATCACGGCATTGATGATTACGTTGAGTTGAAATACCTCTGTCTCGGCGATATCCAGAAGTAAGGCTGCTAAACCCGGGCCGCCTTGCTGACCAGGCGCACTGTGCGCCGAGGGGACGATTCACAGATGAAGCGCGAGAACGGCGAATCGAAGGACCCAGGACACGGTGCAGCAACTGCTGCCAGACCCGCCGTGCTCGTCGCTGTGCTGCTGGCGTTTCTCGGCTTCGCCGCCACGGCCGGCGTCTGGTCACTGATCGAAGCTGGCGCCAGGGATGAAGCTCGCGAGCGTTTCGAGCGGTTTTCGGAGCGTGTGGAGGCCGAGGTCCAGCGCCGCCTGAGACAGGCGTTGCCGGCACTTCATGCGATTCGCGGCTTGTACTCGGATGGGGGCGAGCCGTCCGCCTCCCGCTTCCATCAGTTTGTCGACTCCGCTGACCTTGAAGCGAATGGGCAGGGCGTTCGCAGTTTCGCGATCGTGGCCCCCGTGCGGCGCGATGCGCTGGCGGACTTCGAGTCGCAGCTGCGCAGCGAGACGCTGGCCGACTTCCGTGTCCGCGGCCAGGGCGGCACCGACCCCATGGCCTACGTCATCAAGCATGTGGCGCCGCTGTCCCGCAATTACTTGGCCTGGGGGCTTGATATCGGCGCTGAGGCGATCAAGCGGCAGGCGATCGAGCGCGCCATCAGCAGCGGCGAGCCGGCGCTGAGCGGCCGCTTCAACCTCTTGCACGATGCCAAGGCGAAGCCTGCCTACCTGCTGCTCTTGCCCATCTACCGACCGGGCGCTGACCCCGTATCGCCTCATCAACGCCAACGCGCGCTGCTCAGTCTTGCCTACGCGTCCTTGATCATGCCGGAGCTGCTGGCCCGCGTTGAGCAACTTGCCGAAGGACAGCTGGATGTCGAATTCCATGACGGCAGCGTCGCAGAGGCGAAGCACCTGCTCTATGCCAGCGAGGCCGGCAAGGCTGGCCAAATGGGCTTGCAGGGCGTCCGGCAGATCGATTTTGGTGGCCAACGCTTCACCTTGCAGATGCGCGCCAATGCTGCATTCGAGCAAGGCTTGGCCAACAATGCGGCTGGCTCATGGGTGATCGTTTTCGGCGTTCTCGCCAGCCTGGGTTTGGCGGCAGCTGGGTTTCTGTTGGTCTCCGCTCGCAGTCGTGCCGAGTCCTTGGCTCGGCGCCTGACCGAAGATCTGGAGCAACTGGCCCATGTGGCCCGTGCGACCGGTGACGCTGTCATGTACCTGAATCCCGCCGGCGAAATCCAGTGGGTCAATGACGCCTTCAGTCGTGTCACGGGGCTGCGCGCCGAAGAGGCGCTCGGGCAACGCTCCAGCGAGCTTTTCGCCGATGCCCTCACTCGCAGCGCGGCGGTGCTGGATGGCGCACGGCAGCGCGAGCAAGCGTTCCAACTGACACAGGGCATCCGACGCGCTGACGGCACGCCGGCCTGGGTGCAGCGGGACTTGCTGCCGCAGCACGATGCGCAGGGGCGACTGCGAGGCTTCGTCGACATTCTTCATGACGTCACTCGGCTCAAGGATGCCGAGGCCTCGTTGGCGCGCGCACTGGCGGAGAGCCGCGCCGTTTGGAAGGCCGTTGAGACCCATGCCATCGTCTCGGTGGCCGATCGCCAGGGTGTGATCGTTGACGCAAATGAGGGTTTTCAGCGGATCAGTGGCTACAGCCGCGAAGAGTTGCTGGGTGCCAACCATCGCATCGTCAACTCGGGCCTGATGTCGCCGCAGTTCTGGGACGAGATGTGGATCGCGATCTCTGCCGGGCGCCCGTGGCGCGGACAGATATGCAATCGAGCCAAGGACGGCTCGCTGTATTGGGTGGACAGCCTGATCGCACCGATACCGGACGAGCATGGGATGCCGCTGCGCTATGTCTCGATCCGCTTCGACATCACTGGAAGCAAGCAGGCGGCGGACGAACTGCAGCGCGAGCGCCAGCGCCTGAGCCACATCATCGAGGGCACGGGCGCTGGCACCTGGGAGATGAACCTGCAGACCGGCGCGGCAAGTTTCAACGCGCGCTGGGCCGAGATGCTCGGCCTCACGATGGCCGATATGGCCGGCGCAAGCATCGAAACCTGGCGCCAACGGGTGCACGAGAAAGATCTGCCGGCCGCGGAAGCGGCGCTGCGCAGGCACCTCGCTGGTGAGGCGCCGCTGTACGAAGCCGAGTTGCGCATGCGCCATGCGAGCGGCGGCTGGGTCTGGGTGCTGACGCGCGGCAAGCTGCTCAGCCGTGATGCTGATGGCGAGCCGATGGAGATGGCCGGCACGCATCTGGACATCACTGCCCGAAAGGAGGCGGAGCGCCGCTTGCAGGACGGCAGACGTTTATTGACCCGGATCGAAGGCTTGGCTGGCGTGGGCGGCTGGTCTTTGGATCTGGAAACTCAAACGCTCAGCTTCTCAGAGGGCTTGGCCCCCTTGTTTGGCCACAGCTTGGAAGCGCAAAAGGGCTTGGCCGAGTTGCTGATGCATTTTGACGATGGCGATCGCGCCAGGCTGCAAGCCGCCATCGATCAAGCTATGGCCAGTGGTCAGGGCTGGGACATGGAGCTGGCCGCCGACGCAGAGGAAGGCGGGGCTGATTGGTTGCGCAGCGTGGGCGAGCTGGAGCGCCTGGATGGCGGCGGCACGAGGCTGGTGGGCGCATTCGCCGACATCAGCACGCGCAAGCTGCTGGAAGCGCGCACCGAGCGCAGCAACCAGGTGCTGCGTTCGGTGTTGGATAACCTGCCTTGTGGACTGAGCGTCTTCGGTGCCGATCTGCGCCTGCTGGCTGAAAACCACCAGTTCCGCGAGCTGCTAGGTTTCCCGGACGAGCTCTTCGCCAACGGTGCGGCCCGTTTCGAGGACATCATCCGCTTCAATGGACGGCGCGGCGAGTACGGCAGCGGCTCAGAGGTGCCCGAGGTGGTTGAGCAGATCATCGAGCGGGCGCGTCACCCAAGCGCCCATCAGTTCGAACGCGCCCGCCCCAATGGCGTGACCTTGGAGGTGCGCGGTTCCCCGCTGCCTGGGGGAGGTTTTGTCACGACCTACGTCGACATCAGTGAGCGCAAGCAGCTCGAAGCGGCGCGAGAGCAGGCCTCCGCATTGCTGCGCGCCGTGCTGGAAAGCCTGCCCTGCGGGCTGGCTTTTATCGACGCCGATGCGAACATCGTGTTGAGCAATCAGCGCTTCTGGGATCAGCTCGGCATCGCGCGTCACGAAATCCCGGGCGAGGTGGTACCTGTCAGCCGCCAGGTCGAGCTGTCCTGGGCGCGCGGCGACTACGGCGACACGCCCCTGGAGACTGCCATCGCGATGGCGATGGGAAGGGTGCAGGTGGCCTTGCGCGAGCCTTTTGTCTGGGAGCGTGTGCAGCAGCAGGATGGCACGATCATGGAGGTGCGCAGCAACCCAGCGCCGCATGGCCTGGTCGCCACCTACACGGACGTGACCGAGCTGCGCAGCGCGGTGCGCGACCGGCTCAGCGCAGAAACGCTGCTGCGCGGAGCGATTGACACGGTCAACGAAGCCTTCGTGCTGTATGACCCGCAGGACCGCCTGCTGTTCTGCAACGAGAAGTACCGCCAGATGTACGCGACCTCGGCCGACCTGATCGTGCCGGGCACCACCTTCGAAGCGATCATCCGCGCCGGTGCCGAACGTGGCCAGTACGCGGCAGCGATCGGCCGGGTGGATGAATGGGTGGCTGAGCGGATGGCGGCACACCGCCGCGCTGACACCAGTCTGGTGCAGAGCCTGGACGACGGGCGCTGGGTGCGTGTGGTCGAGCGCCGCATGGCAGATGGCCACACGGTGGGGTTCCGGATCGACATCACCGATCTGGTTCAGGCCACCCAGGCGGCAGAGCAGGCGTCCGAGGCCAAGAGCCGATTCCTGGCCAATATGAGCCACGAGATCCGCACGCCGATGAACGCCATCCTCGGCATGCTGCAGCTGCTGCAGCGCACGCCGCTGGACGGCCGCCAGCGCGACTACACCAGCAAGATCGACGGCGCAGCGCGCTCGCTGCTGAGCCTGCTGAACGACATTCTGGACTTCTCCAAGGTCGAGGCCGGCAAGATGGAGCTGGACCTGCATCCGTTCAGCATCGATGCCTTGCTGGCAGATCTGGAGGCGGTGCTAGCGGCTTCGAGGGGCGAGAAGGCCTTGCGCCTGACCTTTGCGCGTGATCCTCAATTGCCCGCCTGGCTGCAGGGCGATGCGCTGCGCCTGAAGCAGGTGCTGATCAATCTGGGCAGCAATGCGATCAAGTTCACCCCCTCCGGCGAGGTGCGGATCCAGCTGCGCAGTGGCGGTCTATCGCAGGGGCTGCAGGCGCTGGAAATCGCGGTCACCGATACCGGCATCGGCATTGCGCCAGAGCACCAGCAGCAAATCTTCGCTGGCTTTTCGCAAGCGGAAGCCTCGACCACGCGGCGCTTTGGCGGCACCGGACTGGGCCTGGCTATCAGCCAGCGGCTCGTGCGCCTGATGGGCGGGGAGCTGGCGCTGGACAGTGCGCCAGGCCAGGGCAGCCGCTTCCATTTCGAGCTGCATCTCGCCGTGGCCGAGGCGCCGGCCGAAGAAGCACGGCCGCAACGGCAGCAGCCGGGCGCTGCCGGGCGTCTGGCCGGGATGCGCTTGTTGGTGGTGGAGGACAACCTCAACAACCAGCAGGTCGCACAGGAACTGCTGCAGGACGAAGGGGCGCAGGTGGAGCTGGCCGGCAACGGCCAGATCGCGCTGGATCGCCTGCAATTGATGGCCGCGCAGGGCGCCGGTTTCGATGCCGTGCTGATGGATGTGCAGATGCCGGTGATGGACGGCTTCACCGCAACGCGTGAGATCCGCAAGCGTCCCGAGTGGGCCGGTTTGCCGGTGATCGCGATGACGGCCAATGCCATGGCCTCCGACCGCGCGGACTGCCTGGTCGCCGGCATGAACGAGCACATCGGCAAACCCTTCGATCTCGATGCGCTGGTGGCGCTGCTGCGCCGGCTGACCGGGCGCAGCGAGGTTGTGGCACCAAGCCCAGTGCCGGACGTGGACTTGCCGCAAGCGCTGGTCCAGCAAGCCGCGCAAGCCGGGCTGGATCTGCCGGGCGCTATCAGCCGTCTGATGGGCAAGCATGGGCTGTACGTCCGCATGGCGCGTTCCTTTGCGGCGAGCGCCACCCTATTGCCGGCTGAGCTGCGTAGCGCTGCGGGGCAGGCCGCGGCTGCCGCGCTGCTGCATGGCTTCAAGGGTCTGGCCGGGACCATAGGCGCCGAGCGACTGGCGCAGATGGCGCGCCATGGGGAGGAGCTGCTGCGGGATTCGGGGCGGCTGGAGCTGCAGTTCATCGACGAGCTTGAGCTGCAGATGAACCGGAGCTGCAAGGCGCTGCTCGAAACCGCGACACAGCTGGAAGCGGCGCTGGGCCCGGCGCCCAGCCCTGAGCGCAACACGCTCGATGTGGCGGCGGCGCGCACCGGATTGAAGGCGCTGGCCGTCTTGCTTGGCGCGTCCGACCTGGAGGCGCTGGACGCGCTGGAGACGCTGCGTCGCCAGCATGGCGCCAGCCTGGATCCGGCCTTGCTCGAAGCGCTGGATGAGGCGGTGGCCGAACTGAACTTTTCTGCGGCCAGCCAGTGCTGCGCCAAATTGTTGGACACTCTCGACACACCATGACTTGCTTCGATGCTGGAGCCCGCCTTGCACACTGAACTGCACGCGCTGCTGGGACGCAAGCCCCGCCTGCTGATCGTCGACGACCAGCCGCTGAACATTCAGGCTCTGCACCGAGTCTTTGCTGCCGACTGCCAGGTCTTCATGGCGACATCCGGGGCCCAGGCGCTGCAGCTGTGCAGCCAACAGCTGCCGGACCTGGTGCTGCTCGACGTGCAGATGCCGGATATGGACGGTTTCGAGGTCTGCCTGCGCCTGAAGGCGGATGAGCAGTTGCGTGAGACGCCGGTGATCTTTGTCACCGCGCATCAGGATGCGGAGACCGAGACCCGCGGCCTGGATTGCGGCGCGGTTGATTTCATCAGCAAACCCTTCAACCCGGCGGTGGTGCGGGCCCGGGTTCGGACCCAGCTCAAGCTCAAGCTGCAGTCCGATCTGCTGCGTGAAATGGCCTTCATCGACGGGCTCACGGGGCTGCACAACCGGCGCTTCTTCGATGAGCGCTTCAATGCCGAGTTGCAGCGTGCGCAGCGCAACAAGAGCAGCCTGGCCATCGCGTTGCTCGATGTCGACTTCTTCAAGCGCTACAACGACCACTATGGTCATCTGTCCGGCGATGACTGCCTGCGCAGCGTGGCGCTGGCGCTGCGCACGGTGCTCAAGCGGCCTGGCGACATCGTCTGCCGTTTTGGCGGGGAGGAGTTCGCCTGCGTGCTGCCCGAGACTGACGAGGCCGGCGCGCGTGCCGTGGCGCATGCGCTTGAGCAGACGGTGCGCGCGCTGCGGGTGCCGCATGTGCTGTCGGATGTGTGTGGTGTCGTGACGGTCAGCGCGGGGGTCGTCGTCGGGTCACCCGGCCCGGGCTGCACGATGGAATCGATGCTGGCGCTTGCTGACACCCAGCTCTACCGCGCCAAAGCTCAGGGGCGAGGCCAGGTTTGCGCCCAGCCTTTGGAGGACCTGGCAGCGGCGGCCTGATCCTGGCTGAGGCCGCCGCCTGCGAGGCGGTACAGGTGGCGGCTCAGCGCCGCCAAGCAGGCAGGCGGACATGTCGCGACGCCCCCGCCAGGAAATGCAGTTGCCAGCCGATGAACCCGGGTCAGGCCCAGCCTTGAATGCCCTTTGGGGCAGGGATGAACGACAAGGCGGACGCAATGGCTGCCGCTGCGGCGGAGAACCAGGCTATTCAAAGGGCACGCTTTGCAGGAGTGCGCTGTACCTGGTGCCGGGCTAGCTCGAAATCCTGAACAGAATCAAGCAGCTGGCGAGATGTGGAGCGGGTGAAGGGAATCGAACCCTCGTATGAAGCTTGGGAAGCTGCCGTTCTACCATTGAACTACACCCGCGTGCGGCGGATTATAGGGAGCTCTCAGGGTGCAGCGGCCGGTGCTGCTGCCATGGCCCTGGCCCTGCGCCTGGAAGGCGCTGGGCGCTACAGTGCGAGCCATGAGCCGCACCTCCTCGCCAGCCTTGCCCTCGTCTTCTTCCTCTGCCCAGCGTCCGCCCGCCGTCTGGCTGCTTGCCTGGCGCCAGTTGTGGCGAGACTGGCGCGCGGGCGAGTTGCGCTTGCTGGTCCTCGCGGTTGCGTTGGCGGTGGCCGCAGTCTGCGCCGTGGGCTTTCTGGCCGACCGGCTGGAGCGAGGACTGCAGCGTGACGCCGGCCGGCTGATGGGTGGCGATGCCGTGCTGTCCAGTGACAAGCCGACGCCCACGGCGCTGCAGGCGGTGGCCGCCGAGCTGGGGCTGAAGGCCACCGCCTCGGTGAGCTTTCCCAGCATGGCCCGTGCACCGGAAGATCGCGGCGGCGCCAGCCGACTGGTGGCGGTTCGGGCGGTCGACACGGCCTATCCCCTGAGGGGCCACCTGCGCTTGCAGGATGGACGCAGTGTCAGCGCGCCTGCGCCTGGCACGGTCTGGGTGGATGCGCCGGTGCTCGATGCCCTGGGCTTGCAGCTTGGCGACAAGCTCTTGCTGGGCGATCTCAGCCTGCAGGTGGCCGGGCTGATCGCCGAAGAGCCTGACCGGGGCGGCGGCTTCGTCAACTTCGCGCCGCGCGTGATGCTGGCCCAGATCGACCTGGCCGCCACGGGGCTGGTGCAGCCTGCCAGCCGGCTGAATTACCGATTCGCGCTGGTCGACCCGCAAGGGCGTGCGGCCGCGCTGGCCAGCTTTGAGAAGCGTGCTCGCGGCCTGATTGAAACGGAGCACCTGCGCGGCGTCAGATTGGAAACGCTGGAGGGCGGACAGCCCGAGATGCGCCAGACGCTTGACCGTGCCTCACGCTTTCTGAAATTGGTGGCGATGCTGGCGGCCTTGCTGGCTGCGGTGGCGGTGGCGCTGGCGGCGCGCGACTTTGCGGCGCGACACCTGGACGATTGCGCAATGCTGCGCGTGCTCGGCCAGCCGCAGCGCCGCATCGCCTGGTCCTATGGGTTGGAGTTCGGCCTGGTTGGGCTGCTCGCGAGCGTAGCGGGCGTGCTGCTGGGTTACGCGCTGCACCACGTCTTCCTGGCTCTGCTGGCCGGGCTCATCGAGGTGCAATTGCCCGCCCCCAGCCTGTGGCCGGTCGGACTGGGCCTCGGCCTGGGCATGAGCCTGTTGCTGGGCTTTGGCGTCCCGCCGGTGCTGCAGCTGGCTGCGGTGCCGCCGCTGCGGGTGATCCGCCGTGATCTGGGCGGGCTCAAGGCCAGCTCGTTGCTGGTGCTGGTGGCTGGTGTGCTGGGCTTTGCCGGCATTCTGGTGCTGCTGGCGCAGAACGCGCTTCTGGGCTTGATGGCAGCTGGCGGCTTCGGTCTGGCACTCGGTTTGTTTGCGTTGCTGGCCTGGCTTGCTGTGGCGTCCTTGCGCCGTCTGGTGCCGCTGGGGGCGGGTGGAGTGGCCTTGCCGCGCTGGCTGCTGCTGGCCACGCGCCAGGTGGCAGCTCGGCCGGTCTTCGCGGTGGTGCAGGTGTCGGCCCTGTCAGTGGGCCTGATGGCGCTGACGCTGTTGGTGCTGCTGCGCACCGATCTGATCGACAGCTGGCGCGCAGCCAGCCCGGCGGATGCGCCAAACCGTTTCGTGATCAATATCCAGCCGGAGCAGGGCGACACTTTTCGCGCAGCGCTCGCTGAAGGGGGCGTTTCCAGCTTCGACTGGTATCCGATGATCCGCGGCCGGCTGGTCACCATCAACGGGCAGGCCGTCTCACCGCAGCAGTTCAGCGAGGCCCGCGCCCAGCGCCTGGTCGAGCGCGAATTCAATCTCAGCCACAGCCGCAGCCTGCCGGCGCACAACAGCCTGATTGCCGGCCAATGGCGTGAGGACGAAGCGGATGGGCTGAGTGTGGAAGAGGGGCTGGCGACACAGCTGGGCATCAAGCTGGGTGATCGGCTGGGCTTCGATATTGCGGGCCAGACGGTCGAGGGGCGCATCAGCAGCCTGCGCAAGGTCGATTGGGCCTCGATGCGGGTGAACTTCTTTGTCATGTATCCGCGTGCCGAGATGCCGGAGCTGCCGCTGACCTATATCGCGGCCTTCCGTGCGCCGGAGGGTTCGGCGCTGGACAAACGATTGGCACGCGAGTTTCCGAACATCACCGCGGTCGATGTCTCGGCCCAGCTGCGCCAGGTGCAGAGCGTGCTGAACCAGGTGATCGAGGCGGTGCAGTTCCTGTTTGGTTTCACGCTGGCCAGCGGCGTGGTGGTGCTGCTGACCGCAGTCGGCAGCACCCGCGAGGCCCGCATCCGTGAATTCGGCCTGATGCGCGCTTTGGGCGCCAGCTCGCAGCTGCTGTCCCGCGTTCAGCGGGCTGAGCTGATCGGCGTCGGCGCCTTGGCTGGCCTGCTGGGCGGCGGCATGGCGCTGCTGCTGTCAGCGCTGTTGGCGCGTTATGTCTTCGAATTCAGCTGGGGCGGCAGCCTGTGGGTGCTGCCGGCCAGCATGGCCGCGGGTGCGTGTCTGGCACAGCTGGCGGGCTGGTGGAGCCTGCGGGGTGTGCTGGAACGTCCGGTGATCGCAACGCTGCGGGCGGCGCAGGGGGACTGAGCCGGCCAGCGCGCTACGTCACATCCGGCAGCGGCGTCAGAAGCTCTCCCATTCGTCGCTGACCTTGTCGCTGCCGCGTGCGGCGACGGGTGAGCTCGCCGCGGCTTTGGGCGCCGCAGCAGGGGCCGGGCGGGGTGCTGAAGGCTTGGACTTGGCAGGCGCTGCTGTTCGCGCGGCCGCGGACGGCGCACCGGCGGACGTCTTTGCGGGCGCTTTGACTGGCGACGTCGTGCGCAAGCCGGCATGGCTGTGCGTGGTCGACGCTGCCGCCGCAGCCGACGCGGAGGTGCGGAACACCGACACCGCGCCCACCAGTCGTTGTGCCTGCTCACGCAGGCTTTCGGCCGCCGCCGCTGATTCTTCGACCAGCGCAGCGTTCTGCTGGGTCATCTGGTCCAACTGCGCGACCGACTGACTGACCTGGCCGATGCCATCGCTCTGCTCGGCCGAAGCGACACTGATCTCGCCAATGATGTCGGCCACCCGCTGGACGCTGGAGACGATGTCGGTCATCGACGTGCCGGCCTCCTGCACCAGCCGAGCGCCTACCTCGACACGGTCCACACTGGCACCGATCAGCGTCTTGATTTCCTTGGCGGCTTCAGCACTGCGCTGGGCCAGCGAGCGAACTTCACTGGCGACAACCGCAAAGCCGCGGCCTTGCTCGCCGGCGCGGGCGGCTTCCACAGCCGCATTCAGGGCCAGGATGTTGGTCTGGAAGGCGATGCCATCGATCACGCCGATGATGTCGTTGATCTTCTTCGAGCTGGCATTGATTTCGTCCATGGTCGAGACGACCTGGCCGACCACATCACCACCGCGGGCGGCTGCCGCCGCTGCGCTGGAGACCAGTTGATTGGCCGTGCGGGAGGAATCAGCGGTCTGCCGGACGGTGCTGCTGAGCTCTTCCATGGACGACGCAGCAATCTGCAGATTGGACGCAGTCTGCTCCGTGCGTTGGCTCAGGTCCTGATTGCCCGAAGCAATCTCACCGCTGGCGGTGCCGATCGAATCGACCGAGTGGCGTACCGTGCCGATCATGTCCGCCAGGCGGCTGCGCATGGCTTCTGTGTCGCGGATCAGCGCACCAATCTCATCGGGCCGATCACTGTGCACGGCCGTGGTCAGATCGCCTTGGGCAATCGCCTTGATCGCGTCGCTCAGGCTGGCAAGCGGCTGTGCGACCCAGTTGCGCATCATCCACAGCAGTCCGAAACCCAGTGCCACGGCGCGCCGCCGAGCAGCAGCCAGAAGGGCAGCAGGGTGGCCCACTGGGCTCTTGAGGCTTCGCCGCTGGACACCTGCGCAATCACCCAGTGGCCGGTCTTCTCGCTCTTGCGCACCACAGCAAAGTTGTCGCTGCGGCCGTTGCCCAGAACATCAGGCACGTCGCTGATGTAGCCGCGCTCATCAGCCTGGGCCAGGATCTTGTCCAGGCCAGGAGCCACTTCACTCACCGGCTTGCCACTGGCAGTCTCGTGACCAAAGAGGCGGGCTTTTGCCGGGTCTATGTTGCCCGTCAGCAAGTAGATCCCGCCACTGTCAAAGAACCTCGAGCTTTTGGCCATCTTGGCGATGGCTGCTTCGAAGCTGTCGAGCGAGAAGCCGATGAACAGCAAGCCCACCACCTTGCCGGCATCGTTCTTTACGGGCTCGTAGTAGGTCATGTAGGCATGGCCGAACAAGGTGGCGCGGCCGGTGTAGGGATTGCCAGCGCTGACTGTCGCGTAGGCCGGGTGCTGCTTGCCCATCAGCGTGCCCATCGCGCGCTCGCCCTTCTCGTTCTTCAACGAAGTGGTAATGCGGATGAAGTCGTCGTCCTTGGCGGCGAATACCGTGGCGACACCGCCCGTGGTGGATGCGAACTTGTCGACTTGCGTGAAGTTGCCATTCAAGGGCGGGCCCCAATCCCGCAACTCGCCCGTGGCAGGGTCGAGTGTGAATGCCGGGCCGAACTCTTGCCTGAAGGTGCCGAACGAGCGCTGGGTTTGGGCGCGCGCGGCGTCGTCCAGTGCCTGGATGCTGTCGGCGATGGCCGATGTCTTGTCGCCGACCCAGGTGATGACGCGCTCGTTGGCGTCTCTGCTGAGCATGATGCTGACGACGACGCTGCTGCCCAGCAGGATTGCTGCGAGCGTGAGACTGCCAATCAGCGAGACGCGCCGGGCGATCGAGGTGACTTGAGTGGACATGGCTACTCCTTAGCCGGAAGGCGCACGGTGGGCGCCTGGACTGCTCTGGGGGCGGGACAGCACAAACCCGGCAAGTGGCCGGGTTCAGAACAAACTCAAGAGGCCATCACATCCATCAGGCCCATGTCGGCGCTGCTCATCAGGCCCTCGATGTCCATCAGAATCAGCATGCGGTCACTGACCGCGCCGATGCCCGTGATGAAACTGGTATCGACCGCGCTCGCATTGAGTTCAGGTGCCGGGCGGATCGAGTCGCGGCTGAGTTCCAGCACATCGGACACGGAGTCAACCACGGCGCCAACTACGCGGTTGCGAACGTTCAGCACGATCACGACCGTGAAACTGTTGTACTCAGCCGTCGGGCACCCGAGCTTCAAACGCAGATCAACGATGGGAACGATCACGCCACGCAGGTTCACCACGCCCTTGATGAAGTCAGGCGCGTTGGCGATGCGAGTGGGCGGCTCGTAGGAGCGGATCTCCTGAACCTTCAGGATGTCGATGCCGTACTCTTCGCTGCCCAGGCGGAAGGTCAGATATTCCCCGCTAGCCGGACCATGAGCTTTGACCGTCAGATTGCCGGAACCGGCATGCGGGACCAGTTGAGTGGTTTCAGAGACTTGTTCCATGGCTTACCTCGTCTGTGTGCGGGATCGTTGAGTGAGTGGCTGACTGAAGAAAGAGTGACTCAGAAACTTTCCCAATCGCCATCGGCAACCGCAGTCTTTTCCGACTGGCGTTGCACGGCTGGCTTGGCGGCTTGAGCGGGGGCTGACATGAGTGGCGCTGGCGCCTTTCGCGGCGCGGGGCTGCTCGTCGTGCGTGCGGCCGCAGGCTTGCTGGCTGGTTTCGCGGCTGTGGTGGGCGCGCTCTTGGCGTGCAGCGCCACGGCCTTGTTCGATGCCGCGGTCTTGGTCTGCGATGGTGTGTACACGGCCGCTTGGCTTGGGCTTGAGCTGATGCGGAACCGGTCAACGGCCTGGGCCAGCCGCTCGGCCTGGTCCTTCAGGCTCTCCGCGGCTGCGGCAGATTCCTCGACCAAGGCCGCGTTCTGCTGTGTCATCTGGTCCAACTGGACGACGGACTGGTTGACCTGCCCGATGCCGTCGCTCTGCTCGCTGGCAGCCGCGGCGATCTCGCCGATGATGTCGCTGACACGCTGCACGCTGGAGACGATTTCACCCATCGAGTTGCCCGCTTCTTGCACGAGGCGCGCGCCCGTTTCAACGCGCTCCACACTGGCGCCGATCAGCGTCTTGATTTCGCGGGCGGCCTCGGCGCTGCGCTGGGCCAGGCTGCGCACCTCGCCGGCAACGACGGCGAAGCCTCGGCCCTGCTCACCGGCACGGGCTGCTTCCACGGCTGCGTTCAAGGCCAGGATATTGGTCTGGAAGGCGATGCCATCGATCACGCCGATGATGTCGCTGATCTTCTTCGAGCTGGTGTTGATGTCGTCCATGGTGGAGACGACCTGGCCGACCACCTCGCCGCCCTTGGCGGCTGCACCGGACGCGGACGAAACCAGTTGGTTCGCGGTCCGTGCGGAGTCAGCAGTCTGCTTGACGGTGCCCGTCAGCTGGACCATCGAAGAGGCCGCCTGCTGAAGGTTGCTGGCGGTCTGCTCGGTGCGGCCCGACAGATCTTGATTGCCACTGGCGATCTCGACCGACGCGGTACGGATGTTTTCGGCCGACGAGCGCAGCTGGCCGACCAGACCCTGCAAGGACTGCTGCATATGCTGCAGCGACTGCATCAGGTGGGAGGCTTCATCCTTGCCTTCGACAGGCTTGGGCAGGCTTGTCAGATCGCCCTGAGCAATGGCGTTGGCCAGTTGCTCAGCGTCCGAAAGCGGCTTGCAGATGCTGGTCATGTTCAGCAGGGTCAGCGGGACGACCACGATCGCCGACACCACCAGCACGACAATGAAAGCTGTCAGCACGCTGGCTTGCGCGCTAGCCGCCGACTTCTGTGTCGCGTCGCTTTCGGCGACGAGCTGGTCGCGCAGTTCATCGATCAGCTTCTCCGCCAGGGCCACGTCCTCTTTGGCGCGGCCAAGCAATTTGTCGGCGACAGCGGCGTTGTCGTAATTGCCGGCCTCCAGCGCCGAGAGCACGCCCTGTGCCTTGCCGGCATAGGCTTCGAGAGCTGCCAACATCTTGCTCATCTGCGCCCGGTCGGCTTCGGTCTGGCTGGCCCCCATCTCCTTGGCGATCTCGCCAATGGACTTGCGCGCGGCATCCCACTTGACCCGGGTTGCCTTGACGACATCGGGCTTCTCGTAGTTGATGATCATGTCCTTCTCGAACCCGCGCATTTCACCCATGGTGCGAACCAGGCGGGTGAGATGCACGGCTTCGGCGACCGATGTGTCAGCGAATTCCTGGGTGAGCTTGTTGAGCGAGCTCATTCCAAGCAGGCCGACACCGCCAACCACCACCAGCAAGGTCAGCACCATGGCGATCGCCCCGATCATTCGGGTGCGTATGCTGAACTGGCGGAGCAGGGCACTCAGATTCATCTTCTCTTCCTCGATATCGTTCTATTTCTAATCGCCGCGCCGGATCTCAGTGGCGCGAGCGGCGCACCAAGCTGCCGACATCCAGAATCAGCGCCACACGGCCATCACCCATGATCGTGGCGCCGGAAACATCGGTGACCTTCCGGTAGTTCGCCTCCAGGTTCTTCACCACCACTTGCTGCTGTCCGAGCAGCTCATCCACCAGCAGCGCGACACGCCCGCCCTCGGCTTCGACGACGACCATGATGGAGCTGACATGCTCGAAGTCGAAGCGAGGCACGTTGAACACGCGCTCAAGCTCGATCACCGGCATGAACTCGTCGCGCACCTCGACCACGCGGCCCGAGCCGCCCACGGTCTTGATGGTGTCGGATTGCACCTGGAAGGATTCGACCACCGAGGCCAGCGGCAGGATGTAGACCTCTTCACCCACGCCGACGCTCATGCCGTCCATGATGGCCAGGGTCAGCGGCAGGCGCACCGAGACCTTCATGCCGTAGCCCTCGGCCGAGTCGATCTCGACCGTGCCGCCCAGCGAGGTGATGTTCTTCTTCACCACGTCCATGCCAACGCCTCGACCGGAGACATCGGTCACCTGATCAGCGGTCGAGAAGCCGGGCGCGAAGATCAGACCCCACACTTCGGAATCGGTCATGGAGTCTGGCGCGTCAATGCCTTTCTCACGAGCCTTCTTGATCAGCTTGTCGCGATTCAGGCCGCGGCCATCATCGCGGACTTCGATGACGATGGAGCCGCCCTGGTGCGAGGCAACCAGGGTGATGCTGCCGTGCTCGGGCTTGCCTTTGGCGACCCGCTCGGCCGGTGACTCGATGCCGTGGTCGCAGCTGTTGCGAACCAGGTGGGTCAGCGGGTCGGTGATCTTCTCGACCAGTCCCTTGTCCAACTCGGTGGCTTCACCCTGCGTCACCAGCTCGACCTTCTTACCGAGCTTGGACGCCAAGTCACGCAGCATGCGCGGGAAACGGTTGAAGACGATGGACATCGGGATCATGCGAATCGACATCACCGATTCCTGCAGGTCCCGCGTGTTGCGCTCCAGATCAGCCAGGCCGGAAGCCAGTTGCTGGTACAGCGCCGGATCCAGGCCGGCGCTGTTCTGCGCCAGCATCGCCTGCGTGATCACCAACTCGCCAACCAGATTGATCAGCTGGTCGACCTTCTCGACCGACACGCGCAGCGTGGACTGGTCCATCCCGCCTGCGGCCGGGCGGCCTTCCGCGGGCTTGGCGGCTGGCGTCGCGGGCTTGGCAACGACGGCGGATTTGGGAGTTTCGGCAACCGCTGCAGCAGCGGCGCCGGCAGGCACGCCAGGTGCGTTGTCGAAGAAACCGTAGCCAGGGTCGCTTGCTGGTGCTTCAGCAGCGGGTGCACCCGGTGCGCCTTCATGGAAGCCGAAACCCGGACCATGAGGCAGGAGCTTGACCTGCTCGCGGGCGACGTGGAAAGTGAACAGATCAAGCAGATCGTTGTCGCTGCTGCTGGTGAGCACCTTGAAGCGGCGCATGCCATCGGCAGAGATTCCGCCGTCCAGCGGCTCGATGGTGCCGAGGTCGGTGATTTCCTTGAACAGATCCACCAGGCTGTCCGCCTGGCCGGGGTCACTCAGCGGGCCTACTTGCAACTCAAGCAGTCGCGCGCCGGGCTTGGCAGGCGTTGATGCGGCCGCTGGCGCTGGCGCTGGAGCCGGGGCTGCTGCCGCGGCAGCCGGTGCGGCAGGCGTGGGCGCCTGACCTTCAACAAAGCCGCGGATGCTGTTCAGCAGATCGGTGGTGTCGACCGCATCGGCGCCGGAACCTTGGTGGCGGCCGAGCTGGGCGCGCAAGGCATCGCCCGACTGCAGCAAGACATCCACCATGTCCGAATTGGGGGCCAGTTCATGGCGACGCAGCTTGTCCAGCAGCGTTTCCATCTGGTGCGTCAGCTCGGCCACATCGCTGAAGCCAAACGTCGCGGCGCCTCCTTTGATGGAGTGCGCGCAGCGGAAGATTGCATTGAGTTCTTCATCATCGGCAGACTCGATGTTCAGGTTCAGCAGCAGCTGCTCCATGTTGTCGAGGTTCTCGCCAGCCTCCTCAAAGAAGACTTGATAAAACTGACTCAGGTCGATGCCGGCACTCAGGCTGGCGCCTTCGGAGGTCATTTCTCCCATGCTCTACTCCTCTGCGCTTTGATGCCTTAACGAATCACTTTGCCAATCACTTCGATCAGCTTGGCTGGATCGAAGGGCTTGACCAACCAACCCGTGGCACCGGCCGCGCGGCCGGCCTGCTTCATCTGGTCGCTGGACTCGGTCGTCAGGATCAGGATGGGGGTGGTCTTGAATTTGGGGTTGTCGCGCAGCTTCTTGGTCAGGCTTATGCCATCCATGCGGGGCATGTTCTGGTCAGTCAGAACCAGATCGAAGTCGCGCGTGCTGGATTTCTCCCAGGCGTCTTGGCCATCCACGGCCTCCACCACGTTGAACCCGGCGTTCTTAAGGGTGAAGGAGACCATCTGGCGCATCGAGGCCGAGTCGTCCACAGCAAGAATTGAATGCATCGCTTTCTCTCCGGATAACAAGCTGATATCGGTTGAACTGTAGGAACCTTTAGAACAATTCGATGGAGCCAGCGTCCATCTCGTCCTGGGTTACGGGGTTGGGGCGCAAGGGGGCAATCTCGACTACGGCTTCGCCTTCCTCGTCATCGCCAAAGGTGTCGCGGGCCAGTTGGTCGGCACAGTTCCGAAGCCTTTGGCTGGTGTGTGCGATCAACTGCGTGGCCATGTCCTGGAATTGCAGCGCGGTGATGGCACCAGCGATCTGCTCCATCACGTTGTGCAAGCCAGCGGTTTCGGTGTCCCCTCTTTCGGCGGCTTGGCGCAGCAGGGTATTGAGGTGGTTCGACGCGGTGAAGAAGTGCACCGACAGCGATTCGCCGGCATCGTCAAGCAGCCGCTGAAGCCGCTCCAGATCGTTGGTGACCGTCATCAGGTGATCCTGAATCTCGGCAGCAGCCAGCAAGGGGAGCATCCCGAGCTCGTCGGGGGCAGGGGTATCTGTCATCAACTTTTTGGCTCCACGCTTGTTTTTCCTCACCCGACCCATGACGCTGCCGTCTGAAGTCGGCAAAAAGGGTACGTCATCAATAGCCGGAATCTTCGGCATTTCCGCCCGGCATGTCGACAGGACAACCCAGTTGAATCCGGTCTATTTGCGCAGATCACTGAAAAATCCTGACCGGAGCCTAGTATTCACCCGGAATATCGAATGCTCAAGCTGCTTGCGAGCAAAGGCCAGAGTGTTGCTGGCGCCCAATACATTCTTGGCATACTCGGCACCATGATGAGTTCCGGTGCTGAGCGTTCCCTGCGCATACTGCATGTTGAAGATTCCGAGCTGGACCACCAGCTGATACTCGCCCAGCTGCGGCGGGCGGGCCTGGACGTTCAAGTCGAGCGCGTCGATACGCTGGCTGAGGTCGCCGCCGCGTTGCACGAGCCCTGGGATGCCATCGTGTCCGACTACAACCTGCCCGGTTTTTCCGGTTTGCTGGTGCTGGACATGCTGAAGGACAGCAAGCGCGTGATCCCCTTCATCCTGGTATCTGGCGAGATCGGTGAAGACACCGCCGTTGCGGCGATGCGCACGGGCGCTTCTGACTATTTGCTGAAGAACAATCTGGCCCGGCTTGCACCGGCCCTGTTGCATGCCATCGAGGCCAGTGAGACCCAGCGCGCGCGTCAGGAGGCGGACCGCGAGTTGCGCAAGTCCAAGCAGCGCCTGCATGAACTGGCGGGCCATCTGCAGACCAGCGTCGAGATGGAGCGCGCCGCCATTGCGCGCGAGATCCACGATGACGTCGGTGGCTCGCTGACCGCACTGAAATTCGATCTGGCCTGGATGGCCCGGCATGCCGGGAACGAAGCGCTGCAACAGCGCGTGCAGTCGGCGCTCGAGACGGTCAGCTACGCGATCGAAGCCAGCCAGCGCATCATGCACAACCTGAGGCCTGCCATCCTCGAGCAGGGCTTGGTCGCCGCGGTTCAGTGGATGAGCATGCGCTTCGAGCGGCGCACCGGCATCGTGACCAAGGTGCGCACCAGCCACGAGCAGATCCAACTGCCGGCTGGCGTGCCGCTGGTGGCCTACCGCACTGCGCAAGAAGCGCTGACCAACGTCTCAAAGCACGCCAACGCGACCCGGGTGGACATCGAACTCAGCGTCGACTCCGGCGTGCTGACGCTTGAAGTCAGCGACAATGGTCAGGGTATTGCGCCCGGTGACTTGGCCAAGGCTCGCAGCTTCGGTATCCGCGGCCTGCACGAGCGGGCAGCGACTGTCGGCGGGTGGGTGGATCTCAGCAGCAGTGTGCGGGGGACCAGCCTGATCTTGTCAGTGCCTTTGCACGGGCCGGACAGTGACTTTGATGACGACTCCACCGACGGCAAGGCCGCGGCCCACGATCCATCTGCCTGGGGCAGTGCATGATAAAAGTGATACTTTGCGACGACCATGCCCTGATCCGGCGCGGCATCCGCGACACGCTTGCCGATGCGGCCGATATCGAGGTCATCGGCGAGGCTGGCGACTATGGTGAGCTGCGCAGCCTGATGCGTCAGCTGGCCGGCGAAGGGCGCGATTGTGATGTGCTGGTGCTGGACATCAATATGCCGGGGCGCAGCGGACTGGATGTGCTGCATGTGCTGAAGGACGAAGGCACGGCTCTGCGCGTGCTGATCGTCTCCATGTACCCGGAAGACCAGTACGCGATACGCGCACTGAAGGCGGGTGCGTTTGGCTATGTCAACAAGGGCGGCGATCCGCAGCTGCTGGTGCAGGCGGTGCGCACCGTCGCCCAGGGCCGCAAGTACGTCACGCCCGAGATCGCGCAGATGCTGGTCGAAAGCCTCACGGCGCCGACCACCGAGCAGGCGCACCACAAGCTGTCGGACCGCGAGCTGCAGACCCTGGTGATGATCGCCTCGGGCAAGCGCCTGTCAGACATCGCCGAGGAGCTGACACTGAGCCCGAAAACCGTCAGCGTCTACCGGGCCCGTGTGCTCGAGAAACTGGCGCTGGCCAACAACTCCGAGCTGACGGTCTACGCGATCCGAAACGGACTGGTTCAGGGCTGAGAGACTTTGCGCTTCGGCGCTTGCTTGCTCTGGACAGCGAGCAGTGTTTCGTTAATGCTTGGCTCAGTTGGGCCGATATGCGAAGCATGAGTGAAAGCGAATCAGCAAGGCTGCAAACGGGGAACGCCGGCTTGCAGCCCGCCCCTGTGCGTGGCAGCGCGTCGCTGGTTCGTCGGCTGACTGCACTCAATCTCGCGGTGCTGGTGCTGACCTTGCTGAGTTCGGTGCTGCTGATCGCCACCCTGACTTGGAACTTGGCGGTCCAGCGCCAGCAGGGTGCGGCCGAGGAGTCCGCCAGGCTGCTGGCTGGCAGTCTGGCGTCCATGGTGGCCTTCAACGATCTAGAGGCGGCCCGGACCGAGCTTATGGCGTTTGCTCAGCGTCCTGGGCTGCTGGAGCTGCGCCTGCTCTCTGCGGACGGGCATGTGCTGCTCGAGCGGCGGCCCGATAGATCCGCCACCCCTGCAAGTTTTCTGCGCGTCGCTGACATCCGGGTCAGCGAGAGCATCACGTTCAAGGACGAGAAGTTGGGCAGTCTGCTGCTGGTCGAGAGTCTTGACCAATTGGTCCGGCACTTGCTGATCCTCGGTCTGGCGGCGTTGGCGGTGGTCGCGCTGGCCACGTTGACTGCGGCCTTTGGGCTGCGCCAGGTGCAGCGTCGGGCGCTGGCCCCGATCGTGGAGCTTGGGCGGCTGGCCGAACAGGTCGCCGAGAGGCAGGACTTCAGCCAGCGGGTTCCGGTGCATCGACTTGACGAGGTCGGGCGGCTTGCCCAGCGTTTCAATGAGATGCTGGCTCGTATCGAGGTGGCGCAAGAACAGATCAACCAGCGTCTGCGCCGGGAGCAGGCCGCGGGGCAGCAGTTTCAGCAGCTGGCTCATCACGACAGCCTGACCCGGCTGCCGAACCGGTTGTTCTTTCAGAGTGCCGTCCAGGAGATGGTGGGGCGTTCGCTGGCCGCCAAGCGCTTGATGGGGCTGATGTTCATCGACCTCGACAACTTCAAGGCGGTCAACGACAACCATGGGCATGAGGCTGGCGATGAAGTCCTCAAGGTGGTGTCGCAGCGCATGTCTGCCGTGCTGCGTCGCGGCGATCTGCTGTGCCGGATCGGTGGGGATGAATTCGCCCTGCTGCTACCTGAGTTGGATGAGACGGTGCTCGCCGAGCAGATGGCGCAGCGCTTGATCAACTCGGTCCGTGCTCCCCTGGTGGTCTCTGGCGCACTGATGCCCGTTGGGGCCACAGTGGGCCTGGCTTTCTGTCCGCTTGACGCCCAACATCCCGATGCATTGCTGAACGCGGCTGATGTCGCGATGTATGCCGCAAAGCGGGCTGGGAAGAACTGCTACCGGAGGGCTGAACATGCGCCGCAGCCGTGAGGGCTGTGCGGCACTCGTCAGCGCGCTGCTGGTGCTGGCCGGGCTGATGTCGGGAGCAGCTGCGGCAAGCAGCGAATCAGTGCCCAGCGAACTAAGCCTTGAGCAGCTGCTGCGCCAGAGTCTGCCGGTCGAGCCCCGGGACCTGGAGGTGACGACCAGCTCCCGGTTCGCGCAGAGTGCGGCGCAAGCGCCCGGCATCACCTATGTGCTCTCTGGCGATGAAATCCGCCTGCGTGGGCTGCGCAATCTGGCCGACGTGTTGCGCCAGCTGCCAGGTTTGTACGTCACCAGCAACGGCATCCTGACGTTTGTCGGGGCAAGAGGCCTTGGGCGGCCTGCGGACATCAACAGCCGCCTGCTGATCCTGCTGGATGGCATGCGCCTCAACGAGAACTTCTATGACGCGGCGCCAGTGGGTGAGGACTTCCCGATCGACATCGAGCTTGTCGATCGCGTCGAGTTCTCGCCCGGTCCAGGCGGTGCGGTGTACGGGAACAATGCCTTCCTTGGTGTCATCAGCATCACGACGCGACGTGCCGGCTCGGGCGCGGGGCTGCGCTGGACCGCCGGCGTTGATTCGCAGCGCGGCTATCGCAGTGGGCTGAGCTGGGCTCAGCGCAGCGATGGCGGCGTCGAATGGGGCCTGACCGCCAGCGCCTACCAACGGCCGGAGATGTACACGCCGGTCGATGAAGCTGAGTTCCAGTCAGCCCGCTCGCAGCAGCTCAACTGGGAGCGCAGCCGCAAGCTGCTGGGCTATGGCAGCTGGCGCGGGCTCAGGCTTCAGCTTGGGCTCAACAGTTACAACCGGGGTACGCCGTCCTTGTTGGGCAATGGGCCACAGCCCGAACTGGGGCAGGCGAACGACCTGAACGACCACGGATTCCTGCAGCTGGCTTATGACACCGGGCTGGGTGATGGTTGGGATCTTGCCGCGCGCTTCTCGGCCCAGCAGATGCGCTATCGGCAGGAAACGCCGTTCATTCTGGAGACCGGGGAGAGGGGGCGATTCCGTGTTCAGTCCCTCGGACAGTGGCGCAATCTTGAGGTGCAGGTCCGGCGTCAGCTGACCCATCACCATCGCCTGACCGCAGGGCTTGAGGTGCAGGATGACGACCGGCAGGATCTGGTGTTCCGCGCGCTGGGGGCAGAGCCGCTGCAGGTCTATCAGCATCAGGGGCACAGGATCGGCCTCTTCCTGCAGGACGAATGGCAGGTTGCGGGCCCGCATCTGCTCGTGCTTGGCGTTCGGCGAGATGGCAACAGCAACAGCGGCTCGCTGTGGGTCCCGCGCCTGGCATGGGTCTGGACCGCTTCCGCGGACGCCAGTCTTCGGTTGATGTACGGTGGGGCGTTCCGCCAGCCCAATCTCTACGAGACCATGGTGAACTCCTTCAGTTTCCAAGGCGTGCCTCGGCCGGAACGCATTCGCACCGTGGAGCTGGGGTGGGACGCGCGCCTGACATCGGCGCTGCGCTATCACGTCTCCGCCTTCGATTCCGAACTGCGCAACCTGATCAGCCTCGATGGCGAAGGGTTCTCCTACATCAATGCCGACCGTGTCCGCAGCCGAGGGCTGGAGTTCGGGTTGGAACAGCGCTGGCAGAGCGGCGCGCAATTCAGCCTGGCGCTGTCCTTGCAACGCAGCCTCGATCAGAGCGGCGCCTTGCTGCACAACTCGCCCCGGACCTTGGTCAAACTGAACCACCGCCAGCCCCTGAGCGATGCGCTCTCCATTGCGTGGCAGCTCTACAGCGTCAGCCGCAGGAGCACCGCGCTGGATGACCTTCCTGGCTACGCCAAGCAGAACCTCCACCTGCTGTGGCGGGCCAAGGAAGGGCTTGACGTGTCACTGGGCGTGCACAACCTGACGGCAACGCGGAGCTACGACCGCACCTCGCCGTTCGGTTTTGCGATTCGGCAGCCCGGGCGCAGCCTTCAGTTGGCGACTGAGTGGCGGCTCCGATGAAGCCAGGCCTGACTGCCCGCTGCTTGCTTTGCATGGTCCGGCTGCTTCTGGCAGCAGCGGTGGGGCTGGGCACGGGCATGGCGGCTTTCGCCAACCCGCAGGAGGCGCAGCTCAAGGCGGCCTTCATCTACCGGTTTGCGCAGTACACCGACTGGCCGCCGCCGCCCATGCGTGAGTTCAATTACTGCCTGGTCGGCGCCGGCCCCTTGCAGTCGGCCTTGCAGGACGTCAGCGCCAAGCCCTTGTCTGGTGTGCCGGCGCAATTTCGCGTGATCCAGTCGCCGAAGCAGGCTGAGGATTGCCAGGTGCTGGTGCTGGTGGATCTGGACCGCTTGAGCTGGCAGCGCTGGATCAATTCGCTCAAGGACGAGCCGGTTCTGCTGGTAGGGGACACGCCGGATGCGTACCGCGCAGGGGCGGTGTTCACGCTGGTGCTTGAGCCCAATGGCTTGGCGTTCCGGGTGAACAACAGCGAGGCGCGTCGTCGCGGGCTGGTGCTCAGCTCCCAGGTGCTGAAACTCGCGCGTGAGGTGCGCTGAGGCGCCTTCAGCTGAACGCGGCCAGCATCCGCTCCAGCGCCGTCATGAACGGCGTCTGCATCAGCGGCAGCGTGGCGAGCATGCCGACCAGACCGATGCTCACCGTCAAGGGGAAGCCGACGGCGAACACGCTGATCTGCGGCGCCACCCGAGAGATCACGCCGAGCACCAGATTCACGAACATCAGCATCGTGATCAAGGGCAGGGCAATCCACAGGCCGATGCGGAAGATTTCGGCGCCCCAGACCTGAGGCTGGGCCACGCGCAGGAAGCGAAAAGGCTCCTCGCCGACCGGAAAGACGGTGAAGCTCTGCACCAGCGCGTTGATCAGCAGCAGGTGGCCGTTGATGGCGATGAACAGGAAGGCCACCAGCGCGCCGAAGAAGCGTGCTGTCGAGGTGCCCTGGCTGCCGGTGGCGGGGTCAAAGAAGCCGGCGAAGTTCAGGCCCATCTGCAGGCCGATCAGCTCGCCGGCAAACTCCAGCGAGGCGAACACCACGCGCACCGCAAAGCCCATCGCCAGGCCGATCAGCAGCTGCTGCGACACCAGCAAGAGCAGCAGCGGTGGCGAGTCCAGCGGCACCACCGGCATCGGCGGCAGCGAGGCCTGGGCCGCGATGGCGACGAACATCGCCAGCCCGACGCGCACGCGCATCGGCATATTGCGCTGGCTGAAGATCGGCAGGCCGGCGAACAGCGCCAGCGTGCGGATGAAGGGCCACAGCAGCGGTGTCAGCCAGGCCAGCAGCTGGGCTTCTGTGACAGCGAACACGGCGTTGTTTCTTTGAGTCAGCCGACCACTTGCGGAATGGTCTGCAGCGTGCGCTGGATGTACTCGACCAGCGTGGTCATCATCCAGGGGCCGGCCACGCCCATCACGACGACGGCGGCCACCACCTTGGGCACAAAGGACAGCGTGGCCTCGTTGATCTGCGTGGCGGCCTGGAACACGCTGACCAGCACGCCCACCAGCAGCACCGTCAGCAGGATCGGTGCAGCCACCAGCAGCAGCATGTACAGGCCTTGCTGGCCGAAGGTGAAGACTTGTTGTGCATCCATGATGGCTTGGCGGTCAGGTGACGAAGGAGGCGGCGAGCGAGCCGATCAGCAGGTTCCAGCCGTCGGCCAGCACAAACAGCATCAGCTTGAAGGGCAGGGCGACCAGCACCGGTGACAGCATCACCATGCCCAGGCTCATCAACACGCTGGAGACGATCATGTCGATCACCAGGAAGGGAATGAAGATCAGGAACGCGATCTGGAACGCGCTCTTCAGCTCGCTGGTGACGAAGGCCGGTACCAGCACGCGAAAGGGCACGTTCTCGGGCTTCACCGAGGCATCAAGCTTGGCCAGGCGCGAGAACAGCGCCACGTCCGCCTGGCGTGTCTGCTTCAGCATGAAGCTGCGCATCGGCACCTCGGCACGCTTGAGCGCTTCGTCGAAGGCGATCTGGTTGGTGGAGTAGGGCTGCCAAGCCTCGCTGTAGACCTTGTCCAGCGTCGGGCTCATCACGAAGAAGGTCAGGAACAGCGACAGGCCGATGATCACCTGGTTGGGCGGAGCCGCCTGCGTGCCGAGCGCCTGGCGCATCAGCGACAGCACGATCACGATGCGGGTGAAGCCCGTCATCATCAAGAGCACCGCGGGCAGGAAGCCCAGGGCGGTGAAGAACAGCAGGGTCTGGATCGGCACCGAGTAGCTGCTGCCGCCCGCACCCTGGCCGATCAGCAGCGGCAGCGTGGCTCCGCCACCCGAACTTTGCGCTAAAGCTGCTGCAGAGGCTGTCGATAACACCGACAGGGTCAAGCCTTGCCTGAGCCAGCGCGGCAGCGAAAAAACACGGAGGCGGTCAGGATGCATGCTCGTCTCCCGTCGCATTGCCGCGCATGCGCGCCATCAGCTGCTGCGCAAAGGGGGCAGCCGTGGCGCTCGGCGCCTCGGCTTGCGGCGCCATCACATGCAGGGTGCTGATCTGTTGCGGCGTCACGCCCAGCACCAGCCAGCGCCTGTCTTCGCCGTGGCCGACTTCGACCGTCACGATGCGTTGATTCGGCGACAGCGGCAGCACCGCCACGCTGCGCATCTGGCCCTGGACTGCGCCGCCGCCCAGCGGTGTGCGCTTGAGCAGCCACAGCGCCAAGGGGATCAGCGCGATGATCGCAGCGAACCAGAGCAGGGGGAGGAGGGAGTTGTTCATGGCGGGACCATTGTGTCCCGCGTGCTGCGGCAGCAATCGCTCGGAGAGGCGGCGCTTTAGGGCGGATTTCGGGCCTTGCGGCCGGCCAGGCTCAAGCCCGGCTCTGCACTTGCTCAGGCCTTGCTCAGGCGCCGCATGCGCTCGGACGGCGTGACGATGTCGGTCAGGCGGATACCGAACTTGTCGTTCACCACCACCACCTCGCCCTGTGCGATCAGGTAGCCATTGACCAGCACATCCATTGGCTCGCCGGCCAGTGCATCGAGCTCGACCACCGAGCCCTGCGCCAGCTGCAGGATGTTCTTGATCGGAATGCGCGTGCGACCCAACTCAACCGTCAGCTGGACCGGGATGTCCAGGATCATGTTGATGTCGTTGCCCGGCATATTGCCTGGCGTGGGCGCGAAATTGGCGAAGCTGGCTGGCGCCACCTGTTCGGCGGCGGCCTGCACTTCCTCGGCCACTTCGGCGGGCTTGGACTCGGCGAGTGCCGCGGCCCATTCGGCCGCCATCGCGTCCTGTTCTTCTTGAGTTGGGCTGTCAGGTGACATTTCGGGCTCCCAGCCAGCCCTGGTCCGGGCTGGTCAGCATCTTGTCCACTTTGATGGAGTACTTGCCGTTCGACGTGCCGTAATGGCAGTCGAACACAGGCACCCCGTCGACCTTGGCGTGGATCATCGCTTCGAGGTCGAGCTCGATGAAATCGCCAGGCTTGAAGGCCAGCAGCTGTTCGACCGTGGCCGGCGCATGGCCCAGCTCGGCCACCAGTTCAACTTCGGCCGCCTGGATCTGGTGCTTGAGCAGATTCACCCAGCGGCGGTCTGGCTCTGCGGAATCGCCGACCGTGGTCGAGTACAGCACGTCTCGAATCGGCTCCAGCGTGGAGTAGGGGATGCAGAAGTACACCGTGCCGGTGGTCTCGCCCACTTCCAGCGTGAACGAGGTCGAGACCACGATCTCGCTGGGCGTGGCGATATTGGCGAACTGTGGCTGCATCTCCGAGCGCTGGTACTCCAGCTCCAGCGGATAGACGCCTTTCCAGGCCTTCTGGTATTCGGCCGTGATGACCTCCACCAGGCGCAGGATCACGCGCTGCTCGGTGGCCGAGAAGTCGCGACCCTCGATGCGCGCATGGAACTTGCCGATGCCGCCGAACAGCGAATCGATCACCGCGAACACCAGGGTCGGGTCGCAGACGATCAGGCCCGAGCCGCGCAGCGGCTTGACCGAAACGATGTTGAAGTTGGTCGGCACCACGATCTCGCGCAGGAAGGCCGAATACTTCTGCACCTTGATGCCGCCGATCGCCACTTCCGGGCTCTTGCGGATGAAGTTGAACAGGCCGACGCGGATGTTGCGGGCAAAACGCTCGTTGATGATCTCCATCGTGGGCATGCGCCCACGAACGATGCGTTCCTGGCTGGCGAGGTTGTAGTCGCGTATGCCGCCGACCTGTTCCTCTTCCTGCTCAAGCTTCTGGCTCTCTCCGGTGATGCCTTGCAGCAGGGCATCGACTTCGTCTTGCGAGAGGATTTGCTGGTTCATTGCGGGCCTCCGACTTTCCGGGACGCGTCATCCAGCAGCCAGCAGCGCAGGCGCTTGGCCTTCTGCGGGTGGGTGACGAAGTCAGCAGGGCAGTTCATGATGACTACTGGACGATGAAGTTGGAGAAGTGAACATTCAGAACCGGGCTCACGACGGAGGGCTTCTTCTTTTTCTTCTTCTTCTTGGGCGCTTCATCCGGCGGCGGTTCTTCCTCTTCGTCGTCGAGTTCGATACCCATGGGGCGCACCGCCTCGCGATTGATCTCCTTGGCCAGCTTCTGCTTGCCTTCCAGGCTCAGCAAGTCGGCGGCCATCTTGTGCGACAGCACCATCAGGATGTTGCTGCGGATGGCCGGCATGTACAGCTTGACCTGCTCGCCGAACTTGGCGTCCACCACCTCCAGCGTGACGCCGACCTGGGCGAAGCGATCGACATCCCGGTCCGCCAAGTTGACGGTGAAGGGCTCCAGCGGCACGAACACCGGTGGCGTGCCCGGCTTGGGCGCGGCTGCGGGCGTGTGGACGGCGGCAGCCGCCTCCTCGCCTTCCTCGCCGTCGGCCGGGGCTTTCTTCTTCAGCAGCAGCATGGCCGCAACGCCGCCACCCAGCACCAACACCAGCACGACGGCAATGATGATGATGAGCTTTTTCTTGCCTCCGCTGGCGGGCGGGGCGTCAGCGGCTGCTGGCGGCGTGGCCATAAGGACTCCTAGATGCTGTCTGCGGCGGTGGCATGGCATGTGCGCCTGCCACCGCGGATGATGCCTTGATTATTGAGAAATCGCCCGGCACGCATGCCGCGAATAGCGGGGTAAAACGGCCGGACGCGTATGCCAGCCATGAACAGGACTCAGTCGTTCAGGCATAGACGTCGACGACGCCGCGCAGCTGGCGCGGCGGCGGTGCGGCAGCGCTTGCGGCAGAAGCTCCGCCCTCGTCCTCTGAGCTGTCAGCATTGCGGCTCTGGCGGCTGTTCTGATCGGACGCCTGCGCTTGGCGCTGTCCCGCCGACTGCTGGAACACGCCGCCGCCGCTGAGCGTCAGCCCCTGGTCTCTCAGGGCGCTGGCCAGCTCGGGCAGGCTGTGCTCAAGCACGTTGCGGGTCTCGCTGCTCTCGGCATGGAAGGAAATCTGCGCCTGCTGGCCGTCCATCACGATCTGTACCGACACCGGGCCCATTTCAGCCGGGTTCAGATGCAGTTCGGCGCGCTGCACGCCATCGGCGGCCAACACGCTCAGGCGAGCGGACATCTCGGTGCTGAACTGCGGCGATTCGAGCCTGGCCGCGACATCCAGTCGGGCGGCGGTTTCGGCGGCTGCCGCCTTGGCGGCGCCCTGCTGCGCGCCGCTGGTCACAGCGGCAGTGAAAGCCGGCAGCGCGGGGGCGGTCGCCGTCTGTTCGGCATGCTTGAGCTCGGTCGCGAAACTGGCACCGGCTTCCGCCTGCGACTGTGCGGCCAGCTGCTGCTCGCCCTTGGCGGTGACATCCAGTGCCTGTGCCTGGCTGACCGCGCTCTTGCCGCCGACATCGACCGCATCGCTGCGGCTGGGGGCCTTGCTCTCGACCTCCGGCAGCTTGGGCTGCGGGCTCGCCGCTTCGGCCTGCGCCTTGCCGGCCATCAGTCCGGCACTTGCGGCCGCAGCCTGTGCGGCGGCGTCCGCACCGCTGGTGCCGCCGTTGCCCGCGGCTTTGGCCGCGGCTGCAGTGTTCAGCGGGCTGGCCAGCTGGGCGCTCAGCACGGCATCCAGCGTTGGCAGGGCGGGCTCGGTGGATTCGTCCTCGAGGCCGGCCAAGCCGGCCTCATCGGCCGCTTGCAGTGTGGCGCCATCCTCGGCCTTGCCTGCTGCGCGCGCGCTGGCCAGGCGCTCATCCGCCTGGCGCAGCGACTGTTCGCGCTCCTGGCTGATCCGGCGCTGCTTCAAGGCCTGAGCCTGCTGCGTGGTCTGGGCGCCTGCCGGACGGCCCTCCGCCGCTTGCGGCTCGCTGTCGTCGGCAGCTTGCGGCTTGTCGGATTCCGACTCAGCCTGCGCTTGGCTGCGCTGTTCGCCCTTCTCCCTCACTGCGGCGGGGGCCGGCGCCTGCGCTGGCGCTGCAGCTTGAGCGGGCGGAGGCGCGGCGGGGCCGCTGTCACGCAGCATCTGCGAGAAGCTGGCACCTGTTTCCGCTGCGCTGCCGCCGAGCTTGGGCGTCACAGCGGCGGCCAGCATTGGCAGCACAGCGTTGGATTTGACGGTGGAGCTGTTCAGGGACTGCATCTTGAACCTTGGTGAGAGGAGAGCTTCAGGCGCTCAGGCGCACGAAGGGATTGAACTGGGCCAGGGCGGCGCGTGCCGCCTGCTCGTCGGTGGCCTTCTGCTCCTGGCGCTGGGCGCTGCGCGACATTTCCGCGCGGCGGCGTTCCAGCAGCTTGCGCACCGAGGCCACGCGCATTTCGAGTTCGCGCACCGTGTTCTGGGCGCGCTCGACGCGGGCGTCGTTGTGGTTGGCCACCAGGCCCTGCTGGTCGATGGCCTGATCCAGGCGCAGGCCGAAGTTCTGATAGCAGCCCAGGATGTCGATGCTGGAACCGCGCGCGAACTGCTGGGTCCAACGCTGCTGGTACTCGCTGCGGTACTGTCCCAGCTGATCAGCTTGGGCACGCGCAGCCTCGGCCACACGGCGCACTTCTTGCAGATGCGCAAGCGCCTGATCGCGCTCGGCTTCGGCGCGTTCCAGCAGGATGCTGAGGGTTTGCAGATTCGTAGTGCTCATGGCGATCCTTGTACAGCTCTCCGTCTATCGCTTATCGGCCGAAATCAGCCCTGATTGACCACTGTTTGCAGTTGCGAGACGCTGGTTGTCAGCGCAGCGGGTGTGTGCATGTCCTGTTGCAGCAGGCGAACCATGTCCGGATGCAGGCGCACAGCGATGTCCAGCTCATGGTCGTGGCCGCTTTGGTAGGCGCCGAGCTGGATCAGGTCGCGCGCCTTGTTGTATTTGGCGAGCAGCTGGCGGAAGCGCCGCGCCGATTCCAGATGCGGCGTGCTGGCCACATTGCCCATCACGCGCGAGATCGAACGCTCGATGTCGATTGCCGGGTAGTGGCCTGCTTCGGCCAGCTCGCGCGACAGCACGATGTGGCCGTCCAGAATGCCGCGCGCTGCGTCGGCGATCGGGTCCTGCTGGTCGTCGCCCTCGCTGAGCACGGTGTAGAAGGCGGTGATCGAACCTTCGCCGGCCAGGCCGTTGCCGCTGCGTTCCACCAGCTGCGGCAGCTTGGCAAAGCAGCTGGGCGGATAGCCCTTGGTGGCCGGCGGCTCGCCGATGGCCAGCGCGATCTCGCGCTGCGCCATCGCGTAGCGGGTCAGCGAGTCCATCAAGAGCAGCACATGCTGGCCCTTGTCGCGGAAGTGTTCGGCAATCGCCGTTGCATAGGTGGCACCCTGCATGCGCACCAGCGGCGGCGCGTCGGCGGGTGCAGCCACCACCACCGAGCGCTGGATGCCTTCCTCGCCGAGGATGTCTTCGATGAATTCCTTCACCTCGCGGCCGCGTTCGCCGATCAGGCCGACGACGATCACATCGGCCTGGGTGTAGCGCGCCATCATGCCCAGCAGCACCGACTTGCCCACGCCGGTGCCGGCGAACAGGCCCAGGCGTTGGCCGCGGCCACGGTGAGCATCGAGTTGATCGAGCGCACACCGGTATCGAGCGGCGTGCGTACCGGATCGCGGTCCATCGCGTTGATGGGGCGGCGGATCATCGGCTCGTCGTGCACGTTCTCCAGCGGGCCCTTGCGGTCCAGCGGGTGGCCATGCGAATCGACCACGCGGCCCAGCAGGCCCGCGCCCATCGGCAGATGCAGGCCGCGGTCTTCATCGCGGCGCCAGGGGTGTTGCGGCTTGCCCAGCTGCGGCGCCTGAGGCGGCGTGAAGCGCGGCAGCACCATGGCGCCGCTGGACAGGCCCTGCACTTCGTCAGTGGGCATCAGGAAGGCGCGGTCGCCCGAGAAGCCCACCACCTCGGCCTTGACCGGCGGACTGCCGCGGCGGCTGCTATTGCCGGTGCGCGGCAGATGGATCTCGCAGACCGAGCCCACCGGCACGCGCACGCCGGTGGCTTCCAGCACCATGCCGGCCACGCGCACCAGCTTGCCTTGCGGCTCCAGCGGCACCGGGGTGGCGGCGAAGGCCTGCAGGTCGTCCATGTAGCGGCCCCAGCGCTCCAGCCGGGTTTCGGTCGCGCTCATGGCTGGGCTCCTGTTTCGTCGCTGCCGCGGCGGTCTTCCCACAGCGAGGTCTGGCCCATCGCCTGCGCCACCTGCAGCCAGCGGCTGGCCAGCGTGGCATCGACGCTGCCGATGTCCGAATCCACCTTGCAGCCGCCGCGTGGCACCTCGGGATCGGGCAACACCTGGGCCTCGCGCGCACGCAGGGTCTCGCCGGCGCCGTCCATCACCAAGGGCAGGTCGGCCGGATTGACGCGTATCCGCACATGGCGGGCTGACAGCTGCAGCGCTTCGACCGCGTCATGCGCAACCTGGGCGATGTGCTCAGGGCGCTGCGTGATCTCGCTGCGCACCACCTGGCGTGCCAGCTCCACAGCCATGGTGGCCAGGGCCTGGGCCATCTCGTCCTCGATGCTGCGGAACTCCGTGTCGAAGTTGCTCACCAGCGTGCCGATCTGCGCACTCATCTGCTTGGCAAAGCTCTGCTTGAAAGCCTCCAGCGCCGACAGGCCGTCGCGGTAGCCGTCCTGGTAGCCGGCCTGGCGGGCGGCATGCAGCAGTTCGTCGATCTGGGGCTCGGGCGGCGGCGGCGGTTCAGATTTTTCAGCGGGTGCCGGTGCCGCCGCCGGCGCGAAGATGCCAGGCCGCTCGGCGGTTGGTGCACCTTCCAGCGCTTCGGGGTTCCAGGCGGAGAAGCCGGAAAGCTCCTCGCGCGGAATGAAGCGGGCATAGGGCGTGCGTCGCTCTTCGCCGGTGCGGCGCTCGGGCGGTGGCACTTGGCGTGGGCCGCGTGGCGTCATGTCAGCCCCTCGTGCGAAGCCGGCCCGGCCTTCGATTGCTCATGGATGTCAGCGTGGCGCATGGTCGTCACAGGAACTGGTCGTCGCCGCCGCCCATCAGCACGATCTGGCCTTCGTCGACCAGACGGCGCACGATCTTGAGCATTTCCTTCTGCTCGCCTTCGACCTCGGACAGGCGCACCGGGCCACGCGACTCCAGGTCTTCGCGCAGCGTTTCGGCAGCGCGGCTGGACATATTGCGGAACACCTTCTCGCGCAGCTCCGGGCTGGCGCCCTTGAGGGCCACCACCAGCGATTCGCTCTGCACTTCCTTGAGCACGGCCTGGATGCCCTTGTCGTCGATCTTCTCCAGATCGTCGAAGGTGAACATGTTGTCCATGATCTTCTGCGCCAGGTCGCCGTCGGCCTCGCGGATGTAGTCCAGCACCGAGGCTTCGACGCTGGAGCCCATCATGTTGATGATCTCGGCCGCGGTCTTGACGCCGCCCAGGTTCGACTTCTTCATGCGCTCGCCGCCGGCCAGCACCTGGCTCATCACCTCGTTCAGATCCTTCAGCGCCATCGGCTGGATACCGTCCAGCGTGGCAATGCGGATCAGCACCTCGTTGCGCTGGCGCTCGGTGAAGACCTTCAGCACCGAGCTGGTCTGGTCGAAGTCCAGGTGGGCCAGGATGGCGGCGATGATCTGCGGGTGCTCGTTGCGCAGCAGCTCGGCCACCGAGTTGGCATCCATCCACTTCAGGCTCTCGATCGACGAGACGTCGCCGCCTTGCAGAATGCGGTCCAGCAGCAGATTGGCCTTGTCCTCGCCCAGCGCCTTGCGCAGCACGGTGCGGACGTATTCGTCGGTGTCGGAGACCAGCATGCTCTGCGTCTCGGCCACCGCATCGAAGCGGGTTAGTACCTGCTCCACTTTCTCGCGCGGGATCACCTTGAGCTTGGCGATGGTCTCGCCGAGCTTCTGCACTTCCTTGGGCTGCAGATGCTTGAACACCTCGGAGGCTTCTTCCTCGCCGAGGGACATCAGCAGGATGGCTGCGTCTTCAACACCTTTGTCGTCCATGGTCGGCATCTCGCGAAGGTTTCTATGGGCGTGCGGTGATCAGGCGGACTCGCCGTTGATCCAGTCGCGCATGATGTTGGCGACGGCCAGCGGGTTCTCCTTGGCCAGGATGCGCGCGCGCTCCAGCTTGTCGTTGGTCAGCGGGCCTTCCAGGGCGGGCAGTACGGCGGCTCCCGGCAGTTCGTTCGCCTCGTCGACCACGGCATTCAGCTGGCTCTCGGCCGGCGCTTCCGGCGGTGGCGGCGGGTTGGCCGCGCGCAAGGCCGGGCGGATGAAGCCGAACACTGCGATCAGCGCCACGATCACCAGGGCCAGCGGCACGGCGGCCGTGCGCAGCAGGTCGATCACCCAGGGTTCGCGCCACAGCGGCACTTCGACCAGCTCAGGCTTCTCGATCACGAAGGGGGCGCTGATCAGCTTGATCGAATCGCCGCGGTCCTGGCTGAAGCCCACGGCTTCGCGCACCAGTTCGGTCAGCTTGTCGAGCTCGGCCTGAGGCAGGGCCACGGTGCTGGTCTTGCCCTTGGCGTCGGTCACCGAGCGGTGGTTCACCACCACCGCCGCATTCAGGCGGCGCACCGCGCCGACGGCATTGCGGGTGACGCGCACCGTCTTGTCCAGCTCGTAATTGGTCACGGCCTCGCGGCGTGCGCTGCTGTTGCCGGCGCCACCTTGTGCGGGCTGCAGCGCCTGAGCCTGGCCATTGATCGGGGCGGTGGCCGGCACCGGCGGCTGGTTGGCCGCAGCACCCGGCACGCCGCTGGGCAGGCCGGGCGTGCCATTGCTGGATTCCTGGGTCTGCTGGCTGCGCACCGCAGCATTGGCATTGGCGCCCTGGTTGGGCTTGTATTCCTCGGCGGTCGACTCGACCTGCGAGAAATCCAGATCGGCGCTGACGGTGGCGCGCAGGTTCTCGCGGCCCACCACCGGTTCCAGCAGTTCGTAGATGCGCTTGTTGAGGTTGGCCTCGATCTGCTGCTTGTATTGCAGCTGCTGGCTGTCCAGGCCGGTGCCGTTGTCGCCGGCGTTGGAGAGCAGGGCGCCGGTAGAGTCCAGCACGCTGACCGCCTTGGGATTGAGTTCTGGCACCGACGCCGAGACCAGGTGCACGATGCCGGCCACCTGTGCGCGGTCCAGCGTGCGGCCGCCACGCAGCGTCAGCATCACCGAGGCGCTGGGCTTTTGCTGCTCGCGGAAGAAGCCGTTCTGCTGCGGCATCGCCAGATGCACGCGGGCATCGGCGACATCGGCCAGCGCGGTGATGGTGCGGGTCAGTTCGCCTTCCAGGCCGCGCTGGAAGTTCAGGCGTTCGTTGAACTGGGTCTGGCCGATGGAGGTCTTGTCCATCAGTTCAAAGCCCACCGAGCTGCCCTTGGGCAGGCCGGCCGAGGCCAGCTTCATGCGCACGTCATAGACCTGGCTGGCTGGCACGAGGATGGTGCCGCCCGGCTCATTGCGGTAGGGCACGTTCATTGTGGCCAGCTGGGCGATCACCGCGCCGCCATCCTTGTCGGACAGACCGGTGAAGACCGGGCGGTAGTCGCCCTTGGAGCCCATCAGCGACATCGCCAGCACCACGGCCGCGAGAGCGGCCAGCCCGAGGCCCAGGCCGATCTTGCTGCGGGTTGGCATCGCAGCCAGGCGCGCGCCGAAGCCGTCGGGCTGGACGACTTGCACCAGGGCGGCGGGGGCTGGAGAGGCGAGAGCGTTGTCCATGGGGCGGTGGCCGGTTTTCTTGCAGTTCGGTGGGGCTTGTCAGGCGGTCAACCGTGCGCTTTGTCACGGCATTCCCGCCAGCAATACCTTTGCGGCAATTATTCGGATTCGCCCCCTAAAGAAAGCGCGGAACAGGCCGAGTAAGCGAGTGCAGTTCCTCCCTTGCTGCGGCTCGGGCTTGCGTAGCATTCGCTGGCCTGCTGAGGTTGTGTGCGCTCCGTCTTTGCGCGCGCGCCGCCAGCACGGGGAGTGCACGATGGACCTCAAGCTCAAGCCTTTTGATTTCGCCCAGGCCGCCGCGCGCGCCGGTCTGGCCGTCAATGGCCAGCCGCTGGCCAAGCGCACGACCGAGGAGGTCGGTGGCGCCAGCTTTGGCAATGCCATGGCCCAGGCGATGAAGGGTGTCAGCCAGCAGCAGATGCAAGCGCAGCGCCTGCAGCGCGAAGTGCAGCTGGACAACCCGACGGTCAGCCTGGAGGAGACCATGGTCGCCATGCAGAAGGCACAGATCGGTTTCCAGGCGACGCTGCAGGTGCGCAACCGTCTGGTTTCGGCCTACTCGGAAATCATGAACATGCAAGTGTGAAGACGCGTAGCGCACGGCGTCCGCGCGCGACGGTCTTCAGCAAGCGCCCGGCTTGGGCGCGTCCGGCCCGCACAGATGGCTGCGGCCCATCAGATTGGTCTGCACGCTCAGGCGGTGGCCGGCCGAGCTCGTGAGTTCAGTTTGCCCGGCCGCCAGCAGGCGACCCATGCCCGGCTCGAACTGCAAGGAATCTCCGGGCCGCAGTTCCACGCGCGGATAGTCGGCGGCCACGCCGCGGCTGATGCTGCAGACGGGCACGCCGCCCTTGCCGCAGTCGCAGGGCTGGCCATGGCTGATGCCCCAGCACCACTCGCGGCCCGACCGGTAGCTGATGAAGACGTTGGCGCCGCGCAGACTTTCCTCGCGTGCCAGGCGCAGGTCCAGAGCCAGCGTCTCGCCGGCGGCGCGCAACTGCTGCCGTGCGGCGAAGTTCGCGTAACTGGGCACGGCCATCGCCAGCACAATGCCTGTGATCGCCATCACCGCCGCCACTTCCAGCAGCGTGAAGCCGCGCAGCACGATGGCAGTGCGGGCGATCATGGCGATGACGAGGCCTTCTTCGCCAGCAGGCGCTGGCGCTTCTGAGTCAGATCGATGAAGCTCTGCAGCGCCCGCTCGGCGCCGTCCGGCAGGGCCGCGAAGGCGCAGCCCAGCCGGATGCCGTCGGCCTCGGGGCCGCCTGAACTGAGATGCTGCAGCTTGAGCGTGGCGACGAAGTGGCTGTCGCGCTCGAGCTCGACCTGCACGCCGACCAGGCTCTCGCCGGCCGCGATCTCCGGCGTGCCAGCCGGAAGCAGCAGGGCCAGGCCGCTGACGCTGACATCCAGCACCCGCAGCTGCAGCGCCAGTTCCGGCCAATGCGGATGGCGCAGCTGCACGCGCGGGAAGTTGCTGCCCAGCGGCTGCACGCGAAAGGCCTGGCGGCGCTGGAAGCGGTAGAGCAGGGGCGGGATGGGCGCGCGCAAGGTGGCCTCGCGGGCACCCTTGACCAGCAGCAGCCGGCCCAGCTCAAACTCGAGCCGGATGCTGTTCAGATAAGCCAGCCCGAGTACCTCGTCGCTGCGCTGCAGCGCCTCCAGCTCGGGCTCATCGCCACGCACCGAGAAACAAAGGCCGCCCAGTCCGGGATCGACCTCGATCAAGGGGGCGTGCAGCGTGATGCCCTCGGGCGTGCCGAGGCTGACGCGCAGGCGCTCCTGTTGAATCTGGCGCAGCAGTGCCAGCACCTCGGCGCCCGCATCGATGCGGAAGTCGTCGAGGTTGGATGTCAGGCTGCGGAGGCTGTCGATAGGCATGGGCATCTCGGCCGGTGCGTGCACCGGCACTTCAGGCTGTCAGTGCACCATCGAGCTGCGGCCGCCCAGCATCTGGTCAAGGTCCTCCAGCCAGGGTTCGGCCAGGTGGCGGATCTCGGCGTCGTTGAGCAGGATGCGCTGCATGATGCGCGTTTTCAGCTTGCTCTCCTCAGGCGCCAGCTGGCGCTGAGCGGCGGCGTGCTTGAGCTGCGAGATCAGCAGCACACAGGCGCCTTCGAGCTTGACGACTTCGTCCCAGTTGCCGGAGCGGGCGGCGGACAGCATGTCGGCGCTGGCTTGCTCGATGGCTTCGTAATAGCTCAGGAGGTGGGAGTTCATGATGCGGTCCGGAGAGAAGTCGTTTGTGGGGTGCTTGAGGGGCGGTTCAATTTCAAGCGGCTTTACCGATGCTGTGCCAGGCTTCGCGCACCGGCTGCAGCAGGCGCTGGCATTCCTCGACGGCTGCCAGGTCTGAATGCAGGTTGGCGTGCGTCAGCTGCTTGCACATATAGACATAGAGATCGCTCAGATCGCGTGCCAGCGGGCCAGCGTCCAGTTTCAGGGCGGCTTTCAGGCCTTCGTCGAGGATGCGCACGGCGCGGCTCAGCGAGCGGCCTTTCAGTTCGACATTGCCCTGCTCGATGGCGCCGCGGGCCTGGACCATCGCGTCCGACAGGCCGTCGAACAGCATGGCCACCAGACGGTGCGGGCTGGCATTCAGGACATCGGTCTCCAAGCCCACTTTGCTGTACATCGAACTGGCTCGATGAGCGCGCGATGCGAAGGGGGATGTATTGCCGTACATGGGTTCTGGCTTTCAGGAAGAGGCGTGTTGAGATCTTTTTCGGCCCCCCACCCGGAAACTTGAGATCTCGCCGCCCCCTCGGCTGAGGGCCATCTGAGGCGATGGTTCGCCTCTTTTCTGCCGATCACTGGCGCAGCAAATGCAAAGAGCCCGGCAGGGCCGGGCTCGGAAGAGGAAGCGAAGCTGGATGCTGCGTCAGCTGCTTCGGTTGAGCATGTTCATCTGCTGGCTGACATAGCCGGACAGGCCGTTGAGCTTGCTCATCTGGGTGTCGAGCGCCGTGTAGCGGGCTCGCAGCCGCCTCTCGGTCAGGGCGATGCGGTCTTCCAGCGCATCCTCGCGCTTGCCGTTGGCCGAGATGCTGGACTGCAGGCCCTTCTGGCGGGTCGTCAGGCTGCCATCGGTGCTCAGCAGCTGGTCGGCCATGCGGCGCAGCTGCTGCGCCAGTCCGTCATTGGCTTCGTTGCTGCTGTCGGTGCCCGAGAGCAGCTTCTTCATGTCGTCCAGATTGCCCAGTGCTTTGCCGAGCTTGGTGCTGTTGATCTTCAGCGTGCCGTCCGATGCGGGGTCCAGGCCGATGTCGGCCAGGCGCGTCAAGCTGCCGCCCAGCGTGGTCGATCCAGCCACCAGACTGCGCAGCCGTCCCTGGATGCCGATCAGCGTGCCATCGCCTTGCAGTGTTCCGGCGGTCTTGTTCTCCGCGTCGTACTTGCTCTGATCACGCATCAGCGTGATCACGGCGTTGTAGGCAGTGACAAACTCTTCGACGGTTTTCTTGATCGTGTCCTTGTCCTGCGAGACGGTCAGGGTCACGTCCGCGCTGGTGGGCTTGAGCAAGGTGACATTCAGGCCGTCGATCGCGTCCTTCAAGGTGTTGCTCTGCGAATTGATCGAGATGCCGTTCAAGGTCGCGACCGCATTGCTTGCGGCCGTGTTTTGGGTCATCGCCGCAAGGCCGGCGCTGGGATCGAAGGCGAGGGCTGACAGGCCGGCATCGTCATTGATCGTGCCGTCCGAGTCCACCACGCTGACGGTGAAGGCGTTGCTTTCGCCGGTTTCGCTGGAGCGCATCACCAGGCGCGGTCCGCTGGAGTCGGTCACGATGGACGCCACCACGCCAGCGCCAGCCGCGTTGATCTTGTCGCGAATCGCGGTGATCGATTCCTGCCCCGGAAGGATGTCGATCTTCACGGAGGGCTTGTCAGCTCTCGGCGTGAACTCGGTCTGGTCGGCATTCCAGCTGCCCAGCTGCACCGTCAGAAATCCTGAGCCGACAGCGCCGGGCGCAGTGGGCAGCACCTTGCTGGAAATGGTCTGCGATGTTGCGAGCTTCTGCACCGCAACGCTGAAGTTGCCGGGAATGCTGGCGGTGCCCGCACTGACTGTGACGCTGGTCGGATCGGTCGAGCTGGGCAGATTGGCGGTCCACATGTCCGGACGGCTCAGCTTTGCGGCGGCGTCGCGCAGCGTCGAGAGGCCGCTCTGCAGCTTGCCGAAGGCGGACAGCTTGGTCTGCAGATCGTTCGTGCGGGTCTGCAGCTGCTTGATCGGCGTGCGCTCGTTGGCCACCAGCTTGCTGATCAGCGACTCGATGTCGAGACCGCTGCCGATGCCGGCTGAGGTGATGGTTGCCATATCGAGTCTTCCTGGGTCAAGGGGCTGACGCTATCGGGGATATCGGCGGCCGGAGAAGAACTGAAGGCCGGCGCGAGGGCCGGCGTTCTCAAACGGAAAGCGCCGCGGGCGCCGGCTTCAGCCGCCGCGCAGCAGCGACAGCACCTGCTGCGGCAACTGGTTGGCCTGCGCCACCATCGCATTGCCGGCCTGTTGAAGAATCTGCGCACGGCTCAGTTGCGAGGTCTCGGCGGCGTAGTCGGCGTCCATGATGCGGCTGCGCGCCGCGCTCTGGTTCTCCACCGAAATCTGCAAGTTGGAGATCACCGCATCGAAGCGCGACTGCACCGCACCGAAGGTGGCACGCGTGTTGTTGATCACCGTCAGCGCGTCATCGATGTCATCGATCACCTTGGCCAGACCTGTTGAGTCGGTCGGCGTCGGGCGGGGCACGCTGGAGGCTGTGCCTGCATCGGTGGCTGCGCCGATCGACACGGGCGTGCCGGCGGGAGGAATCAGGGCGCCGATCGTCGTGTCATTGGGCAGGTCAAGCGCCGGCACATCGATGGTGTCCCAAGACGAAGTGTTGGCACCGATCTGATACACCTGCGGCAGGCCGCTGGGGTCCGACAGGATGGGCTTGCCGTTGAAGGAGGTCGCGCCCATGATCCGGGTGATTTCACCGGCGAGCTGCTGGAACTCCTTGTCGAGCGAGTCTTTGTCGGAAGAGCTGTTGGTGGCGTTGCGCGACTGCACCGTCAGCTCACGCATCCGCTGCAGTGCATCGCTGATCTTGCCCAGCGCGCCTTCAGCCGTTTGCGCCAGCGAGATGCCGTCATTGGCATTGCGCATCGCGACCGTCATGCCACGAACTTGCGTGTTCATGCGCTCCGCGATGGCCAGACCGGCCGCATCGTCCTTGGCCGAATTGACACGCAGGCCCGATGACAGTCGCTGCATCGCGACGGACAGCGAGCCTTGCGACATGTTCAGATTGCGCTGCGCGTTCAGCGACGCAATATTGGTATTGATGGTCTGGGGCATTTCAGCACTCCTGCAAGTTCCGGTCGGCGGGCAGTTCTCACCAACCCGATGGACGCATTCTGCGAGTGCTGAAGTTTTTCTAAAGCCTGATTAAGCGGCCAAACCACGCCCAAAAAGGATCACCAGGCCGAAGCGTCCTGCTCCGGCCTGGCGTGCCGGTCCCGCTGCGGAGACCGGAACTTTTTCTTGCTTGCGCTTACTGAAGCAGACGCAGCACCTGCTGGGGCATCTGGTTGCCCTGCGCAACCATCGCATTGCCGGCCTGCTGCAGGATCTGCGCTCGGCTCAGGTTGGCAGTTTCCGCTGCGAAGTCCGCATCCATGATCCGGCTGCGTGCCGCCGTCTGGTTCTCGACCGCGACCATCAGATTGGAGATCACCGCATCGAATCGATTCTGCGAGGCACCGAGCACGGCGCGCTCCTCGTTGACCGTGTTGATGGCCTTGTCGATGTTGTCGATGATGGTGCCCAGCGCGGCGGCCGAAGCGGTCGGGTCGGTCTCGAAGGTGGCGCCGGTAACGTCGGTGATCGCCGTCTCGGTCGTCATGTTCTTGGTGACCACGTCGACGATGTCGTTGGCCGTGGTGTTGGCGCCGATCTGGAAGGTCTGCGTGCCGGACGCGTCGGCCAGGATGGCCTTGCCGTTGAAGGTCGTGCCACCGGTGACCCGGGTGATTTCCTTTGCCAGCTCGCCGAACTCCTTGCTCAGTGATGCCAGGTCGGACGATGTGTTGGTGGCATTGCGGCCCTGCACGGCCAGTTCACGCATGCGCTGCAGCGCGTCGCCCACCTTGGACAGTGCGCCTTCAGCGGTCTGCGCCAGCGAGATGCCGTCGTTGGCATTGCGGATCGCGACATTCATGCCGCGCACCTGGGTGCTCATGCGCTCGGCGATGGCGAGGCCGGCGGCGTCGTCCTTGGCGGAGTTGACGCGCATGCCGGAGGACAGGCGTTGCATGGAAGTGGCCAGCGAATTCTGAGAGCCAGCCATGTTGCGCTGTGCGTTCAGAGAAGGCAGGTTGGTGTTGATGATGGCGGGCATGATTCAATCCTTTCGGTGTCTGAAGAGTTCCGGTTGTGTCCGGTCTATACGGTCGATAACTCGATGGCTCTTGCGAGTCCTCTTGCCGAAGAAGCGCGGGCCTTTTCGGGCCTTGGCTTCAAACCGTCCGCGTCCTGCTGTTGCCTCTGGCATCGCTGCCCGAACCTTCAGCCGGCTGACCGGACTACGCAGTCCTCAAAACATTTGGGACCCGTTGGGTTTGTTATCGACGACACCTCGATTGACTTAAATCCTTTCTGTTGAAAAGGACGCCGTCCCTTCCTTTGAAGGGGCGGCGCCTTACGGTGCTTGAGCTGGCGGAATGACGACTTCCGCGTTGCCTTCGGTTGCGGTCAGGGCCAGCTGGGCTGGCCCAGGGTCATCGAAGAAGCGACAGAACGTTCTGGGGCATCTGATTCGCCTGGGCGATCATCGCGTTGCCGGCCTGCTGCAGGATCTGCGCGCGGCTCAGGTTGGCTGTCTCGGCGGCAAAGTCAGCGTCCATGATGCGGCTGCGGGCCGCACTCTGGTTCTCCACCGAGATTTGCAGGTTCGAGATCACGGCATCGAAGCGGTTCTGCGAAGCACCCAGCACGGCGCGCTCTTCGTTGACCGTGTTGATGCCCTTGTCGATGTTGTCGATGATGGTGCCCAGGGCAGCAGAGGCCGCGGCCGGGTCGGTCTCGAAGGTGGCGCCGGTGACGTCGGTGATCGTCGTCTCGCTCGTCATGTTCTTCGTGGCCACCTGCACCTGGTCATTGGCGGTGGTGTTGGCACCGATCTGGAAGCTCTGTGTGCCAGAGTCGGCAGCCAGGATGGCGCGGCCGTTGAAGGTCGTGCCTGCCGTGACGCGGGTGATTTCCTTGGCCAGCTCGCCGAATTCCTTGCTCAGAGAAGCCAGGTCGGACGAAGTGTTGGTGGCATTGCGGCCCTGCACAGCCAGTTCACGCATGCGCTGCAGCGCGTCGCCCACCTTGGACAGTGCGCCTTCAGCGGTCTGCGCCAGCGAGATGCCGTCGTTGGCATTGCGCATCGCGACGTTCATGCCGCGCACTTGCGTTTGCATGCGCTCGGCAATCGCCAGACCGGCGGCGTCGTCCTTGGATGAGTTGACACGCAGGCCCGAGGACAGGCGCTGCATGGAGACCGCCACGGCGGCCTGCGAGGTGTTGGTGTTGCGCTGGGCGTTCAGCGAAGAGATGTTGGTATTGATGATGGCGGGCATGATGTGCTCCTGTTTCAGCTACAAAGACTTCCGGCCTCTGCCCCGGGTGTTGACACCCGGTCTTCGGTTCCGACGTGAATCGGGTACCTGCAAGAGGCGCCCGTGACGCGACTTCTCGGCCTTGCGGCCTCGGCATCGCACCGCCCGGCGGAATCAACCCTTGAGCTTCAGAGCCCCGTGTGGGGCGCCCCTGCTTGGCCTATCTTCCGGACCACGTGTCTGTTTCCAGACCCGTTGGAATGGGTATCGGACAGCGCAAGTCGGAACTTAAGCGCTGTTTGTCAATAGGCTCGATCTTTTGAAAAGCGGCTGGTTCCTGGGTCTTCTCTTCGAATCGCTTTTCCCGCGAGGGGAGGGGCGTGCGTCGAGGCTGGAATCAGCGCCTTTGCGGGGCGGTGGGCTGAGAGCTTGTCGGGTCTGGGCGTGTCCTTGTCTGGGTTTGCTGAAACAGGCCGGCAGCGTTGGGCGCTTGAGGGGCGCTCCGGTGCTGCCGGGCCATGCACTTGATTTCGGCCGTGCCAGCGCAGAAGAGCCTTGGAGAAGTGGCGGCAAAGCGGCGCTTTTCTTGCGAATGCGGCCGGGCCGTCTCCCTAAAGTTCGCTTCACCGTGGTCGATACGCGCGCACTGCGTGCACGCTGAGGAATCAGGCGACGGCCCTGCAGGACACAAGCAGTGCCTAGGGCGGGTGCCAGGATGAATCGGCCAACCACACTTTGGAGAGACTTATGCAAGCCATGACCCATGTCGTAGCCCAGGCATCGAACCCGATGTTGTCCATGGGCCATGCTGCGCAATCCAGCGCGGCCGAGATCAGCCAGGATGCGGCAGCCCTGCTGCATGCGGCGCGCAATGCGGCCTATGCCGAAGCCAGCCAGGGCCGACTCGGCCACGGCCTGCAACTGCTGATGGACGCGCTGCACCATGAGCCGCTGAACCATGATCTGCTGAGCGATATGGCGGCCCTGCTGCTGAGCGCCGGCGAGCTGGAGCATTCGATCGAGTTTGCCCAGCATGCACTGGGCGTGCGTCCGCAGCACGGTGCCAGCCTCTACTCGCTGGGCTTTGCGCTGGCGGGCCTGGGACGTCATGAGGAAGCCATCGCAGCCTTGAGCCAGCTCGGTCAGGGTGAGGCGCTGCAAAGCCTGATGGCTGAAGCGCCCGATCTGCAGCCGCTGGTTCAGATCGAGTTGCAGCGTCTGCAGGCGCTGGTCGCGCCGGTGGTGCAAGCCGCTGCCTGAGGCCGGAGCCTCCGCGAGCCGTGCGCGCTTGCGGCTGGGTGGTATGCCCAGCCGGCGACGCGGCCTGGCAATTCCCGTCTCTTCATTGCTGGGCCTGAGCTGCGCGCTGTTTTCGGTGGAGAACCGAAGCAGCGCTGCAGGCGCTTGCATCAGAACGCTCCCCTGCAGCGCCGGCCTTGCCGCTGGGCACGCCGCCCTCAAAGCCAGGTGCGGCTTGTCACTCCGATAGGGCGGGCTGAGCCGCTGATTCGGCCGGCAAGGCTGCCGGCTGCAGCCCGGCCACCGCGCGCTGCCACATGCGCAGATACAGCGCCTCCAGCTCGCGCGCCAGACGCGGTGCATCGAACAGTGGCCCCAAGGCCTCAGGCAGCCTTTCGCGCAAGCGCTGGCGCGCCGGTGCATCACGCCCGAGCCGGCATGCGGTGTCGACATAGCTGGCCACGTCGTGGCAGACCAAGCTGTCGAGCCCGGCCGCGTGCAGCAGACTGGCCGCCACGCGTTCACTGAAGCCTTCGCCCATCAGCGTCACGACTGGCACGCCGGCCGATAGCGCATCGCTGGTGGTGGTGTGGCCATTGCAGGGCCAGCTGTCCAGCGCCAGATCGGCCGCGCCCAGGCGCTGCAGATGCTCGGCCATCGCCACCTTGGGTGCGAACACCAGGCGTTCGGCGGCGATGCCGCGCGCCTGTGCTTCGGCGCGCAGCCGCGCGTCGGTCTGCTCGCCGCCACTGAGCTGCCACAGCACCGCTTCAGGCAGATGCTGCAGGATCTGCATCCAGGCATCGAACAGCGCAGGCGTCAGCTTGTAGACCTGGTTGGCACTCAGCAGGACCAGCGCGTCTTCAGGCAGGCCCAGAGTGGCTCGTGGGGGTGGTGCCAGGCGCGCACGCCGTCCGTCATTGGGTTGGTAGCAGCGCGGCAGCTGGGCGACCTGCTCGCTGTAGTGGCTGGCATGCGAGAGCGGTGTGACGACGGGATCGCCAATGATGTAGTCCACCGCATCCAGGCCGCAGGGCCCGGGGAAGCCCAGCCAGGCCACCTGCACCGGCGCCGGCCGGCAGGCCAGGGCCGCCAGACGGCTGTCGGCCGTGTGGCCTTTCAGCTCGACCAGGATGTCGACCTCGGCCGCGCGGATCGCAGCGGCCGTGCCGGGCAGGTCCAGTGTGCTCACATCGATGAAACGTTCGCAGGCGGCGGCGATGCGCGCGCGCAGCGGCGAGCCGTCATCGCGGCCATGCGAGAACAGCAGCACCTCGAAGCGCTCGCGGTCGCGCGACTCCAGGAGCTCCACCAGCAGCGCGGCGGTGGCGTGCTCGTGGAAATCGGCTGACAGATAGCCGATGCGCAGGCGGCGCCCCTCGGCCGCCTGGGCGGCCCGCGGCGGCAGCGGCAGCGGCTGCAGACCGCGGCTGAGAAAGCGGCTGCTGATGCGCGCGGACTTGAGCAGTTCGGCCGGGCTGTGCGGCACGCCGATCAGCGCAAAGGGCACGCAGAATTCGTCGTCCGCGTCATCGGGCTTGGCGGCCAGGGCCTGGCGCATCGCCAGCAGGTCGGCGTCGAACTGTGCCCAGCGGGCGCTGTGCTGTTCGGCATGCAGCAGATAGGCGCGCGGCATCACCGCCTGCGGCGACAGCAGCGTGACGGTGCGGAAACACTCGGCGGCCTCTCCCTGCAGCTGCAGACTCTGCAGTGCGAAGCCAAGCTGCAGATAGGCGTCGATATCGTCCGGCCGCAGCGCCAGCGCCTGCATCAGCGCGCCGACGGCGTCGCCGGGCTGGCCGCTGCGGCGCAGCGCCTCGCCCAGCAGGCGCTGGCCAAGGTTGGATTGCGGCAGGCCGGGCTGGGCCTGCAGCAACTGGATGCACAGCGCCTGCTGCTGCAGACTCAAGGCCGCCTGTGCGGCCACCAGGGCGGCCGGCAGGTTGTGCGCTTGCAGGCGCAAGGCCTGACCTGCGGCATCCAGCGCGGCCTGTTGCTGGCCCAGCTTGGCCCGTGTCTGCGCCAGTGCCAGCCACAGCGTGGCGTCGGATGGCTGTGATCGCAGCGCCTGTTCCAGCAGCGGCGCCGCGCGCGTCCAGTCCTGGCGGTCCAGATGCGCCTGGGCTTGCTGCAGCAGCGCGGCGGGGGCAGGGCGGGCCACGGGGCTCTCGGGCGTCATCAGCCCGCGCTGGCGCGCGTGGCCACCGCCAGCAGCGACATGCGGTTGAAGAACCACAGGCCCTGCAGCTGCCAGGGTGTGTACTTGCGCAGCACGTTGGACAGCGTGAAGGGCGTGTACCAGCAGTTGTGGTCCGGGTGCACCACTTCGACGAAGGTCTGCGCGCCGGCGTTGTAGTCGAAGTGCCGACGCATGCAGCTGTAGGCATCAGGCACGGTGATGACGTATTCGGCGGCGCCGATGGCATCGAGCTCGCGGAAGAAGCCCTGCACATCCGGCACATGCTCCAGCACCTCGGGCACCAGCACCAGGTCGTAGTCGTGCGGCACGTCTTCCCAGCGCGAGTACAGCTGGCCGCGCAGATGCGGCTGCATTTGAGGGAAGGCCTCCGTGTTGATGTCGAAGCCATCGACCTCGCAGATCTTGTCCAGCTGCAGGTGCAGCGAGTTCTGCAAGTTCGTGATGGGCCAATCCACACAGCCCACATGCAGCACGCGCTTGCCGCTGCACATCTGCGAGAACACGTCCAGGCGGGCGCGGCCGATCAGGGCCTCGCTGACCTGCTGCTTTTGCACGAAGTAGGGCTGGTGGCTCAGCTCCAGCGGCGACACCATGGTGCTTGCGGCGTTGTGGCTGCTCATGGTCTCTCTCAGGCCAGCTGGCGCTTGTGCAGTTCGTCGTAGGCCTGCAGCGTGCTGCCCCAGGCCTGGTCGGCGAACACCTGGCCCGGGCCGCTATAGGCCGCGCCGGTGAAGTGTTGCGGAATGAAGAAGTGGCTGGGCCAGATCGTCAGGCCGCTGTACTGGTAGGCGCGATGGCACTCGGTCAGGAACAGCGGACCGACGGTCTCCCAGGCCATGCGGTCGACGACGCTCGGCTCTTTCTGCAGGTCCAGGATCATTTGGCCGAAGAAGGGGTTGTCAGGCACGGAAGCCACATAGCCGGCGGCGATCAGGCCGGGGCGGGCCAGCTCGTTTTCCCAGCAGGCGCAGGCCTCGCCTTCGAACAGCCAGGGCTCCAGCGGGCGGCGGCAGATGCTGTCGGCGTCGACCACGAAGCCACCCTCGTTGTAGAGGATCTCCCAGCGCATCAGATCGGCCACGCCGTTGAGCTCGCGCTTGGCCATCTCGCGCATATGGCTGGCATTGATCCAGCCGTATTCGGCCAGGTCCTGATTGCCCCAGAGCTTGACCTGCCAATCCGGGTTCTTGTCGACCCAGGTTGAAATGCAGTTGTCCGGGCGTTTCGATTCGTCACCGACCCAGATCACGTGCAGGGTGCGAGGAATCATCCGGCTACTCCGCTGTATGTGTTTGCGTGTGCGCAGTCTGCCAAGCCTGACAGGCGGGCAAGGCCGGATAAGAGGGGGAAATGCCGGGCTGCGCCAGACAGGCACCTAAGCCTTGTAGGAAGAAACCTGACAAGGCGTGGGTGTGCAAGGAGACAGAAGAGAGGGATTTGGGCTGATGTTTGGGTTTTGTTCCGGTCTTCACAATTCGTTTCACGTTGAGACGAGCGGTGAAGCCCGCGACACACCGAGTAAAGCAACAGGAGCCCGAGATGAACGCAGAC
>JACDQM010000103.1 GCA_015657635.1 Roseateles sp.
CCGCAGCTCGCGCGTTTCTGGGAGCGCTCGACCAAGCGCGCCATCGCCTGCGCCTTCATCGCGCGCCAACTGCCCGGCGTCTCGCCCGATCTGGCGCACACCTATGGTCTGTTCTGCCACGTCGGCATGCGGTCTTGCTGCAAAGCGTGCGTGGCTATGGCTCGACCATGGTCGAGGCTTCGGCGCGCATCGATCGGCCCTATATCGCCACCGAGAACGCCAACCACAGGACCGACCATGCGGTGGTCGGCGCCCTGGTGATCCGGGCCTGGAACATGGCACCGCCGATCATGGCCGCGATCCGGCTGCACCACGATTTCAACTCGCTGGGCAATGCCGACATCGATGCCGAAATCCACACCCTTGTCGCCGCCGGCCTGGTGGCTGAGCACCTGATGCGGCAGCACGAAGCCCTGCCCGAAGATGCCGACTGGAAGAGCAACTGCCAGGCCGCGATGGACTGGCTGCAGATCTCGGCGGACGACCTGGAGCAGTGGGACGAACAGCTGCGCCCCTTGCTCGACGAGGCCTGAACGCAGCGCTGTTGCGCGCCATCCGCACGCGCTTGCACGCGGGCACATCAAGCACCTTGCCAAGCTGCAGGCACGCCGCTAAGGTGTGCGCACAGGGAGCATGCATCGCGGAGATTGACCATGAAGCTGGCCATGCCTCATCTGATCGGCATTCTGTGCCTGTCGCTCGTTCTGGCGGCGCAAGCCCAAGCCCAGGTCCAGACCTGCCGCAGCTTGGTCGCCTCGGGCAACCCGCAATATCCGCCCTATCTCTGGCAGTCGCCCCGTGACGAGGCACGCCTGATCGGCGCCAATGCCGAGCTGATGGAATGGCTGGCCGACGAGATCGGCGTGCCCATTGAGACCCGCCATATCGGCAACTGGGCACGGGTGCAGGAAGAAGCGCGCGCCGGTCGCGTGGACCTGCTCGCCGGCGCCTTCTTCACGCTGCCGCGCACCGAGTACCTGGATTACGCCCACCCACCCTTTCGCGAGACGCGTTCGGTGGTGATCGTGCGCGAAGCGCGGCGGATCAGCTTCAAGCGCTGGGAGGATCTGGTGCCGCTCAAGGGCCTGACGGTGGTCAACAACAGCCTGGGCCAGGCCTTCGACAAGTTTGCGGCGGACTCGCTCAGCATGACCAAGGTCAGCAACCTCGAGAAGGCCCTGCAGATGCTGGAGCTCGGCCGCGGCGACTATCTGGTCTACGAGGACAGCCCGGCTGAAGCCTTCATCGCCCGCATGGGCATCAAGGGCCTGCGCCTGCTGACACCGCCGGTGGCGCAAGAGCAGCTGCATATTGCCATCTCGCATCGCTCGGCCTGCAACACCCCGGAGCTGCGCGGCGCCATCGCCCGCGCGATGTTCAAGCTGCGCCAGACGAAGCTGATGAGCAGCTTCGTGGAGCGGGCGGTGCAAACCTGGCGCCTGCAGCAGCAAGAGCCCGCCAAGCCGCAGTGACGGGCCAAGCGAAAGCTCAGGCGGGCGCGGAGCGCAGGCCGTAGATGCGGCCCTGGGCGAACAGGTACTCGACCCGCAAGACCGCGTCGCCACGTTCCCCGGCGAAGGTGAAGCCCAGCAACTCCAGCGCATCGCCGGCCTTGATCTCGGCCACGCCCCAGGCCTGCATGCGCGTCAGCGGCGCCAGCTCGATCTGCCAGCGCCGATCACGGCGCGTCGGCAGCTGCGCCTTGGCCAGCAGGGCCGGACCATCCACCGCCGCCGACTGCCGAGGCAGCGTGCGCTGCTTCAGATCGGCTGGCAGCGCCAGGTTGTCGGCCAGCTCCAGTTCCAGCTCGGCATGGGGATTGCGCCAGGCCACTTTCAGGGCCTTGCCGGCCAGGTAGATCGGCCGTTCCTGGTCGAAGCTGCTCCAGCCATGGTGGGCGCGGGCCCAGCCCGGCAGGGCCAGCAAGGCTGCGCCGGCCAGCAGATGGCGGCGCAAGACCTGGGGAGATTCATTCTTCATGGACGATTCCTTCACCAATAGGCAATCCAGCGGCCGCAGATGATGACAGCGGTCCAAATCCCCAGTGACAGCAGGCCTTGCAGCCGTGCAGTGCGATCTGCCGTCTGCAGCGCCCCGCGGCGCGAATGGAACATCGCGGCATTGCAGCCTGCGGCGGTGATCAGCCCTAGCTTGAGGAGGAAGACGCGGTTGACCAGCAGCTCCTGCGCCTGGGTCGCAAACATCAGCGAGCCACTGAGCGCGCAGAGGAAAAAGCCCAGCAGCGCCGGCAGCAGCGTCAGCCGGGCCAGCGCCTCCAGCGGCAAGGCGGCCGCCAGTCCCAGCAGGCGCAGCTCGAACACCAGCAAGCCGCCGAACAGCATCGCCAGGCCCAGCAGATGCACGACCTCAAGCGCGGGATAGGCCCAGGGGTGGGCGCTCAGACTGGCCATCAGCATGGTGCGAGCTCAGACCGGGTAATGAACCAGCTGCAAGGCATTGCCCGCCGGATCCTTTAAGGTGGCGAGCCAGCCGCCCCAGGCCTGACGCTCGGGCGCTTCAATGAAGGGAACGCCCGCCGCCAGCAGCGCGGCATGCTGCGCCTGGATGTCCTCGACGCTGAAAGACAGGCCGGTGAAACGGCCGACGAGTTGCTGCTCGTCTTCCGGCGCGTCGGCGGGCACCAGCTCCAGCAGCAGATCCAGCGCGCCGGCATCGAACACGCAGAAACCCGCGGCCGGGGCACCGGCTTTCAGCGTCAGGCCGAGCTGCTGCTGGTAGAACGGCAGTGCCGCAGACAGATCGCGCACGAACACGCGCACCGAAGCGAGTTTCATCATCATCCCTCGTCACTCAAACGCAGTCAGCCCGCCGCTGCAGGGCAGCGAGGCGCCAAGTCTCGCACCGAACCGATCCCTGAGGCGCAGGCCTGCGTGCCATCGACAATGCCCGCATGACCGTCCACGACGAAGCTCTGCAACTGGGACTGCGCCCTTGGCGCTGGGCCTGGCTGTGGCTGGCCCCGGTGTTGCTGGGACTGCTGTTCTGGGTGCTGGCACCGGAGGGCACCGAGGTGCAGCTGACGGCCAAGACCTGGAGTCGAGACATCGAGGTCGAGCGCCAGATATCGGTCACCGAGTCCGGCTGGTGTGCGCAAGTTCCGGAAGGCGCACAGGTGCTTGCGCGTCGCCAAATGCCCGATCCGGCCAGCGGCAAGCCGGGCGAGCATTGCCGCTATGCAGCGCGCAGCTGGCGGGCCGTCTACAGCCTCAACGCAAGGGGCGAAGGAGCTTCGCCCGCACCGCATTGGCCCACCATTGCGCACGCCAGCGACGAACGCACCGGCAAGCGGCATGAGCGCTATGAAGCCCATGTCGCCAACGAGCAGGGCCAGCGTTGGACCTGCCGCCTGAGCGCACCGGATTGGGCCGGCCTGCAGACCGGCCAGCGCCTTCGCCTGCAGATCGACCGCTTCGGCGTGGCTGACTGCGCAAGCATGCGCGGGACGCGCTGACGGCGCCGTCCGATTGCTCATGCTGCATGGCCGTCAACGGGCCAGACTAGTGGCAGCACTCTAGTGTTCTGAGGCCCGCGCTTGACTTGACACAAGACGCGCACAAAGTCAGTCAGGACACACTGAAAATGCATTGCGCATCTGCCCTGAGGCTGAGCGCAGGCGAATCCATGATCAACAAGAGAGGTGAGAGTTTCATGCTGGAATCACGCCCCCAACAGCACCCACTGCTGCGAACCCTGCTAGGCCTTGGCCTGGGCCTCTCGCTGCTGATGCATGGCGCGACAGCCACGCCGCTGCGCTTGCTCGATCCCTATGACACCTATGGCAGCACTGTGGTCGGCGCCGCAGGCGTGATCTACAACGGCCAGGGCGTGCTTTACTGGGGGCCGGGCCGTCTGGCCGACCACCAGCTGCCGGTGAGTCGCTTCGTCTACGGTGCGGCGATGCCGAGCAACAACGTCCCGGTCGAATTGACGACACTGAGTCCGATGCCGGTGGACGCGTCCTACGGTCGCGTGAGCGTGGATGTCGAGAAGGGCAGCGCCGGCGTCGAGCTGCAGCGCCCCATCACCGTATCCTCGGGCGATGCGGCCTCGCTGGCCTCGCTGAGGCTGGCCTCGCTGGACCTTCCAAGCGGCTTTTCATTGAACGTGAACCCGGCGCCCTATGCCTTCTACAGTGCGCGCACCGGCATCACCATTTACAGCCGCCAGGCCGGAGCCCAGCCGGGTGACCAACGCCAGCTGCTCGGCACCGTGATCTATGCCGACGACAACGGCTACAAGCGCTGGACCGCCGAACGCTGGCAATGGCAGGAGAGCAGCGACCCGGCCCTGCCCGGCCACCCTGATATCGAGTTGATCGGCTCAGGCGTCGGCGAGTTCGACTTCGGCTCGCTGGCCGGCCTGGCCAGTTCGGCCGTCAACGGCCGCACGACGGACTTTTTCTACGACGTCTTCCTGCACCTCAGTTCCTGGGGCGTTTGCGCCAACGGCAACTATGTCTGCGAGGATGAGCGCAGCCGCGGTGCCTTGAATGCTGAGCTGAGCTTCGCCAACGACAGCTCGGTTCCCGAACCGGGCTCGCTGTCCTTGGTGGCCACAGCCGGCATGCTGATGCTGCTCGGCCTCAGGGCCCGCCGCCGCGAGTTGCAACAGCGCAGCTGAAGCTCTGCGCCGCCATGGTGGGAAGCGGCTGGCATCACGCACCGGTCGACTGCCGAAGCAAGCAGAGCCGGGCTTGCGGTGCGCTCCTTGGCGCCGGGCTATCGGTGCGGTCTGTTCGGCAATCTCACGTCCCACGTCGCAGAGGCTGGCAGCGGCGAGGCACTGCCGCCGAACCCAGAAGACTGGCCATCGCCAAGGCCAGCGTGGCAGGCGTCGGGAACGCCATTGGAGGGCGGTGAATCAGCGGCCAAGCTGGTGGAAAAACTGACATCGTCAAACGCAAAGGAGCGGCTGCAGCAGCCGTCATGACTGAAGACAATGCGATTGAAGGCTTGGTCTGAAGTCACGCCGAGGAATGTTCCGATCTCGGTCTGGATCCGCAAAGTGAAAAGATTGCGGTAGCTGCCGACTCCGTCCGGACTGTCGGCAGCGCTGTTGAATGCCATGCAGCACAGCAAGGCTGAGCGCGTGGATGTCGGAACGCGCTGGCGTAGTGCCCTGCCCGCAGGCCGGCAGTTGTGCATCGAAGTGCGGGACAAGGGATGCGGCATTGAGGCCGCCCGCCTGCCGCAACTCTTCGAGGCCTTTCGCAGCTTCGATGACCGCCGGGCCAGCGAAAGCCACGGCCTGGGCCTGGGCCTCGCGAAGGCTCAAGCCGGCCCTATGGGATGCGAGCTGTCGGTGCGCTCTGCGCCAGGCTGCGGCTCGACCTTCACCCTGAGCGGACTGAGCCCCGCCACATAGCGATATCAGCGTAGCGAATGCAGTCGCGCAGGCAGGGTGCCCAATCCCTCACCGAGCCAGCATCGAGCTGGAGGCCATGCACGCGGCGCACAACAGCAGCCCCCCCCCCCCCAGCCTTAGGGCCGGGGGGAGTTTCTGGACCCAACTACTGGCGCTGCAAGCGCATTCACGTCGACCGCTAAACTCGCTCCCATGACGCGAGCAGCAGCTAAAAGAAGCAAGGGGAACGGCAACCCTTCTGGAGGGAAAGTCACTTTGGGTATGGTGGCCGCTGCCTGCGGCGTTTCGCCGAGCACGGTGTCCAGAATCCTCAACGGCACGGCCGTGGTGAGCGAAGACAAGCGCGCAGCTGTCGATCGCGCGATCGCCGAACTCGGCTTTGTGCCCAACCCGATCGCACGCGGCCTTGCCGGCGGCCGCACGATGAGTGTCGGTGTCATCACGCAGTCCATCGACAGCCCGTTTTATGGCACTGCGCTGCGCGGCATCGAAGAGGAACTCGGTCGCGCCGGCTACAGCGCGCTGTTTGTCTCTGGTCATTGGAACGCAAGCGAGGAGCAGCGCTGCATCGACGTGCTGCGCTCGCGCCGCGTCGACGGCATCATCGTCTTGACCGGCCGGCTCAGCGACGAGGCGCTGGCCAAGCTGGCGCAGCAGTTGCCGGTGGTCGTGGCGGGACGCCAGCTTGTAGCACCCAACTTGCATGCGCTTGATTTCGACAATTTCGAAGGAGCGCGTCTCGCGACCGAGCATCTGATTTCACTTGGCCACAGGAGCATCGCCTATATCGGCGGCGATCCGGTTCACCCTGATGCGGTCGCACGTTTGCGCGGCTACAAGACTGCGCTGCAGGACGCTGGCATTCGTTTCGACAGGGCGCTGGTACTGCCCGGTCTGTATCACGAGGAAAGCGGCCTGGCAGCCACGGAGAAGCTGCTGGACTCCGGCAAGCGATTCAGCGCGATATTCGCGGCCAACGATCAAATGGCTTTTGGTGCGGCGCTGGCGCTTTACCGGCGACATCTGCGCGTGCCGGATGATGTGTCCTTGATCGGCTTTGACGACCTGGCGGGTGCAGCACATGCGATCCCGCCGTTGAGCACAGTCCACCAATCTGGCCACGATCTGGGGCGCATGTCTGCGCTCTCCTTGCTCGACTTGCTGGCGGGCAAGATGCCTGAGGCCACACTGCCCGCTCCCCGACTCGTCGTCCGCGATTCGACGCGCAGGGTCTAACGCCAGCGGTGCGCCCCTTGCTGCCGGGTACTTTTCCCGCCGGCTACAGCGCACTGCCGGTCTGTTTACAGGGCGTGCCGGCAGACGGACGGCAGCAAGGCAAACACCTCGCCCTTCTGGGGCTAACCCTCGATTGACACTGCGCGGGTGCGTCGCTACATTATGAAAGCGCTTTCATCGGAGCTTTCCTGCCAGTTCGGTAGCCCCCCGCCCAGCGCACAACAATAGACCCACCTCGGAGACAAGCTGGCCATCAGACCTCGCCCTGCGAGGCTGCTCGGTCCCCGCACGAATGAGCACCATTGCGCCCATCGAAGCTGTGCATGCCGCGTCGGGCACGCGCCACGACCGCCGTTCCGCATTGCGGACGCTGCTTGCCGCGGCCGGCAGCAATGTCCTGGGGCACGGGGCAAAGGCAAGCACCGCCCGACGCACGCTGACTGTCGCCGCCTACCCCGCTGTTGATGCCATCATCGCGGCCGCCATCCCGCTTTGGAACAAGCAGCGCCCGGATGTGGAAATCCGCCTGCTGAGTCGCGAGCTGCGTGATCACCACACCGCGATGACGACAGCGTTGTCGACTGCAGCGGGCCTGCCGGACGTGATGGCGCTGGAAGTCGGCTTTCTCGGCCGATTCGCGCAAGGCACCGGCCTGGTCGACTTGCGGCAGGCGCCGTACTCCATCGAACGCCACCGCGACAAGCTCGTGCGCTACGCCTACGAGCAGGCACGCAGCCCACGCGGCGCCATCGTGGCGATGCCGACCGATATTGGCCCAGGCACGCTTCTGTATCGCCATGACCTCCTGACCCAGGCGCAACTCGACGACGCTGCGCTGACGCGTTCCTGGGATGCCTATGTCGAGGCCGGCAAGCGCATCAAGGCGGCGACCGGAGCTTCGCTGATTGCTCACGCGCGAGACATCAAGGACATCGCCATCCGCACCGGGATCGCAGCAGGTGACGGGCTGTTCTTCGGCACAGGCTCACGCGTGCTGGTCAACACCCCGCGGTTTCACCGAGCGTTCGAGCTCGCGCGTGCCGTACGGCGGAACAAGCTCGATGCCAGAGCCAATGCCTGGACTTCAGACTGGATCGAAGGATTCAAGCGCGGTCGGATCGCGACTCAGATGATGGGCGCCTGGCTTGCCGGACATCTGAACAGCTGGCTGGCGCCGGACACACGTGGCCGTTGGCGCGCTGCCCAGTTGCCCGGCGGCACATTTGCAGGCTGGGGCGGCACACACTACGCGCTGCCTCGCCAGGCCAACGCAGCCAATCGCGAGGTCGCCTGGCAATTCATCGAATGGATGACGCTGGACCGCCGCATGCAGCTAGGGGCCTTCAAGGCACAGGATGCCTTCCCGGCATTGCTGGAAGCTCATGACGATCCATTCTTCGACGAACCGATTGCTTTTCTCGGCGGTCAACCCGCGCGCCGGCTGTGGCGCGACGCGGCCAAGAACATCACCGCCGTCGAAGTGCACAAGCAAGACTCTTTTGCCGACGAAGTCATCAACACCGAGTTGGACAAGGTGCTCGATCGGGGCAAGGACATCGCGAGCGCGCTGGGCGATGCTGAACGAATCCTGCGGCTGCGCGCGCGTCGCTGAGGTCACGGTATGCGACTCCCCACATCACTTCGCCTCTCGCCTCGCTGGGCTCCCTATGTATTCCTGAGCCCGTTCCTGCTGCTGTTCGTCGTCTTCGGACTGTTCCCGCTGCTGTTCTCCCTTCATCTGGCGTTTCAGAGCTGGGAGCCAACCAGCGGACTGGGGGCCATGGAATTCGTGGGCTTCTCCAACTTCGCCTTCGCGCTGGAGGACGAGTGGTTCTGGAAGTCGCTGAGCAATACCGGCTGGCTGGCTGTCGCCTCCGGTGTGCCACAGCATCTGGTGGCCATACCGCTGGCGTGCTTCATCCACCGCAGCTTCAAGCGCGCGCGAAACGGCGTCGTGGGCGCCTATTTCCTGCCCTACATCACCTCGACAGTCGCGATCGCGATCCTCTTCAGTTCCTTGTTCTCCACTGACTACGGACTGATCAATGCCGGCATTGCGCAACTCGCCCAAGTGCCGGGACTGGGCGCCCTGCTGCCCGCGCAGGCGATCGACTGGCTGAACGACCCCGACATGATGAAGCCCGCCATCGCAACGCTGGTGTTCTGGCGCTATGTGGGCTTCAACACCGTGCTGTACCTGGCCGCTCTGCAGACGATTCCAGCGGATCTCTACGAGGCGGCCACGATGGATGGTGCGAGCCGCTGGCAGCAGTTCCGCTTCATCACGCTGCCAAGCCTGAAGCCGATGATCTATTTCGGCGTCACGCTGTCGGTCATCGGGGGGCTGCAACTGTTCGAGGAACCGTTCATCCTGACCCAGGGGCGCGGCGGCTCAGACCAGGCGGGCATGACGACAGCGCTCTATCTCTACCGCATGGCCTTCGACTTCAACGACTTCGGCGCAGCCAGCGCGATGTCATGGCTGCTGTTCCTTGTGGTTGTCGCACTGACATGGCTGACGCACAAGCTGTTCAATCGGGGAGGTGCACGATGAATCGCCCAAGCACGCAAAGCCTGGGTTCGGGCATGACCCGCGTGAGCGCCTATGCCTTGGTCGGCCTCGGCATGCTGGTGATGCTGGCACCGTTCTGGTTCATGTTCGTGTTCGCCACGCATTCGCGAACCGACATCTTCAGTCTGCCCCCACCACTGTGGTTTGGTGCTGATCTCATCAGCAACCTGAAGATCCTCACCGACAAGATTCCGTTCTGGCGCAACCTCGGATGGAGCCTGTATGTCGCGCTGGCATCGACCGCGCTCACGCTGCTGTTCTGCTCGATGGCGGGCTACGCATTCGCGATGTTCGAATTCCGTTTCAAGCGTGCCTTGTTCGGCCTGGTGATGGGAACGATGCTGTTGCCCTCGTTCATGAGCATGATCCCGAGCTTCATGGTGATGGACCTGCTCGGCTGGATCGACCAGCCACGCGCGCTCTACATCCCGGGAGCAGCCAGCGCCTTCGGCATCTTCCTGATGCGTCAGTTCGTTTCCTCAGCCGTCCCGCGCGAGCTGATCGAGGCCGCGCGCATGGACGGCTGCAGCGAGCTGGGCATTTACTGGCGCATCGTGCTGCCCCTGTTGAAGCCAGCGCTCGGCACGCTCGGCCTGATTGCCTTCATTGCCTCGTGGAACAACTTCATCGGTCCGCTGGTCGTGATGCGCTCGCCCGACATGTACACCCTGCCCTTGGCACTGCGAAGCCTGCAGAGCCCCGTCGATACCGAATGGGGTGCGCTGATGGCGGGTTCCGCTATCGCCACCCTGCCGCTGATCGCGCTCTTCCTCGTCAGCTCGCGGCAGCTGATCAACGGCCTGACCGCAGGCGCCGTCAAGTGACCGAACCCCTATGACCGACCTGAACGACTCCAAACCTGTCGAGCCGCAGAACGCCGACATCTTTCCTGCCGACTTTGTGTGGGGTGTTGCCACCAGCGCCTTCCAGATTGAGGGCGCCGCAAGCGCGGATGGCAAGGGGCCCTCGATCTGGGATACCTTCTGCCGCCAAGCCGGGGCCATCGCGGATGCGAGCCATGGCGACATCGCCTGCGAGCATTACCAAAGGCTTGACGCCGACCTGGACATGATCGCGGGCCTCGGTGTGGACGCCTACCGCTTCTCGGTGTCCTGGCCGCGCGTTCGCCCGAGCGGCTCCGGCGCCTGGAACGAGCCTGGCCTCGCCTTCTACGAGCGACTGATCGACGGCCTGATCGCACGCGGCGTCAAGCCCTACCTGACGCTCAACCACTGGGACCTGCCACAGGCGCTGCAGGATGTGGGAGGCTGGGCAAACCGCGCGACGGTCGACCGCTTCGTCGAGTATGCGCAAGGTATCGCCGCACGCTTTGGTGACAAGCTGGTTTCCATCACCACACACAACGAGCCTTGGGTGATCGCCATGCTTGGCCATGAGTCGGGCATCTTCGCGCCGGGACTCAAGGACCGCAAGATCGCGCTGCAGGTCGCCCACCACCTGCTGCTCAGTCATGGTCTTGCGGTACGCGCGCTGCGCGCTGGCGGCTGCAAGGCCAAGCTGGGCATCGTGCTGAACCTCGCGCCCATGCACCCGGCAACGGACTCGCCCGCCGACCGCACTCGCACAACTCTCGAGGACGGCCGCTTGCTGCGCTGGTATGTCGACCCGCTATTCAAGGGCCGCTATCCGGACGACGTGCTCAGCGACTACGGGCACGATGCCCCGCTCGTGCTGGATGGCGATATGGAGGCCATCGCAACGCCGATCGACTTCCTGGGCGTCAACTACTACTCGCGCTCCGTCGTCAGCGCCTCCGGCAGCTGGGATGTCAAGACCAACAGCACGCGCGAGGTTACCGACATGGGCTGGGAGGTGTATCCCGAGGGACTGACCGAACTGCTTGTGCGCCTGCACCGCGACTACCGCGTGCCGCCCTTGTTCGTCACCGAGAACGGTGGCGCCTTCAAGGACATCGTCGAAAACGGCCAGGTCCACGATGCCGACCGCACACGCTACATCGCCCAGCACATTGCAGCAGTTGCGGCAGCGATGCGAGAAGGCGTTCGCATGGGCGGCTATATGGTGTGGAGCCTGATGGACAACTTCGAATGGGCCTCGGGCTACGAGAAGCGTTTCGGCATTGTCCATGTCGACTACACCACCCAACAGCGCACCCTCAAGGACAGCGCCCATTGGTATCGCCGCTTCCTGGCGGCACAGACGAGCGGCCGGACCTCGGCGCGCTGAGCGGAGATTGGATATGGCACAGGTCTCGCTGCGCGGCGTCGAGAAGCGCTACGGTTCCACCGAGGTGATCACCGGCCTCGACCTCGAGATTCGTGAAGGCGAATTCATGGTGTTCGTTGGTCCATCGGGCTGCGGGAAGTCGACAACCCTGCGCATGATCGCTGGGTTGGAGGACATCAGCGCTGGCGAGTTGCTGATCGCTGGTCAACGCGCCAACGAGTTGCGGCCGGCGGAGCGCGGTGCAGCGATGGTGTTCCAGAGCTATGCGCTGTACCCGCACATGACCGTGGCCGAGAACATGGGATTCGCACTGAAGATGGCTGGCGCGTCCAAGGCGCAGCGGACTGAGCAGGTGGGCCGGGCGGCCGAGATTTTGCGTATCGCCGATCTGCTGGATCGCTATCCCAAGGAGCTGTCGGGAGGACAACGCCAGCGCGTGGCGATCGGTCGTGCCATCGTGCGCAAGCCCAAGGTTTTCCTGTTCGATGAACCGCTGTCGAACCTCGACGCGGCGCTGCGGGTGAACATGCGCATCGAGCTGACGCGGCTGCACCGCGAACTCGGCACGACCATGATCTACGTGACCCATGATCAGGTCGAGGCCATGACCATGGGAGACCGGATTGCGGTCTTCAACGGCGGCCGCATCGAGCAGCTCGGCGCACCGCTGGAGCTCTACGAGTGTCCGACCAACGAGTTCGTCGCCGCATTTCTGGGCGCGCCCAAGATCAATCTGATTGCCCGCCCCGGTGCCAGCGCCAGTGCCGCGCACCAGATGTTGTGGAACGACCTGGCGCCTGCGCAGACCGCGCAGCGGGTCGGCCTGCGCCCCGAACACTTGCAGCTGCGGCCGGCAGGCCAAGGCATCGCTGCCACGGTCGAGATGGCCGAACATCTGGGTGACCAGACTATCGTCCATGCGCGCGTCGAAGGCCTGCCCGAACCACTGAGCGTCAAGCTCGGCCATACGGCGGAACGCCTGCAGGCAGGCATGCCGATTGCATTGGCGCCTGATCGGGCGCAGGTCCATGTCTTCGACGGTGCTGGGCGACGCCTCTGATGGCTCTGTGCGCAGCAGCCTGGCACTCTTGAAGTGAAGAGCGCACAGCCGCCAGCGCCGAAGCGCCGAAGCGCCGCGGCTGACCAGCAAGTAACGGCGACTGAACGCTAGCGCAGCGGCTGATAGACCCGCACGTGGTCAACCTCCATCTGCACCGGGAAGACAGCATCGTCCACCGGTCCGCCAAGATCGCCGCCAATCGCGATGTTGAGGATCAGGAACTGCGGCGCATCGAAGGGCCATTGGGCCACCCCGGTGCGCTCATTGCGATACACATAGTGGACCTTGCCGTCGATGCCGAAGCTGACACTGTCACGTGTCCACAGCATCTGGTAGTTGTGGAAGGCACTGCAGGCGTCGGGCAGCTGCGTGTCGCCGCCCTTGCCATGGGCACCGCTGCCAGAGGTGGTGTGAACCGTGCTGAACACCTTGGACGGCTCCTTGCCGACCTGTTCCATGATGTCCAGCTCACCGCCAGCCGGCCAAGTGCCCTGGCTGCCTAGCGTCCAGATCGCAGGCCAGGTGCCGCGGCCGCAGGGGAGCTTGGCGCGAATCTCGAAGAAGCCATAGGTCCAGTCGGCCTTGCCCGCGGTGATGAGGCGAGCCGATGTGTAGGACTGGCCGCCCCAGTCCGCTGCGCCGCTGAGCTTCTCCTTGCGCGCGGTGATGATCAGCTTGCCATCGCGCACGACCGAGTTCTCGACGCGTCCGTCGCTGTAGTACTGCAGCTCGCGGTTGTGCCAGCCCTGTTTGTTCATCCCAGTGTCGTAGACCCACTTGCGCGCATCGGGCAGGCCAGACGTCTGGAATTCGTCCGACCAGACGAGTGCATAGCCATCTGGCACACGAAGGCTCTGAGCCGGCACCGCGGCCTGCGGCTGCGGCGCAGCATCCGCGCCGCCGCAGGCGCTCAGCATCGACAGGGTGAGCAGAGAAAAGGACAGCCTGTGACGCTGCAGTAACAACGCGATCGGAGCGAATTTCATGGCATGGTTCTCGGTTGGAATTGGGTTGCTCTCAGCGGCGCGCGCGCTTCTCAAGCAGACGCCGGGCATCGGCCAGGGCCGTCGTGACATCTTTGCCGCGCTCCAGCACCTGGTCGAGCGCACTGGCGACCACCTCACCGGCAAAGCCACTCTGCTTGTGCACAGGCACCGCCTGAATGCGCCGCGCGGCGTCTCGCCACAGCAGGCGAGCCGCTTGGCCGCC
>JACDQM010000104.1 GCA_015657635.1 Roseateles sp.
CATCCCATTCCACCGCATCCGTCGTGCGCGGCAGTCGTCCCAGCAGCAGCATGATCATGCCGGCCAGGTGTTGTAGCGCCCGCGGTCTTCCTCGGGCAGCTCCTTCAATTCCAGGCGGTCCTTGAACTCCGGCACCGGAATCAGGCCGTCCATCAGCCAGCTGCCGTCCTCGCGCTGCACAGCCCAGGCATCGCCGTCGCTGGGCGCCGAGAACTCGCCGGCAATCGCCTCCAGCACGTCGCGCACCGAGATCACGCCCTGCACTTCACCGTATTCGTCGACCACGAACACCAGCTGCGCATCCGAGGCGCGGAAGTGGTCCAGCAACTCCATGCCGGACAGCGTCTCGGGCACGAAGATCGGCGCCTCCAGGTCCTCGCCGAGACTCAGAGCCTGGCCCGACAGCGCGCGTTGCAGCAATGTCTGGGCCGAAACCACGCCGACCACCTCGGTCAGGCCGCCACGGCAGACCGGATAACGGCTGTAGCCATGCGCACGCAGCATCTCCAGCACGGCCGGCGCTTCGTCTTCGATATCCAACCAGGCGATTTCGGCGCGCGGGATCATCATCGACCCCACCTGGCGCTCATCCAGCCGGAACACATTGCGCACCATCTGGTGCTCCTGCTCCTCGATCACCCCCGCATCCAGGCCCTCTTCCAGGCTGGCGGCGATTTCTTCTTCGGTCACGCCGCGCTGCACCTTGCCGCGCTGGCCCATCAGTCCGAGCGTGGCCTCGGTGGCGAAGGTCAGCAGCTTGACCAGCGGCCGCGCCACCATCGACAGAATCTCCATCGGTGGCGCCACCAGGCGGGCCACGGTCTCGGGGTAAATCTGCCCCAGGCGTTTGGGCACCAGCTCGCCAAAGATGATGGTGGCGATGGTCAGCAACACCACCACCAGGCCGGTGGCGGATACTTGGGCGACGCTGGCCGTCAGCCCCAGGCTCACCAGCCAATGGGCCAGCGGGCCTGAGAACGCCGCCTCACCCACGATGCCGTTCAGCACGCCAATCGACGTGATGCCGATCTGCACCACCGACAGAAACTTGGTCGGGTTCTCATGCAGATCCATGGCCGCCTGCGCGCCGGATTCCCCGGCTTCCAGCATGACCTGCAAGCGCGCCTTGCGGCTGGCCGTCAGCGCCATTTCGGACATGGCAAAAACGCCGTTCAGCAGGATCAGAAAAAGTACTAGCGCAGTGTCCATTGAAGGCGCACCAGCACCGGGGTCTCAGCCGGCGGGCGCGCACCTTATTCGCGAAGGCCGCAAGGGTAGCAGAAGGAATTGACCCGGCCGCACCGCACAATCCCGGTATGAACTACCTGATTGGCGACGTCCAGGGATGCTGCGACGCCCTGGAACGGCTGCTGGCCGAAATCGACTTTTCCCCCTCGCGCGACCAGCTCTATCTGCTGGGCGACCTGGTCAACCGCGGCCCGGCTTCGCTGGCCACGCTGCGCCGCCTGCAGGGGCTGGAGGGCGCCGCCACCTGCCTGCTCGGCAACCACGACCTGCATCTGCTCGCGATCGCCGCCGAGACCCGCAAGCCTCACCGCAGCGATACCTTGCACGAGATTCTTGAAGCACCCGACCGCGAAGCCCTGCTGGACTGGCTGCGCCAGCAGCGCCTGGCCGTCCACGCCCATGGCTGGCTGATGGTGCATGCCGGCGTGGTGCCGCAATGGGATCTGGCACAGACCTTGAGCCTGGCGGCGGAAGTGGAAGAGCTGCTGCGCAGCCCCGCGCTGAGCGAGTTCCTGCCGCAGATGTATGGCAATGAGCCGGCCCGGTGGCGGAACGATCTGCACGGCGCGCCCCGGCTGCGCTTCATCATCAATGTGCTGACCCGGCTGCGCTTTTGCGATGCGCAGGGCCAGATGGATTTCCACACCAAGGACGGCGCAGCGGCCGCACCTGCGGGCTTCATGCCCTGGTTCGAGGTGCCCGATCGACGCAGCGCCGGCACCCCGATCGCCTTCGGCCACTGGTCCACGCTGGGCCTGATCAACCGCCCTGATCTGCTGGCCCTGGACACCGGCTGCATCTGGGGCGGACAACTCAGCGCCATGCGCATCGACGGGCACAGGCGCGAGCTGATCCAGGTGCAGTGCACCCAAGCCCAGGCACCTGGCTCCTGAGGCCCGCGCCTCGGGCTAGAATGGCGCTCTTCAAGAGGAAGCGTGGCCGAGCGGTTTAAGGCACCGGTCTTGAAAACCGGCGAGGGTTTGCGCCCTCCGTGAGTTCGAATCTCACCGCTTCCGCCATTTCTGCCCGCCGAGAGCGGGCACCAAGCAGGCGCCCCACCTTTGGCTGGCCGCGCTCACACCTCCAGCCACTCCTTGCGGATATAGCTGTTGGCCCGCAGATCGTCGGGCGAGCCTTCGAAGACGATGCGGCCGTGGCCCATCACGTAGCAGCGCTCGGAGATCTCCATCGCGATCGCCAGCTTCTGCTCGACCAGCAGCACCGCGATACCGCGGCGCTTCAGTTCTTTCAGATACTCAGCCACCTGCTCGACGATCTTGGGCGCCAGGCCTTCGGTGGGCTCGTCGATCATGATCAGATCGGGGTCGCCCATCAGCGTGCGGCACAGCGTCAGCATCTGCTGCTCGCCGCCTGACAAGACGCCGGCCTCGGTGTGCTGGCGCTCCTTCAGACGCGGGAACAACTGGTACATGTCGTCGAAGCCCCAGCGCGCGTTCTTGGCGCCGCTCTTCTGGCCCAGCAACAGGTTCTGGTGCACGGTCAGCTTGGGGAAGATGTCGCGGTTCTCCGGCACATAGCCGATGCCTTCGTGGGCAATCTCGTAGGCCTTGCGGCCCAGCATCTCGCGCTCGCCGAACTTGATCGAGCCGCTGCCGTCGACATTGCCCATGATGGTCTTGACCGTCGTCGAGCGGCCCGAGCCGTTGCGGCCCAAGAGGCTGACGATCTCGCCCGGCCGCACTTCCATGCTGACGCCGTGCAGCACATGGCTCTTGCCGTAGAAGGCGTGGACGTTGTCCAGCTTCAGAAGTCGTCCCTTGCCCGCGCTCATGCCGCCACCCCTCCGGCCGCGCCGGCCGCCTGCGCTTCTGCCAGCACCGAGCCGAGATAAGCCTCTTGCACGCGCGCATTCGCACGCACCGCGTCCGGCGTGTCGAAGGCGATCACTTCGCCATAGACCAACACTGCAATCTTGTCGGCCAGGCCGAACACCACGCCCATGTCATGCTCCACCGTCAACAGCGTCTTGCCCTGGGTGACCTCGCGGATCAGCTGGATGAAGCGCTTGGTTTCACTCTTGCTCATGCCGGCGGTCGGCTCGTCCAGCAGGATCACGTTGGAGCCGCCGGCGATGGTGATCCCGATCTCCAGCGCCCGCGCTTCGGCGTAGGTCAGGTTGGTGGCGAGCACATCGCGCCGCTTGTCGAGCTTGATCATCTCCAGCACCTCTTCGGCGCGGTCGTTGGCGTCGTCCAGATCGGCCAGGAACTTCCAGAAGGCGTAGCGATAGCCCATGCTCCACAGCACCGCGCAGCGGATGTTCTCGAACACCGACAAGCGCGTGAACAGATTGGAAACCTGGAAGCTGCGCGACAGCCCGCGGCGGTTGATCTCGTAGGGCTTGAGCCCGTCGATGCGCTCGCCATTCAGCTTGATTTCGCCACTGCTGGGTGCGAAGCGGCCGCTGATCAGATTGAACAGCGTGCTCTTGCCCGCGCCGTTCGGGCCGATGATGGCCACGCGCTCGCCGGGCCGCACCTGCAACTGGGCGCCACGGATGATCTCGCTCTTGCCGAAGCGCTTGTGCACACCCAGCAGTTCGAGCGCAAATTCGGAACTGCCGCTCATCACAGCGCCTCCCTGCGTTTGATTTCTTTCTCAATCTCTTCCTGGATCTGGTCCCATTCGCGCTTGAACTGGCGCCGCGCCAGCTCGAACAGGCCCAGCCCCAGCAGCAGCAGCATCGCCGAGCCCAGCCAGGCGTCGACGCCCGCACTGTTCAGCGTCACGCCGGCAAAGGTCAGCTGCGGACCCAGGGCCTCGTTGAGCTGGTGGTGGTAGAGCATCTCGATCATCGCGGCCGCGCCCATCAGCATTGCCAGCGCCGTGCCGGCCAGCGCCAGATACGAAGTCCACAGCCGGCCCAGCTTGCCGAAGGCCGCCACGCGCAGATTCATCATGATCAGGCTGGCGATGCCCCCCGGCGCGTACATCACCATGAAGAGGAAGATCAGGCCCAGATAGAGCAGCCAGGCCTGTGTCAGCTCGGACAGCAGCACGCCGGCCAGCACCATCAGCACCGCGCCGATGATGGGGCCGAAGAAGAAGGTGGCGCCGCCCAGGAAGGTGAACAGCAGATAGCCCCCCGAGCGCAACGCGCCCACCACCTCGGCGGTGACGATCTCGAAGTTCAACGCACCCAGGCCGCCCGCGACACCGGCGAAGAAGCCCGAGATCATGAAGGCCAGAAAGCGCACCCACTGCGTGTTATAGCCGACGAACTCGACGCGCTCGGGGTTGTCGCGCACCGCGTTGAGCATGCGGCCCAGCGGCGTGCGCGTCAGCGCAAACAGCAGCGCGGTGCTGATGAAGCAGTACAGCGCGATCAGGTAGTACACCTGGATCTGCGGGCCAAAGCTGATGCCCATCACCGGCTTGCCGACCACCCGGTTGCCCGAGATGCCACCCTCGCCGCCGAAGAACTCGGGCAGCATCAAGGACATCGACCAGATCAGCTCGCCCAGGCCCAGCGTGATCATCGCAAACGGCGTGCCCGACTTCTTGGTCGAGACCCAGCCGAACAGCAACGCGAATGCCAGGCCTGCCAGGCCGCCGACCAGCGGGATCAAGCTCACCGGCAAGGCCAGCGCGCCGTTGGACACCTGGTTCAGCGTGTGGATGGCCAGGAAGGAACCCAGGCCGCTGTAGACCGCATGCCCGAAGCTGAGCATGCCGCCCTGCCCCAGCAGCACGTTGTAGGCCAGGCAGGCAATGATGCCGATGCCGATCTGGCTGAGCATCGTGTGCGAGAGGCTGCTGGTCCACAGCAGCGGCGCCACGATCAGGGCCGCCGCATACAGGCCCCAGATCAGCCAGCGGCCGACGTTGTAGGGCTTGAAGTGATAGTGGGCGTGTGTCGCGCGAGTGAGAGACATGGCTTATTCCTCGCGCGTGCCGAGCAGGCCCTTGGGCCGGAAGATCAGGATCAGGACCATCAGCAGATAAGGCAGGATTGGCGCCACCTGGGCAAGTGTGAGTTTCAGGAAGGGGTAGCCGAAGGTCTCGGGCCCGATCTGCGCGCCCCAGCTGTTGAACAGCGTGGCCAGCGAGCCGTCCACGGTCAGAGGCAGGGTCTGCAGCAGGCCGATCAGGATGGAGCCGACGAAGGCCCCGGCCAGCGAGCCGACACCACCGACCACCACCACCACGAAGATGATGGAGCCGACGATCACCGCCATCGAAGGCTCGGTGACGAAGGTGATGCCGCCGATCACGCCGGCCAGCGCCGCGAGTGCGCAGCCGCTGCCGAACACCAGCATGAACACGCGCGGCACGTTGTGGCCCAGCGATTCGACCATCTCCGGATGCGTCAGTGCCGCCTGGATCACCAGGCCGATGCGGGTGCGTGTCAGCAGCAGCCACAGCGCCAGCAGCATCTGCAGCGCCACGCCCATCATGAAGGCGCGCGTCATCGGGAACTTGGAGCACAACACATCGGCCACGCACAGCCCGGCTGGCGCTTCGCCCAGCAGCAGCGACAGGCCTTGCAGCGGATGCTGGACGATGGTGAATGCCGGCCCCTGCAGGCTGGGCGGCGGCGTGAAGGCAACCGCCGTGCGGCCCCAGATCAGCTGCACCAGCTCCAGGATCACATAGGACAGGCCGAAGGTGATCAGCAGCTCAGGCACATGACCGAACTTGTGCACCTTGCGCAAGGCGCCACGCTCGAACAGCGCCCCCAGCAGCCCCACCAGCACCGGCGCCACGATCAGCGCGGGCCAGAAGCCGATGAACTTCACCAGCGTGAAGGCGAAGTAGGCACCCAGCATGTAGAAGCTGGCGTGGGCGAAGTTCAGCACGCCCATCATGCTGAAGATCAGCGTCAGGCCCGAGCTGAGCATGAACAGCAGCAGTCCGGAGGACAGGCCGTTCAGAAGGTTGATCAGGAGTTGGTCCACGGCGATTGGGGTTCAGGCGCAGCAGGACGCGGCGCGGAGGGAGAACTGCGCGGATTTTCGGAAGGGCTGCCGTCGCGAGCGGGCTGAGGTTGGGCTTGCGGCGCGCAGCCGTACACAGGTACGACGAGCACCGCAAGCTCAAGATCGGCCCGCTCCGCAGGCAGACACTCGAAAAATTAGGGGCGCTTCATTTGGCAGGAGGTCGGCGTGCTCGACACGTACGGCTCGAAGGTCTTCACCGGCACGAAGGTCATGCCGGTCTTCTCAGCACTGTAGGGGTGCTTCGCATCGGACTTCTGCCACACCGACAGATACAGCGTCTGCTGCAGCTGGTGATCGGTCTTGCGCATCTCGACTTCGCCGTTGTAGCTCTTGGTCTTCAGCCCTTCCAGCGCGGCAGCCACTTTCACCGGGTCGGTGCTCTTGGCCTTGGCCATCGCTTCAGACAGCGTGGTGTAGATGTGGATCACGCTGCCGGTGTAGAAGTCGGCGTCGAACTTCTTCTGGAACTCCTCCTGCCACTTCTGCATCTGACCACCCATGTTGTAGTGGTTGTACGAGATCTGGTAGACGCGGCCGGCCGAGCCGGTGCCCAAGGCAGTGGGCGTGCCGGTGACGCCGGCGTAGTAGGTGAAGAACTTGGCGTTCAAGCCGGCCTCATTCGCTGCCTTGACCAACAGTGCCAGGTCAGAGCCCCAATTGCCGGTGATCACGCTGTCAGCACCGCTGGCCTTGATCTTGGCGATATAGGGCGCGAAATCACGCACCTGGGCCAGCGGGTGCAGGTCCTCACCGACGATCTGGATGTCCGGGCGCTTGCGGCCCAGGTTCTCCTTGGCGTACTTGGCCACCTGATGGCCGTGCGCGTAGTTCTGGTTCAGCAGGAACACCTTCTTGATGTCCGGCTGGTCCTTCATGAAGGTGGTCATCGCCTCCATCTTCATCGAGGTGTCGGCATCAAAGCGGAAGTGCCAGTAGCTGCACTTGCTATTGGTCAGGTCGGGATCCACGGCCGAGTGGTTCAGGTAGACCACTTCCTTGCCGGGATTGCGCTCGTTGTGCTTGTTGACCGCGTCGATGATGGCCATCGCCGCACCCGAGCCATTGCCCTGCGTGACGTAGCGCACGCCTTGGTCGATGGCTGACTTCAGTGCGTTCAGCGACTCGGCGGGGCTGAGCTTGTTGTCGATCGGGATGATCTCGAACTTCACGCCGGCAGGATTCGTGGCGTTGAACTTCTCGGCGAAGAACTGGAAGCTCTTGACCTGGTTCTGTCCCACCGGGGCCATCAGGCCGGACAGCGGGTCGATCCAGGCGATCTTGACCGTCTCGCCCTTCTGAGCATAGGCGGCACCGGCGCCCAGGGTCAGGGCTGCGGCGAGGGCGATCAGGGTGTGGCGCTTGCTGTACATCGTTGTCTCCTTGGGTTGTGTAAGGCGTGTAGTAAGCGGGGTCAAAGAAAACCGGCGGACTGAAGTCGGCCGGCGCTGGGTGGCGCCGGCAGCTCCGGTCTCAACCGGGCAGTCGGTGGCTCTTGAACTGCTCGCGCAGCTTGAGCTTTTGTATTTTTCCCGTCGCAGTGTGCGGGATTTCGTCGACGAAGACCACGTCGTCAGGAATCTGCCACTTGGCGATGCGTCCCTCGTAGAAGGCCAGCATCTCTTCGCGTGTCAGTTCGACACCGGGCTTGCGCACAACCACCAGCAGCGGCCGTTCGTCCCACTTGGGGTGGGCGCAGGCAATGGCGGCCGCTTCATGGACCGCTGGATGCGCCATCGCGATGTTCTCGAGGTCGATGGAGCTGATCCATTCGCCGCCGGACTTGATGACGTCCTTGCTGCGGTCGGTGATCTGCATGAAGCCGTCGGCATCGATGGTGGCCACGTCCCCGGTCGGGAACCAGGTACCCATGCCAGCCACCTCCACCAGCGGCGAAGCCGGTTGCTGGAAATAGCTGTCGATCACCCAGCAGCCGCGCACCACCAGATTGCCGGCGCTGGCGCCGTCCCAGGGCAGCGGCTTGCCCTCGTCGTCGATCACGGCCATGTCGATGCCGTAGATCACCTTGCCCTGCTTCTCCAGGATGCGGCGCTGCTCATCGACCGGCAGTTCCAACTGCTTGGCCGTCAGCTTGGACAGCGTGCCCAGCGGCGAGAGTTCGGTCATGCCCCAGGCGTGAATGACTTCGACGCCGTAGTCGTCCATCAGCGTGCGCAGCATCGCCGGCGGGCAGGCCGAGCCACCGATAACGGTGCGCCTGAAGGTCGAGAACTTCAGCTTGTTCTGGCCCACATAGTTCAACAGGCCCAGCCACACCGTCGGCACGCCGGCGCTGAAGGTGACGCCTTCGTTCTCGAACAGCTCATACAGCGACTTGCCATCCAGATGCGGGCCGGGGAACACCAGCTTGCAGCCGACGATGGCCGCGCTGTAGGGCAGACCCCAGGCATTGACATGGAACATCGGCACCACCGGCAGCACCACGTCCTTGCTGGAGCAGTCCATCGCATCGGGCAGCGCCGAAGCGTAGGCATGCAGCACGCTGGAACGGTGGCTGTAGACAGCGCCCTTGGGGTGCCCTGTCGTGCCCGAGGTGTAGCAGATGCTCGATGCGGTGTTCTCGTCGAAGCTCGGCCAGGCGTACTGCCCATCCTCAGCCTCGACCAGCTCCTCGTAACACAGCAGGCCGGGGATGGCGGTCTGCGCCGGCATGTGCGCGCGGTCCGCCATCAGCACATAGTGCTTGATGCTGGGCATGTGGCTGACCAGCTTCTCGACCAGCGGCAGGAAGCTGGCGTCGAAGCACAGCACCTTGTCCTGCGCGTCATTGGCGATCCAGGCGACCTGCTCGGGGAACAGGCGCGGGTTGATGGTGTGGCAGACCAGCTGCGAGCCGGAGGCGCCGTAGTAGATCTCCAGATGGCGGTAGCCGTTCCAGGCCAGCGTCGCGACGCGGTCTCCGGCTTCCAGCCCCAAGCGTCCCAGAGCCTGGGCCACCTTGCGTGAACGCTGTTCGGCATCGCGCCAGGTGTAGCGATGCAGATCACCCTCGACCCGCTTGCTGACGATCTCGGTATCGCCCGAGTGTCGCGCCGCATGCTGAATCAGCGACGAAATCAACAAGGGCATGGCCATCATCTGACCCATCAACGCCATCAGCTGTCTCCTGTTCTGTATGTCCAGCAAGGACTTGTTGCAAACCAGTTTAATCCGCGGATCCTGGCGTTCAGAGTCACCCGAGTTACACAAGTGCGGCTCAGGCCCTAGGGGTATTCACTTGCCTCTGACGCACGGACTCAAGCCCCGTTCAGCGCCGGCTCATCCACCCCAGACGATTCGACACCCAAGCCCGGGACAAGCGCGCATCGCAGAACAGCGCCGCGAGGCGCCGCGGCAGCCAGTAGAAACCCCAGGCCGGCGCGGGCCGGCAGGCGCTGACTACACTGCGCCCGATGAATGAGCCCCTGCCCCTGACGACGCAGCCTGACTGCCCTGCGGCGACCTGGCTCAACCGCTTCGCCGCGCTGGGCCCGACCTTCCACACCGAACTGCCGCCCAGCGGCCTGCCCGATCCGCACTGGGTGGCGCGCAGCGCCGCCTGCGCCGACCAATTGGGCTGGCCGGCTGACTGGTGGCAGCAGGACGGCGCGCTGGCCGTGCTGGCCGGCAACGCGCTGTGGCCGGGCATGCGCCCCGTTGCCACCGTTTACAGCGGCCACCAGTTCGGCGCCTGGGCCGGCCAACTGGGCGACGGCCGCGCTCATCTGCTCGGTGAGTTGCAGACCGCGGACGGCCGCAGCTTCGAGTTGCAACTCAAGGGCGCCGGACTGACGCCCTACTCCCGCATGGGCGACGGCCGCGCGGTGCTGCGCTCATCGATCCGCGAGTTCCTGTGCTCCGAGGCGATGGCCGCGCTGGGCATCCCGACCACACGCGCGCTCTCCATCACCGGCTCGGCGCTGCCGGTGCGGCGCGAGACCATCGAGAGCGCCGCCGTCGTCGCACGCACGGCGCCCAGCTTCATGCGCTTCGGGCACTTCGAGCATTTCGCGCACAGCGACCAGCACGAGGCCTTGCGCGAGCTGGCGGACTTCTTCATCGCGACCCAGGCGCCTGAATGCGTGGATGCGCCGCAGCCGGTGGTCGCGCTGCTTGAGCGCGTGGCCCGCCAGACCGCCGAGCTGCTGGCGCAGTGGCAGGCGGTGGGCTTCTGCCACGGCGTGATGAACACCGACAACATGTCCATGTTGGGTCTGACGCTGGACTACGGGCCTTTCGGTTTCCTGGACGGCTTCGACCCCGGCCACATCTGCAACCACACCGACCGCCAGGGCCGTTATGCCTATGCGCGCCAGCCCAATGTGGCGTTCTGGAACCTGCATGCGCTAGCCCAGGCCCTGCTGCCGCTGATGCCCGGCGAGCGCGAAGCGGCCGGCGAGCAACTGCTCGGCGCGCTGGAGATCTATCGCCAGGCCTTCCCTGACGCGCTGCTGGCGCGCATGCGCGCCAAGCTCGGGCTCAGCCTGCCCCGGGACGAGGACCGCGCGTTGGTCGACGACTGGCTGCGCCTGCTGGCCGCGCATCGGGTGGACTACACCATCGCCCACCGGCGCCTGTCCCGTCACGCCTCGGACGCGGGCGCGCTGCGCGACCTGTTCCTCGACCGAGCGGCCTTCGACGCTTGGTTCGAGCGCTACCAAGCCCGGCTCGCAGCCGAGCCGCTGCCGGCGCAAGAGCGCGAGGCGGCGATGCTGGCCAGCAACCCGGCCGTGGTACTGCGCAACCATCTGGCCGAGGGAGCGATCCGCCTGGCACAGGCTGGTGATTTCAGCGAGGTGCAGCGCCTGCTGACCGTGCTGCAGCGCCCCTTCGACGAACCGGCGCTGGCCTCGGATGCCGGCTTTCCGCCCGACTGGGCCCAACACCTGGAAGTGTCCTGTTCATCATGAGCCAGAAGAACCCCGACGACCGCGACTACCCGGTCCAGAAGAGCGATGCCGAGTGGCGCGCCCAGCTCGACCCGATGCAGTACCAGGTGGCGCGCCATGCCGCCACCGAACGTGCCTTCACCGGCAAGTACTGGGACCACTGGGACCAGGGCCACTACAACTGCGTGGGCTGCGGCACACCGCTGTTTGAAGCACAGACCAAATTCGACGCCGGCTGCGGCTGGCCCAGCTACTGGGCGCCTGTGAACGCCGAAGTCGTCGAACGCGTGGTCGACGAAAGCCACGGCATGGTGCGCGTCGAAGTGCGCTGCAACAACTGCGGCTCGCACCTGGGCCATGTCTTCCCCGATGGACCAGAACCGACCGGCGAGCGCTTTTGCATCAACTCGGCCGCGATAGACTTCGCGCCTGACTGAGCCCCCTGCCGCCTGAGCCTTCTGCTCAGGCCTGCGTGGCGCGGCACACCGCCACACCGAAGCGATCCCATGAAAATTCTCCTGGACTTCCTGCCGCTGATCCTCTTCTTCGGCACCTTCAAGTTCGCCGAATCCCACCAGGATGCCGCCGCCCAGTTCGCCACCCAGCACTTCGGCTTCCTGGTCGCCAGCGGGCATGTCAACGCCACGGTCGCGCCGGTGCTGCTGGCCACGCTGGTGGTGATGGCGGCCACCTTGATCCAGGCCCTGGTGCTGAAACTGCGCGGCCAGAAGATCGATCTGATGCTGTGGATCAGCCTGGCGCTGGTCGTCGTGCTCGGTGCCGCCACCGTCTGGTTCCAGAACGAGACCTTCATCAAGTGGAAGCCCAGCGGCCTGTACTGGGCGATGGCGCTGGTGTTCTTCCTCAGCCCGCTGCTGTTCGGCAAGAACCTGCTGAAGTCCATGCTGGGCAAGGACCTGGAGTTGCCGGATTTCGTCTGGCGCCGACTGAACCTGGCCTGGGTGCTGTTCTTCGCCGCGATGGGCGTGCTCAATCTCTACGTGGCCTACAACTTCTCCACCTCCGCCTGGGCCAACTTCAAGGTCTTCGGCGCCACCGGCCTGATGCTGCTGTTCACGCTCGGCCAGGGCTTCTACATGAGCCGCTTCCTCAGCGACGAGGACGCGGACAACAAGGACAAACAACCATGACGCCGCGCGCCTCATTGCAAGAGATGGAGCAGCGCCTGCGCGCCGCGCTGCAGCCCAGCGTGCTCGAACTGCTCGACGACAGCGCCAGCCATGCCGGCCACGCCGGCGCTCGCGAAGGCGGGCACTACCAGCTGCGCATCGTCAGCCCGTGCTTTGCAGGCTTGGGCCGCGTGGCCAGACACCGGCTCGTATATGATTCCCTCGCAGAGTTGATGCAGCATGGCATCCACGCGCTGGCCATTGATGCCCGCGCGCCGGACGAAGGCTGAAGCACTTTGCAAACCGCGCCTACCGGCGCTTTTTTTCATTCATTGCGTACATATCCATGAAGAAGCTCGTGCTCGCCGCGGCCATCGCGGCCCTGACCGCAACGCTTGTGCCCGTGACGGCCAGCGCACAGAACATCGCCATCGTCAATGGCAAGGCCGTGCCCAAGGCACGCGCCGATCTGCTGATCAACCAGGTCGTCAAGAGCGGCCAGCAGCAGAAGACGCCTGAACTCGAAGCCCAGGTGCGCGACGAAGTCGTGCTGCGCGAGATCTTCATGCAGGAAGCCGAGAAGCGCGGCGTCCCGGCCAGCGCCGACTTCAAGGCCCAGATGGAACTGGCCCGTCAGTCCATCATGATCCGCGAGCTGTTCGCCGACTTCGCCAAGAAGAACCCGGTGACCGACGCTGAAGCCCAGGCCGAGTACGACAAGTTCAAGGCCCAGAACAGCGGCACCGAATACCGTGCCCGCCACATCCTGGTCGAGAAGGAAGAAGACGCCAAGGCGCTGATCAAGCAGCTCAACGGCGGCGCCAAGTTCGAGGAGCTGGCCGCGAAGAACTCCAAGGACCCCGGCTCTGCAGCCAACGGCGGCGATCTGGACTTCGCCAATGCCAACAGCTACGTGCCCGAGTTCAGCAAGGCCATGGTCGCACTGAAGAAGGGCGAGATGACTCAGGACCCGGTCAAGTCGCAGTTCGGCTATCACATCATCAAGCTGGAAGACACGCGCGAAGCGCAGTTCCCCGCTTTCGCCGATGTGAAGGCCCAGATCGTGCAGCGCCTGAACCAGCAGAAGACGGCTGACTTCCAGCAAGAGCTGAAGACCAAGGCCAAGACCGACTACAAGTTCGCGCGCTGATCCGCACGCGCCTGAGCCGGCAAGCAGCCCGCGCCACGCCCTCCAGCGTGCGCGGGCTTTTTTCCACCTGAACGACTCTGCCCAACGCCCCGTGCCCGCATCCCGCATTGCCCGTCGATTGCTGCCCCATCCCGACACGCTGTCGCAGACGCGCGGCTTGCGCTGGCTGGGCCACTATCTGGCGCCGCGCCCCTGGCTGTGGGTGGCGCACCGCCGTCGCGTCGCGATGGGCGTGGCCGTCGGCCTGGCCATCGGCGTGATTCCGCTGCCCACGCAGATGCTGGTGGCCGCCGTCTTCGCCATCTTGTTCCGCGCCAATGTGGCAGCGGCGGTGGCGGCTACCTGGCTGACCAACCCCTTCACGCTGGTGCCGATCTGGAGCCTGGCCATCTATCTGGGCCGCCTGGCTTCAGGCCACCAGGGGCCGATTGCCACGCCCGAGATGCTGGACATCGCCTGGGCGCAGCCGGCCACCTGGGGGCCTTCGCTGTGGGCCTGGGTGCAGGCACTGGGCCATCCGCTGCTGGTGGGCCTGCCGCTGGCCGGCCTGGTGCTGGGCGCTGCCGCCTATGCAGTGGTCTATTTCGGCTGGTGGGCAGTGATCCGCGGCGAACGCCTACGCCGGTTGCGCCAGCGCAGCCGGCGCGGTGATCTCGCTTAGCCGGCCGGCCTCGATGCGCAGCTGACGCTGGCAGCGCTGCGCGATGGCCGGGTCGTGCGTCACCAGCACCAAGGTCGTGCCGGCCTCGCGGTTGAGCTCGAACATCAGGTCCATCACCGCGGCGCCGGTGGCGAAATCCAGGCTGCCCGTCGGCTCATCGGCCAGCAGCAAGGCCGGGCGCTGCACAAAGGCGCGCGCCAAAGCCACGCGCTGCTGCTCGCCGCCCGACAGCACTCGCGGGTAGTGACGCAGGCGTTCGCCCAAGCCCACCCGCTCCAGCATGGCCTGCGCCAGTGCGCGCGCATCACGCTCGCCGCGCAACTCCAGCGGCAGCATCACATTCTCCAGCGCGGTCAGATTGGCCAACAGCTGGAAGCTCTGGAACACAAAGCCCACATGCTGGGCGCGCAAGGCAGCGCGCTGGTCCTCGTTCAGATCGAACAAGGCCTGGCCGGACAGCTTGACGCTGCCGCTGCTGGGTGTGTCCAGGCCCGCAAGAATGGCCAGCAAGGTGCTCTTGCCCGAACCCGAAGCCCCCACAACCGCCACCGATTCGCGCGACGCCAGCGTGAAGGAGACTTCATGCAGTATCGTCAGCAGCCCCGACGCGTCCTGCACCTGCTTGCTCACGCGCTCGATTTCGATAATGGGCTTCTGGTCAATGGATGCGGACATGAAGAGACGGCTTGAACAAAGCAAGCGACGTGATTGGATGCGGGACTGTAGCCTGCTGGCGCTATCCCTGGCGGTGCCGGGTCTTGCCTCGGCGCAGGCGGGCAAGCCGCGCCGCATCGTGGTGATCGGAGACAGCCTGTCGGCCGAATACGGCATTGCCCGCGGCAGCGGCTGGGTGGCGCTGCTGGAGCAGCGGCTGAAGACGCGCAAGCTGGCCGCCGAGGTCATCAATGCCAGCATCAGCGGCGACACCACCTCGGGCGGGCGCTCGCGCCTGCCGGCGGTGCTGACGCGCCACAAGCCCACGCATCTGATCATCGAGCTGGGCGGCAATGACGCACTGCGCGGCCTGGCGCTGGACATGACGCGCGACAACCTGCGCGCCATGGTCCGCGCCGGCAAGGCCGCTGGCGCCAAGGTGCTGCTGGTGGGCATGCAGGTGCCGCCCAACTACGGCCCGAGCTATGGCCGCGACTTCTTCGCGCTGTTCGGCCAGGTGGCGCGCGAGGAAAAGACCGCCCTCACACCTTTCCTGCTGGCCGGTGTGGCCGACCGCGCTGATGCCGAAGCCTGGTTTCAGCCCGACCGCATCCACCCGCTGGCCAAGGCGCACCCGCTGATGCTGGATCAGGTCTGGGCCGGGCTCGAACCGCTGCTCTGAACACCGGCACGCTTGCTCAGCGCTGCTGCTCGCGCTCGCGCTTGCCGACCGGCTCACTGACTTCGCCGCGGCCGCGCTTCTCGCCGCGCTCTTCGCTGGGACGCGCCCGCTCGGGTGCCGGCTGAGGCACGCGCGCCGGCATCGGCGTGGGCATCGCGCGCTCGACGGGGCGCTGCTCCATCGGGCGCTCCATCGGCCGCTCGATGGCGCGCTCCACCGGACGTTGCGGCGGCATCGCAATCTGCGGCTGCTGAAAGACCGGTGCGCTGCCGCGCTCGATGCGGCGCTCAGGCGGCTCGGCCCGCTCATTGCGTTGCTGGGCGCGCTCGATCGCCGACATCGGCACGCCTGCATCGGCACCCCGCTCGATGCGTTCAATGCGCTCAATACGTTCGGCGCGCTCATTGCGCTGCTCGGTCTGCTGCCAGGCGCGCTCAGGGGCGGACATCGGCACCCCCGGCTCGCCGCGCTGCGGACGCGGCGCATCGACCGGATCAGTCGGCCGTGGCGGCATGGGCCGCACGGGCACCGGCGTGCCGGGCAGCTGTGGCGCCTGCACATTCGGCACCTGGACCTGCGGCGGCTGCCCCAGCGGCGGCGTCACCTGGGGAGGCTGGGGGCGCGGCACCCCTGTGCCACCCTGGCCGCGGCCCGGCTGCACCGGCAAGCCCAGGCCAGGCTCGTCGCGCGGCCGCGGCGGCCGCTGCACGCCATCGCCCGGGCGCGGCACATAGACCGGATCATGGTCGCGGTTGATGCGCTCACGGTAGCTGGGCGTGTGGCGGTAATGCGGTTGATAGACCTGATACGGCGCCAGCGGCGCCCACATGCCCGGGCGCGGCGGCGGCGGACGCGAACCGCCAATCGTTACACCGACGCTCAAGTGCGGGCCGCTGCTCCAGGCCACCAGGGCAGGCGAATAGACCGGGCGCGCGACATAGCGGCCCGGCGCCCAGCACCAGCGCCCGCCGACGCGCACCCAGCGACCATAGTGGAATGGAGCAAAGCCCCAGGGCTGGGCGTCGACCCAGGTCCAGCCCCAGCGCGCGGTCCAGACCCAGCGGCCGTGCTGATACGGCGCCCAATCGACCGCCACCTGTGTCGGATACCAGAGGGCGCCGTATTCCTCGTGCCGATCCCAGCGGCCATAACGGTCCAGATCCTCGGCCCCCGTCATCTCGGGCGAGACATAGCGGTGCGCCGTCATCTCGCCCTCGGTCTCACGCTGGTTCTGCAGCCAGCGGGCAAAGCTGTCGCGCTCCAGCGATTGGCGCTCGGTGCGCGGGCCCTGGCTCCACCACAGCTCGGCCTGCTCGCCAGCCGCCAGCCACACCGGCTCGGCCTCAGCCGCACGGAACTCGAAGCGCGCGCGGCCCTGCCAGGCCATCGCCCGCGTGCCCCGCTCCATCTGATCGACGCGGAACAGCCCTTCGCCGTCCACAAACAACCGGCCCTCGCGCGTCAGCAGCCGATAGTCCTGTGCCTGCTCGCGGCTGCGCAGCTTCAGCGCCAGGCCGCCGCGCTCCACGCGCAACAGCACGCGCTCGTCGTCCATGCGCTCGACTTCCAGCTCGCTGCGTTCATCCAGCCACAGCGTCGTCGAGCCGATGCGCAAGGTGATGCGGCTGCTGCCGTCGCTGCGCAGGCGATCGCCCTCGGCCACGGTCTGGTTGCGCGCCAGGCGCTCCCAGTCCCGGCTTTGGCTGTCGAAGATCCAGGCCTCGCCGCTGATATCGGACACGCGGCCGGCGCGCGCGGCGGATCCTCGGCCGCGCGGCAGGGCCAGCAGCAGGCTCAGCAAGCCCAGCAGGCCGATCAGGCTCAGCCAGATGACCCGGCTCGGATCGGGAATGGCAATACGACGACGCTTCATGCGACTCTCCTCGGCACAGGCACTCAACGTGCGCGAGGCGCGCTGCGCCGACCGCATTTACAAATCTTTTCGGGGACTCGGCTTCAATCGTCCGCCGCCGGGTCCAGCTCGGGAAACAGCACCGAGGTGAAGCCGAAACGGCTGAAATCCTTCACCCGCATCGGATACAGCACGCCATCCAGGTGGTCGCACTCATGCTGCACCACGCGGGCATGGAAGCCGTCAGCCTCGCGTTCGATCGGATTGCCGTCGACATCGAAGCCGCGGTAGCGGATGCGCGCGCTGCGAGGCACCACGCCGCGCAGACCCGGCACCGACAGGCAGCCTTCCCAGCCCTCTTCCTGCTCGGGCCCCTGTGGCTCGATCACCGGGTTCAGCAGCACCGTGGGCGGCACCGGCGGGGCGTCCGGGTAGCGGGTGATGCGCTCGTAGCCGAAGATCACCAGCCGCAGGTCCACGCCGATCTGCGGCGCCGCCAAGCCGGCGCCCTGCGCGGCCTTCATGGTCTCGAACATATCAGCCACCAACTGGTGCAGCTCAGGCGTGCCGAACGCAGTCACCGGCTGCGCCACTCGCAGCAAACGGGCGTCGCCCATCTTCAGAATTTCGTGCACAGCCATTTCAAATGCTTCCTTGCGCTATGGTGGCGGGCATTCTATGTACGGAGACTGTTCCCGATGTCCGACTTCCTGCAAGCTTTGGGTGATGGCATCTATGCCATCGACACCGGCTTCCAGCGCGATCGTTTCGACGCCGCCTACCTGATCACCGAAGCCGGCCGCGCCGCCTTCATCGACACCGGCACCAACCACAGCGTGCCGCGCCTGCTGGCCAGCCTGGATGCGCTGGGCATCTCGCGCGAGGCGGTGGACTGGGTCATCCCCACCCATGTGCACCTGGATCACGCCGGCGGCGTGGGCCTGCTGATGCAGTCGCTGCCTACGGCGCGCGTGCTGGCCCACCCGCGCGGGCTGCGCCATCTGGTCAGCCCGACGGCGCTGTGGGCCGGCGCGCTGGCCGTCTATGGCGAAGAAGAAATGCAGCGCAGCTATGGCCGCCTGGTCGGCGTGCCCGAAGCGCGCGCCGAGCCCAGCCACGACGGCCAGGTGATCAGCCTGGCCGGCCGCCCCCTGCTGCTGATCGACACCCCGGGCCACGCGCGCCATCACCACTGCATCTGGGATGAGCGCAGCGGCGGCTGGTTCACCGGCGACACCTTTGGCATCGCCTACCCGGAGTTCACACGCGCAGCGGACGGTGCGCCCTGGCTGTTTCCCACCAGCACGCCGGTGCAGTTCGAGCCGGATGCGCTGCGCGCTTCAGTGACGCGCCTACTGGAGAAATCGCCGCACGCGATGTACCTGACGCACTACAGCCGCGTTGGACGCAGTGCGGATGAGGTGCGCGCGCTGGCCGCCTATCTGCTGCAGCTGGTCGACGCGATGGTGGCCGCCGCGCAGGCGGTGAAAGACCTGGCCGGCGCCGAGCGCCATGAGGCGCTGAAAGCGCGCCTGCTGGCGCTGTATCAACAGGAAGCCTGCGCCCACCAGCCGGCGCTGACCCCGGCGGCCGTGGCCGAGCTGCTGGCCTCGGATGTGGAGCTGAACGCGCAGGGGCTGGAGGTGTGGCTGGACAAGCAGCTGCAGGCACAGCAGCAGCAGCAGTAGTTCGACCGCTCAGCCCGCCAGCGCCACGTAGACTTCCTGCACATCGTCGTTCGCGTCGATGGCGGCGAGAAAGGCTTCCACTTCCTCCAACTCGGCCGCGCCCAGCGTGGCCGGGTTCTTGGGTCGGTAGCCCAGCTTGGCCGAGTTCACACTGAAGCCTTGCGCTGGCAGCGCGCGGCAGACGAGGTCAAGATCGGCCGCATCGGTGTAGAACTGCGCGCCGCCGCCCTCGCCGCTGTCTTCGTCCGGCTCCACCAGCTCGAAGTCCTGCGCGCCGGCCTCGATGGCGGCCAACTCAGCATCGGCGCCCGGCTGCAGCGGGCTGGCTTCGATGATGCCCACATGGTCGAAATCCCAGCTCACCGAGCCGCTGACGCCCTGCTGGCCCTTGCGGAACAGCACGCGCATATCGGACGCAGTGCGATTCACGTTGTCGGTCAGGCATTCGACGATCACCGCCACGCGGTGCGGCGCAAAGCCCTCATAGGTGACGCGCTCGAAGCTCACCGCCTCGCCCAGCAGGCCGGCGCCCTTCTTGATGGCGCGCTCCAGCGTGTCGCGCGGCATCGAGGCCTTCTTGGCCTGCTCCACCACCATGCGCAGCCGCGCATTCATGTCCGGGTCGGCGCCATTGCGTGCCGCCTGCATGATTTCCTTGGACAGCTTGGTGAACATCCGACCCTTGGCATTGGCCGCGATGTCCTTGTGCTTGGCTTTCCACTGTGCGCCCATACGACTTTCTCTTTCTTTCCTGGCTTGATGCCTTGCTTGAATTGGAGAGGCTTATACACCCGGGCCGGCTGCAGCTCCGATCATGCTGCTGGCAAAGGTTTAGCCGACAAGCACTCTATGAATTAGGATTTCGACCGTTCGACCCACGCTAACGTGTTGATCACTCTTGCGCATGAATACTGATGATGTGAACCCAATGACGCCCTGCAGGCAGTGCAAGACGCCAAAGCCAGCTGATCGCGACTTTTGCGAGTACTGTGCAGCTCGCCTTCCGCCGAGCGCGACTGCTGGGACGAGCCTAGCCGAAGAAGCAGCGGCCAGGTATGAACGGAGCGTCTTGAATCACTGGCCAGCGGCGGCAATGCTCACCTTCCCGATTTGGGGGATCGGACTTCTGGGGTCGCTAGCCAAGCTCGCAGACTTTCCGGGATTCATTCCTCTCGGCATGTTCATCGCCTTATTCAGCCCCTTGCCTATTGTTCTGAACGAACGGTTCGGAGTCTTGGCAACGCTTGCACTTGCCATTGGCTACTGCTCGCTCGCTGTCCCGGTCGCGATACTCGTCCTGTTGCTAGTCGGAGGTCAGGCGTGATGAGGTGCCAAAGCGCGCCCACTTGGAGAGTTGTGCGAACGAGCAGGGCCGCTTGCCGTTTGAGTCCGCCCAGCGCGGGCGCGCTTCAACCCACGACCAGACGGTCCCGGCCTTCGCGCTTGGCGCGGTAGAGCGCCTGATCGGCACGGCTCAGCACGGCGTTGCGGCCTTCGCCACCGCGCACATCGGCCGCGACCAGGCCGGCCGAACAGCTGTAGCGGAAGGCGGGCTGTGCTGCCAGCGGCTGCGAGACCCGCACCGCCGCCAGCAGGCGCTGCAGCACCCGCTCGGCCTCCGGCAAGGGCGTGTCCGGCAGCACCAGCACAAACTCCTCGCCGCCCAGGCGCGCAGCAATATCGGCGCGCCGCACGCACTGCCGCAGCAGCTGCGCAAAGTCCTGCAGCACCAGGTCACCGCCATCGTGGCCCAGGCTGTCGTTGATGCGCTTGAAATGATCGAGGTCCAGCACCGCCAGGCTGAGTGGCGCAGCCGGTTCCCGGGCCAGCAGGGCATCAAGCCGCTCCAGGCAGTAGCGCCGGTTGCTGAGCTGGGTCAGCTCATCGGTCCACGCGGCACGCTGCGCCAGATCACGCTCCTGCCGCAGATCACGGCCTTCGGTGTGCAGGCCGCTGACATCGCTGGCGATGCACAGCATCCAGCCATTCGCCGCGGTGGTCTCGCACATCAGCACCCAGCGGCCATCAACCAGCCTGGTCTCGAAGCTGCGAAAGGCAAGTTTGCCGCGCCGGGCTTGGGCGGCCGCCAGCCAGGCTTCAAAGTCAGCCGTCGAGACCTGGGTGCCGCGCCCGCTGCGGTAGCCCTGACGCATCAGCTCGGCCCAGGATGGCAGCTCGCTGCGGGTCAGCCCCATGCCCCGGCGGAAAGCGCTGTTGGCGAAGCGCATCTGGTCGCGCTCATCGAACAAAGCCACCAGCTGCTCGCTCGCTTCGAACAGCGCTGGCAGGTTCTCCAAATCGGCCGGGCTCAACTGCATGCAGCCATTCTGCCTCGAAGCCAAGAAAGCAAACGCCCTGATGTGCCCACAGGCGCGCATCGATGCCGTCTGCGGCCAGCAACTCGGCATGCGCGCCCGGCTCGAGGATGCGGCTGGCGTCCCTCACCACCAGACGGTCCTGCGCCGCGATGGAGGGGGGGTAGGCGATGGGCGATGGCCATCACGGTCTTGCCTTCAATCAGCTTGTAGCGGTCGTGCTGGATCGCCCTCTCGGCCCGAGCGCCACACTCAACCCTGCCGGCTTGTCTCCTCACCGCTTGGCCTGAACCGCCCTCCCCGCTGCAATCCAACCATCCAGGCCGCCGCGCAGAAAGCGCGCCTGCACACCGGCGGCGTGCAGCCGCATTGCCGTCGCGCGGCCGACTTCGTGGCCGTAGATGCAGTAGACAAGGACAGGCTCACTTTGGGGCAAGCCAGCGCCCCAGTCACCGACGGCCTGCGGGTCGCGCCACACGGCGCCGGGGATCAGCGATTCGGCCTGCTCGAAGATGGCGGCGCGCCGCACGTCCAGCACATGCGCGGCTTGCAGCAGCTCGTCGTGCGAGGCACCGAGAGCGTCGCTGCTGGCCTCCACGGCCTGCTGGTAGCGCTGGTACACCGGCGCCCAGTGGATGTTGTCCATGAAGGCATCGACATAAGCGCCGGCAGCGGCGCCGAAATCGAGGTGGTAGGCGTGCTCATACATATCGAGCGCCAGGATGGGGATGCCGCCAGCGAGCGACTGGCTGTGGTCGGCGGCCCATTGGTTCACCAGCGTGCCTTCGCGCGGCTGAAACACCAGCAGCACCCAGCCCGAGCCGCCGCCCAGGGCTTTGCCCATCGCCATGAACTCGTCGCGCCAGCGCTGCACGCTGCCGAAGTTGGCCTGCAGCGCCAGCGCCATGGCTGGCACCATCGCGGCACCGTCGCCGCCCAGGCTGCCGAAGTACAGCTCATGCAGCAGCATCGAGTTGTTGGCCACCAGCTCTTCACGCTTCAGCCCGTTGAGCTGAAAGCCTGGCGCCGCTGCAACAGGCAGCTCGCGCCACTGCGCGCGGATGGCATTCAGGCGCTTGACCGCGCCGCCGTAGTTGTTCTGGTGGTGGCTGCGTAGCAGGCGCTCCGACAGGCCTTTGAGACTCGCGGCGTCGAAGGGCAATTCAAGGGCTCGTGCGTCCATCATGGCTTTCTCCTCAGAACTTCGCATGCAGCAGCAGCGCCGCAGGCAGGAACTGCCAGGCGATGCCGGCCAGGCCAGCGCCCAGCACCAGCGGAATCACGCCCAGCTTGAAACGGAACAGGGCCACGGCGGCGGCCAGGCCAATGCCGGCCGAGGCCCACTCGAAGCGGCCGGCCAGGCCCTCGGGCCACAGCACGTGGTAGGCGAAGAACAGGGCCAGGTTCAGGATGACGCCGACCACCGCCGCGGTGATGGCCGTCAGCGGCGCGGTGAAGCGCAGCTTGCCGTGCGTGGATTCGATGAAGGGGCCGCCCAGCAGGATGAAGCAGAACGAGGGCAGGAAGGTGAAGAAGGTGACCACCGTGGCCGCCAACGCGCCGGACAGCCACAGCGCATCGCTGCCAAAGAGAGCCGCGCCCCAGCCGCCGACGAAGCCGACAAAGGCCACCACCATGATCAGCGGGCCGGGTGTGGTTTCGCCCAGCGCCAGGCCGTCAATCATCTGAGGCGCGCTCAGCCACTGGTGCTGGTCCACGGCGCCTTGCACCACATAGGGCAGCACCGCATAGGCTCCGCCGAAGGTCAGCAAGGCCGCCTTGGTGAAGAACCAGGCCATCTGTGTAAGCACCGCGTCCCAACCGTAGGCCGCGCTCAAGCCGCCGATCGCCAGCGCCCACAGGCCCAGGCACAGCAGCAACAGCCTGCGAAAGCGCGCCCAGCTGAAGCGCGCGTGGGCCGGGACCGGTGTGTCGTCGTCGATGCAGGCAGGCATCGAGGCCTTGGCGGCTGGCCCGTGGCTGCCCCCGCCAGGCGCGAACTGCGCGGGCGCGAGCTTGCCGCCGAAATAGCCCACGAGGGCTGCCGCCAGCACGATGAGCGGGAACGGTGCATCAAGCGCGAAGATGGCGACGAAGGAAGCTGCAGCAATGCACCACAGCCAGCGGTTCTTGAGCACACGTGACCCGATGCGCCACGCGGCGTGCAGCACCAGCGCCGTTACCGCCGGCTTGATGCCGTAGAAGATGCCGGCGATCACCGGCACATGGCCGAAAGCCATATAGACCCAGGAGAGCGCGATCAGGATGAACAGCGAGGGCAGCACGAACAGCCCGCCGGCCACGATGCCGCCCCAGCTGCGGTGCATCAGCCAGCCGATATAGGTGGCGAGCTGCTGGGCCTCGGGACCGGGCAGCAGCATGCAGTAGTTGAGCGCGTGCAAGAAGCGCTTCTCGGAGATCCAGCGGCGCCGCTCCACCAGCTCCTCATGCATGATCGCGATCTGCCCGGCCGGCCCGCCAAAGCTGACGAAACCGAGCTTCAGCCAGAAGGCGAAGGCTTGCGCGCGGGTCACAGGCTCGGGGGCGCCAGCCCGGGTCTCAACGCTGTTGTTCATCGGGCACCTGCATCGCGGCGTAGACCGCATCGAACACCTCGCCGGCCGCCGCCAGCAGTGCATCGTCCTTGGCATGCCGCGCCTGCAGGCCGCGGACCACCAGCTCAAGCCCGGGCGCTTCCTCGATCACACCGCCGCCAGTGTCGATGCTGCGCACCAGCTGGCCCAGGCGCCGCAGTGCCGGGTCGCCCAGCAAGCCGAAGCTCTCAGCCAGCACTTCGAAAGTCACCTTGTCTCCGACATGCGTGAAAGTGGCGCCATCGAAGTCATAGCCCAGCGCCGACTTGGGGCACTTGCTCGCATCGGCAAGCCAGAGGAAGCGCGGCTGCTGGTCGATGAAGCGCTGCACCAGCCAGGCGCTGGCCAGGCGATCAACCCAGGGGCGCTTGCGTGTGGCCCAGCTGCGGCCCTGGTAGTCGGCCACCGCCCTCTGGATGATGCTGCCGGCGCTGGCACCGGGCTCGTCCGGCGAGACTCTCAGCTCCACTTCGCGCCGCAGCGCAGCCAGCGCGTCGACGGCACGCGCGGCCGCCTTGCCGGGGAAGAAGTCACTGGCCTGAATGTCCTGCAGCTGCTGCTCAAGCGCACGCAGCTGTTTGCGGCACTCGACCACACTGGCCGGGCCCATCGCCGCCCGCGTCTGCTTGATGGACTGCAGCAGCTCGGCGTAGTGCTCACTGCGATCGAACAAAGCGCGAAAGGCCTGTTCCTGCGCGGCATCGCGCGCTGATACGACCAGCAGGTGCGCGTCAGCGCCAGCCTCGGCGATGCTGCGTTCCAGCGCCCACAGGGCCGGGGCGCTCGGCGCCTGCTCGGGCAGCACGTAGACCCCCTCGCGCAGGCTTGCCGCGCCGGTGGCTTTCAGCGCGCGCCATACCTTCACGCGCAGGCCGCTGGGCTGTGTCGGCAGGGTGGCCGTCAGGACGATCCAATTCGTCATGTAGCAAATATCTCATATAGAAATGAATGCTACAAGACAATTCTTTGAACCTCCCCTTGCCGCTCTTGCGCGGCACGGGAACGTTCAACCCACCAACCCGGCGGCGCTCTTCGCTGACAGATGCAGCGCATCAGCCGGCCTGATGCAACACCGGGCCATCAGGCCATCAGGCAAACGAGGCCTCAAGCTCATCGATCAGGCGCCCCACATAGGCCACGGCATCGTGGATGGGTTGTGGCGAGTGCATGTCAATGCCTGCCATGCGCATCAGTTCCAGCGGCGTGTGGGTCCCGCCGGCCTTGAGCACCTCCAGCCAGCGCTGCACAGCTGGCTGCCCTTCCTTCTGCACCAGCAGCGACATGGCGGTCGAGGCCACCAGGCCCACCGAGTAGGTGTAGGGATACAGGCCCATGTAGTAGTGCGGCTGGCGCATCCAGGTCATGCGCGCACCGTCGTCGATCTCGACTGTGTCGCCCCAGAACTTCGCCAGGATCTGCCCCTTGCGCTCGTTCAGCACCGCCGCTGTGATGGAGCCACCGCCCTCTGCGAGCGCATAGACCTGGCGCTGCAACTCGGCTTCCAGCAGATGGGTCACGAAGTTGTGGTGATAGGTGCCCAGCACCTGCATGATGACCGAGCGCCGCATCCGTGTTTCCTGGCTCTGGCCCAGGATGTGCTGCGCCAGCAGCATCTCGTTCATGATCGACGGCGCTTCGACAAAAGGCATGGCCGGGCGCGTGTTCACGAAGCGCTGGTGCTGCATGGCCAGGCCGAAATGCCCGCCATGGCCCAGTTCATGAGCCAGCGTGAACACATTGCGCATCGTGTTCGACCAGGTGATCAGGATGTAGGGATGTACGCCGTAAGGCGACGCACAGAACGCGCCGGAAGACTTGCCGATGTTGTCGGCCCGGTCGACCCAGCGCTGCTCCATGGTCTGGCGCGCGAAGTCACAGTACTGCGGCCCCATCACCGCCAGGGAATCCAGGATCAGCTTGCAGCCGTCCTCGTACGACATATGTGGATTGAAGTCCGGGTCCAGCGGCGCCTTGATGTCGCAGTAGAGCAGCTTGTCCAGGCCCAGCACCCTGCGGCGCAGCCGCGCGTAGCGCTGCATATGTGGTGCGAGCTCGGTCTGGATGATGTCCAGGATGTTGTTGTAGACCGTGTGTGGGATCTTGTGCGGCTGCAGCAGAAACTCTTCGGTGCTGCGGTACTTGCGCAGCCGCGCCATCGCGATGTTCTTGCTGACCTCGGTCGCGAAAGTGGCCGAGTAGGTCTGCTTGTAGGCCTTCAAGCCGGCGCTGAACGAGGCCCACGCGCTGCGGCGCACGCCGGTGTCGCTATGGGTTTCAAAGTTGGACTCAAAGCCGTTGAATGAGTTCTCGTAGACCGTTCCAGCCGCGTCGGTGAACGGCGCAAACTGCATGTCGCCGGACTTGGAGCGGCTGTAGATCATGTAGGGCGCGTTCAACACCTCACCCAGCGAGGCCAGCACCCGCTCGGTCTCGGCATCAAGGCGATGCGGGCGCAAGTCCAGCAAGTCCTTCAGCATGCGTTGGAAGTCGGCCAGCCCTGGCTCGGCGGCCTTGAACTGCTCCAGCACGCCGTCAGGAAACGCCAGGATCTCAGCGTCGACAAAGGCCGTGCTCGCGTCCACACGCGCCTGCAGCGCCGACACACGCGCCATCGCGGCCTGGTATTGCGGGTTGCCGCCGTCCTGCGCGTTGCGCAGGTGCGCAAAGGAAGCCACGCGCATCAAACGGGCCCTGAGGGCCTCCACCGCACTCAGGCAGGCCAGCAGCGTCTGCGCAGCGCCGCTCAGTTGCCCCTGAAACGCGTTGAGGGTGTGCCGCGCTTCATCGACGGCCTGGTACTCCAGCTCCCAGGCCGCTTCGCTGACGAACAGGTCGTCCAGATTCCAGGTGGATTCAACGCAAACCTGCTCGCGCGAGAGGCGTTTATTCATGTCGCTCATACCCTTGATGTCGTCTTGCACTGGATTCAGTACCGTGTCTGGCTCACGGCGCTGCTGTTGCGCGAACAGGCGCGCGAAAGAGTATCGCCCAGGGCCTGCCGGCACCGAGACCTGGCGCTGCCCATCAGCGCCAGCCTAGCCCCTCACCCCTCCGCGTCCAAGCCCAGAAAGCCTCCGCTCTGATGCGCCCACAGCCGCGCATAGATGCCGCCAGCGGCCAGCAGCTCGGCATGCGAGCCCTGCTCGACGATGCGGCCGGCGTCCATCACCACCAGGCGGTCCAGCGCCGCGATGGTCGAGAGGCGGTGGGCGATGGCCACCACCGTCTTGCCTTCCATCAGCGTGTAGAGGCTTTGCTGGATCGCTGCCTCCACTTCGCTGTCCAGCGCGCTCGTGGCTTCGTCCAGCAGCAGGATGGGCGCATCCTTCAACATCACGCGCGCAATCGCGATGCGCTGGCGCTGACCACCGCTGAGCTTCACGCCGCGCTCGCCCACATGGGCCTCCAAACCAGTGCGGCCCTTGGGATCCGAAAGCGTGGCGATGAAGTCGGCCGCATGGGCGCGCTCCACCGCGGTCTGCAGCTCGGCCGGCGTGGCATCAGGCCGGCCATAGAGCACGTTGTCGGCCACCGAGCGGTGCAGCAGCGAGGTGTCCTGCGTGACCATGCCGATGTGGCTGCGCAGCGAGTCCTGCGTCACCCGCGCGATGTCCTGGCCGTCGATCAGGATGCGGCCACCATCGGCCGGCAGGTCGTGCAGGCGCAGCAGCAAATTCACCAGCGTGCTCTTGCCCGCGCCGCTGCGGCCCACCAGGCCGATCTTCTCGCCGGGGCGGATGGTCAGCTCCAGATCGTCGATCACCGCCCTGCCCTGGCCGTAGCCGAAGCGCAGCTGCTCGAAGCGGATCTCGCCGCGTGGCACCTGCAGCGCTGTGGCGTCCGGCGCGTCCACCACGGTCTGCGGCTTGGCCAGGGTCTGCAGGCCGTCCTGCACGGTGCCGATGTGCTCGAACAGCGAGGCCATCTCCCACATCACCCAGTGCGAGATGCCGTTCAGGCGCATGGCCATCGCGGTGGCTGCCGCCACCGCGCCGGCCCCGATCGCGCCCTGGCCCCATAGCGTGATGGCCAGCAGCGCGGTGCAGCCCACCAGCAGGGCCGAAAGCAGGGTGTTGATCACCTCGAAGCCAGTGACCAGGCGCATCTGCGCATAGGCCGTCGTCATGAACTCGTCCATCGCGCCGCGCGCGTGGGCGGCCTCGCGCTGGCTGTGGGCGAACAGCTTGACGGTGGCGATATTCGTGTAGGCATCGGTGATGCGGCCGGTCATCAGGCTGCGCGCATCGGCCTGCTTCTCGGCCACCTTACCCAGGCGCGGCACGAAGAAGCGCAGCGCCGCCACATAGAGCAGCAGCCACACCGCAAAGGGCAGCATCAGCCAGGCATCAAAGCTGCCGACGATGGCCACCAGGGTGCCGAAGTAGACGATCACATAGACCAGGATGTCGACCACGATCAGCCAGGTGTCGCGCACCGCCAGCGCGGTCTGCATCACCTTGGTGGCGATGCGGCCCGCAAATTCGTCGCCGAAGAAGGCCAGGCTTTGCGCCAGCATGCGGCGGTGGAACAGCCACCGCAGCCGCATCGGAAAATTGCCGAACACGGCCTGGTACTTGGTCAGCGCCTGCGCAGCCGCCAGGCCCACGCTGGCCACCAGCACGCCGCCCAGCAGCCACAGCACGGGCTGCGGCTCCTGCCAGAGCTGGGCGGGCTGGATGCCGGCCAGCCAATCGACCAGCCGCGCCATCAGGCTGAACAGCAGCGCCTCGGCGGCGGCAATGCCGGCGGTCAGCAATGTCACCAGCAGCAGCTGCGGCCGCAGACCTTCGCTGCAGCGCCACAGAAAGGCGAAGAAACGCGCAGGCGGCGCGGCCATTGCGGCGGCGGGATAGGGATCAACCCAGCGCTCGAAACGCGCGGCCGCGGCGCGCCAGGGGGACTTCAGCTGTTTATCTTGCATGCCGCCAGTTTCTCAGAGCCCTGGTGCCAACGCTGTGGCAGCAGGGCTGCTGCAGCGTCATCAGGCTTTCATCAGTCCTAGCTACCTTGATGGGCATTGCGATCACCAAGGAGAAGAGGATGAAGGGCACGATGGGTCGGATCACATGGACAGCCTTGGGCAGCGTGACGCTGCTGCTGGCCGCCTGCGGCAGCTCAGACGACGAGACGCCCGTGGTGGCAGGCCGGCTGCTGGACGCGGCGGTGGAAGGCGTGCAATACAGCGCCAGCCCCTCGGGTCTGAGTGGTCGCACCTCAGCCAGCGGCGGCTTCAGCTGCAAGCATGGTGACAAGCTGACTTTCAGCATCGGTGGCCTGCAGCTGGGCAGTGCCAACTGCCTCGAAACCCTGACCGTGGCCGAGCTGGCCGGCACGACCGCGCTGAGCGAGCCGCGCCTGCAGAACCGCCTGCTGCTGCTGCAAGCGCTGGACGAAGACGACGAGCCGGGCAACGGCATTCGCATCCCCAGCGCCGTGGCTGAGGCGCTGGCAGGCAAGACGCTGGACTTCAGCGCCACCGCGGAGGCCTTCGATGGCGCGCTCAAGGCCCTGCTGCCCGCGGGTGTGAACGACATTTATGGCCTGCCCTACGCCGCCCGCAGCCTGGGCAGTCAACGCCGCCAGGCCGCGCTGGACCATTTCGAGTCAACCCTGGCCGGCGAGCTGGGCCGCGGCGCCACCAGCAAGAGCACGCAGGCCAGCGCCGGCGGCGAAGTGCAGATCACCAAGTACGAAGTGCGCGCCGAGGCCAGCCAGTACGTCCCCTATGAAGGCAGCAATGCCGCAGCGAAGAAGGACTTCCCGCTGGGCTTCTACCCGGCCGTGGGTTCGGGCCTGGCCTTCAAGGGCAAGGCCGCCGACGGCAGCCTGGAGTTCTGGGGTATCACCGACCGCGGCCCCAACGGCGACAGCCCGAATGCGCCGCGCCCCGACGCAGCGGCCACCACCAGCATCACCAAAATGTTTCCTGCGCCCAGCTTCACGCCCTCGATCGGCGTGATCAGCGTGGGCCATGGCGGCGCCCGCATCACCAGCCTGATGCCGCTGAAGTCCGACGCCGCCACCCGGATCAGCGGCCGGCCGCTGCCCTTCGGCGCGGTGGGCAGCAGCGCGGAGATCCCGCTGAACGACCAGCTGCGCTACGACGGCGCCAAGGGCGGCTTCGACGCCAAGGGGCTGGACAGCGAGAGCCTGGTCTATGACGCCACGGCCAAGGCCTTCTGGACCTCGGATGAATATGGCCCCTTCATCGTCAAGATCGACGCTGCCAGCGGCGTGATCCTGAAGCGCTACGAACCCGGCAGCGGCGCCGGCAAGCTGCCGGCCGTGCTGGCCTTGCGCCGCGCCAACCGTGGCATGGAAGGCCTGGCCCTGGACAGCGCCAGCGGCCGACTGCATGGTTTCCTGCAAAGCCCGATCGACCCGCTGGACTCCGCCGGCAAATCGATCGAAGTGGTGGACAGCAGCGACATGGACCAGGACGGCAAGAACAACGACAAGGTCAAGGTGCGCGACTTCGCGCAGTTCACGCGCTGGATCGAGTTCGACCCGACGACCGAGACCTCCAAGCTCTATGCCTATCCGCTCACCCACGCGCTGGCCGCCAAGGGAGATAAGTGGGACCGCAACCGCACCGGCAGCGCCAAGCTGGGCGACCTGGTGGCGCTGGGCAACGGCCGCTTCATCGTGATCGAGCAAGGCGCCGATGCAAGCGGCACGGTGCGCAACTTCCTGATGCTGGTGGAACTGCCGGCCAACGCCACCGATATCGCGGCCATTGGCCAGGAGCTGGAGCGCAACAGCATCGATGGCACGACGGTGGCCGCCGTCAGCTGGGCCAATGTGGTGAAGCTGAAGAAGACCGTGCTGCTGGACCTGAACGCCGCCGGCTGGATGGCCGAGAAGGCCGAGGGCCTGACGGTGGTGGATGGACAGACGCTGGCGCTGATCAACGACAACGACTTCGGCCTCAAGACCACGCTGGTGGACGCCAGCGGCAAGACAATTGACGGCGACCCGACCGCCTGCACGGTGGACGTCAACGGCGTGCTGGCCGCCAGCGGCTGCAGCGCCGGCGCCAGCGGCGTGCGTGTGACGCGTGGAAACGAGATCGACCGCCGCACGCGGCTGTGGCTGCTGAAGTTCCCGAAGGCGCTGAACAGCTACACGCTGCCCTGAGCGTCTCATCGGGCATGAAAAAGCGCGCCACTGGCGCGCTTTTCTTTGGGCCGGCGCCCAACCAGCGGAACTCAGGCGTCCAGCCCCAGCTCCTGGATCTTGCGCGTGATGGTGTTGCGGCCGATGCCCAGCTTCTGCGCCGCCTCGATGCGCCGGCCGCGGGTGACGTCCAGCGCGGTGAGGATCAGGCTGGCCTCGAAGCGGCGGGTCAGCGCTTCCCAGACCTCGGGCTCGCCGGCCGCCAGCAGGCGGCGTGCCTCGCGCGCCATCTCGGTCACCCAGGCATCCGGGCCGGCACCAAAGGCGGGCGCAGGTGCCGCCGCCGACGCCACTTCGCCCAGCGGTACAGGCAGACTGCCCGCCGCCGCCAGAGGCGCCGATGCAGTGAGTGGCTGCTGCAGCAACTCCTGCGGCAGATCCTTGGGTTCCACCACCTGGGTGGGCGCCATCACGCTCAGCCAGTGGCAGACGTTCTCCAGCTGGCGCACATTGCCCGGGAAGTCGAAGCTCATCAAGCGCGCCAGTGCCGCATCGGACAGACGCTTGGGTTCGATGCCAAGCTCGGTGGCACTGCGCTGCAGGAAGTAGCGTGCCAGCACCGGGATGTCTTCGCCGCGCTCGCGCAGCGCCGGCAGGCGCAGGCGGATCACGTTGAGGCGGTGGAACAGGTCCTCGCGGAACACGCCCTGCCGCACGCGCTCTTCCAGGTTCTGGTGGGTGGCGGCGATCACGCGCACATTGGCGCGCAGCGGGCTGTGGCCACCGACGCGGTAGAACTGGCCATCCGACAGGACGCGCAACAGCCGCGTTTGCAGATCGAGCGGCATGTCGCCGATCTCATCCAGGAACAGCGTGCCGCCATCGGCCTGCTCGAAGCGGCCGCGGCGGGTGGCCTGTGCGCCAGTGAAGGCGCCACGCTCATGGCCGAACAGTTCGCTCTCCAGCAGATCCTTCGGAATCGCGGCTGTGTTGATGGCGACAAACGGCCCTTCGGCGCGCGGGCTGTGCTTGTGAAGCGCGCGCGCGACCAGCTCCTTGCCAGAGCCGGATTCGCCGGTGATCAGCACCGTGACATGGCTCTGGCTGAGCCGGCCGATGGCACGGAACACGTCCTGCATGGCGGGCGCCTGGCCCAGCATCTCGGGCACCTGCGCGGCGGCCTCCTCGGCCACGGCCTCGCGCTGGCTTTCTTCCTGCGCGCGGCGGATCAGCTCGACGGCACGCGACAGATCGAAGGGCTTGGGCAGGTACTCGAACGCGCCGCCCTGGAAGGCCGACACGGCGCTGTCCAGGTCGGAATAGGCGGTCATGATGATGACCGGCAGGCCCGGCAGCTTTTCCTTGACCTTGGCCAGCAGGTCGAGGCCGGAGCCGCCCGGCATGCGGATGTCGGACACCAGCACCTGGGGGCTGTCCTCCTCGAGCGCGGCGAGCAGGTCGCGCGCATTGCTGAAGCTGCGCACCGGCAGCCCCTCGCGCGCCAGCGCCTTTTCAAGCACGAAGCGGATCGAGTGGTCGTCGTCAACAATCCAGATGGATTTCATGGGCTTGGTTTCCCTGCGAGTCTTCTGTCATGCCGGCGCCTGGATCTCAGGGCAAGGGCAAGGTGATACGAAAATCGGTCCGGCCCGGTTCGCTGTCGCAATCGATCATGCCTTGGTGCTGTTGCGCAATCGTTTGAGCCAGCGTCAGGCCAAGTCCCGATCCGCCGTCACGCCCTGAAACCAGGGGATAGAAGATGCGGTCTCGAATCTCGGCCGGCACACCGGGGCCGTTGTCCTGCACATGCAATTCCAGTGCCAAGCGCCAGCGCTGCTTACCGATGGTCACTTGTCGCGCCACGCGCGTCTGCAGCGTGATGATGGCCGTGCCTTCGGCGATCTGCGCGTGCAGGGCCTGGGCGGCGTTCTGCGCGACATTGAGCACGGCCTGGATCAGCTGCTCGCGATCGCCGCGGAAATCCGGCAGCGAGGTGTCGTAATCGCGCTCGATCCGCAGGCCGCGCGGGTACTCGGCCAGGATCACCGAGCGCACGCGCTCGCAGACTTCGTGGATGTTGACGTCGACCACCACCTGGGCACGCCGGTGCGGCGCCAGCAGGCGGTCCACCAGCACCTGCAGGCGGTCGGCCTCATGCACGATGACCTGGGTGTATTCATTGAGCTCCAGGCCGAGCTCGGTGCCCTGCAGCTCCAGCGCCAGCAGCTGCGCTGCGCCGCGGATGCCGCCCAGCGGGTTCTTGATCTCGTGCGCCAGGTTGCGAATGAGCTCCTTGGTGGCCTGCACCTGGTCCAGCGTGCGCTCTTCGCGGTCCTGGCGCGCCTGCTGCGCGTTCTCGATCAGCTCGACCAGCACCAGCTCCGGGTTGTCGGTCTGGCTGACGATGACCTGCACCGGCAAGAGATCCTCATGCGGCCGCAAGCCGCGTCGCAGCAGGCCGTCAAAGCGGCTGCTGGCGATCGCATTGCGGGCCACGGCCGAGACGGCATCGGCAAGACGGGCGGCATCACCAAACCAGTCGGACAGATTGGCGCCTTGCACCGTGCGACGCGACAGGCGCATCACATCTTCGAAGGCGGTATTGGCAAACACGCAGTCGCCACCGGGGCGCACCACGGCCACCATGGTGGCCAGCAGGTCGAAGGCGGCGAAGTTCGCGCCCAGCGGTTTGGGATCGTTGTCGTTCATGGGGTTGGATGCTGATGGCGCACCCAACCGGCGGGTGCGTCAGGGCAGCTTGCTGATTTCGCGCTTGAGCGCCTGAATATCATTTTCCTGGCGGCTGATGGCCGCCTTGATCTCGGCCACGCGGTCGAGATAACGCTGGTAGTTGCGCTCGTCGCCACGCCGTTCGGGCGCGCCGGCAGCGTAGTCGCGCTGCAGCGCAGCCAGGCGCTCCTCGGCTTCACGCAGCTCGGTCTCCAGCACGCGGCGCCGCTCGCCATCGCGGCTGCGCTGCTGGGCCGGGTCAACGCGAGCTTCACCGCGCCCCTCGGTCGCACGCGGTGCCGAGGCCGAAGGCTGCGCTGCACCACCACTGCCTGCCGCGGCGGGCGACGGGCGCGGGCGCGGCGGCTGCAACACGGTGATGGGCGTGCCCTCGATCGAGCGGCAGCCCTTTTCCTGGGCTTCCTTGGGGGTCAAGGCGTCGGTGTAGAGCACCGGCGGCCCGGGGCAGCGGTACACCACGGACTGCGCCGAAGCAGTGCCCGCAGCGAGCAGCGCCAAGCCAAGAATCAGGACGGCAGGTCGGATGTGCATCGCGTGATTGTGGCCCATGCGGGCGCGCACAAAAAATAAGGGACGGCGGCTGCCGTCCCTCGCTGCGGGAGGGCCGCGATGCGCGCTCTGCTGCACGCATGCTGCCCGCCGACATCACAGTGCGTAGTACATGTCGAACTCGACCGGATGCGTCGCCATGCGGAAACGCGTCACTTCCTGCATCTTCAGGTCGATGTAGGCATCGATGTAGGCATCGGTGAACACGCCGCCCTTGGTCAGGAACGCGCGGTCCTTGTCCAGGTACTCCAGCGCCTGGTCCAGGCTGTGGCAAACGGTCGGCACCAGCTTGTCCTCTTCCGGGGGCAGGTGGTACAGGTCCTTCGTGGCAGCCTCGCCCGGATGGATCTTGTTTTCCACGCCGTCCAGGCCGGCCATCAGCAGTGCGGCAAAGCACAGATAAGGGTTGGCCGAAGGATCGGGGAAGCGTGCCTCGACGCGGCGGCCCTTGGGGTTCGCCACATAGGGGATGCGGATCGAGGCCGAGCGGTTCTTGGCCGAGTAGGCCAGCTTCACCGGGGCTTCGAAGCCAGGCACCAGACGCTTGTACGAGTTCGTACCGGGGTTGGTGATGGCGTTCAGCGCGCGAGCGTGCTTGATGATGCCGCCGATGTAGTACAGCGCGAAGTCGCTCAGGCCGGCATAGCCGTCGCCAGCGAACAGGTTCTTGCCGTCCTTCCACACGGACTGGTGCACGTGCATACCGGAACCGTTGTCGCCAACGATGGGCTTGGGCATGAAGGTCGCGGTCTTGCCGTAGGCGTGAGCGACGTTCTGCACCACATACTTCTGCAGCTGCGTCCAGTCAGCGCGCTGCACCAGCGAGCTGAAACGCGTGCCGATTTCCATCTGGCCGGCGTTCGCCACTTCGTGGTGATGCACTTCGACCGGGATGCCCAGCTGCTCCAGGATCAGGCACATCTCCGAGCGCATGTCCTGGCCGCTGTCGACCGGAGGCACCGGGAAGTAGCCGCCCTTGACGGTGGGACGGTAGCCGCTGTTGCCGTGCTCGTATTCCTTGCCGGTATTCCAGGCGGCTTCTTCGGCTTCGATCTTGAAGAAGGAGCCCGACATGTCATTGGCCCAGCGCACCGAGTCAAAGATGAAGAACTCGGGCTCGGGACCGAAGAAGGCGGTGTCGCCCAGGCCCGAGGCCTTCAAATAGGCTTCAGCGCGCTTGGCCAGCGAACGCGGGTCGCGCTCATAGGCCTTGCCGTCGGCCGGATCGATGACGTCGCAGGTCAGGATCAGGGTCGGCTCTTCGAAGAAGGGGTCGATATTGGCCGTGTTGGGGTCCGGCATCAGCAGCATGTCGGACGCTTCGATGCCCTTCCAGCCGGCGATCGACGAGCCGTCAAAAGCATGGCCGGAGACAAACTTGTCTTCGTCGAAATGCGAGACAGGCACGGAAACGTGCTGTTCCTTGCCACGGGTGTCGGTGAAGCGGAAGTCAACGAACTTGACTTCGTTTTCCTTCACCATGTTCATCACGTCGGCGACGGTCTTGGCCATCAGTCACTCCTAGCGGATAGCTGTGTACGCTTGGCACGTACGGTTTGCGGAAGAAAAAAGAATCGACGAATTCTTGGGCGTGCGAGGTACGCAGGCGCCATAGTTTAAGCAGATACCGTGCCAGCCATCCTTGACTGGCGCCAGCTCGGTGCATAACGATCCAAGCGCTTGATTATGCGGCGCAAGCCGCGCCTCACCCATGACATTCACCAAGCTTTGCCCACGCGAAGCTCCAACTTGGTGCAAGTCAACGCACCAATTCGGCGCTCACGGATGCACCAAATTGGGCGAGTCCGGATTTGAGTTGCGCGTAGGCGGCATCCAGCCTGTCGGCTGCCAAGTCCGGCCCGGCCTTGACGCCCAGCTCGATATGCCGGCCCCACTGCGGGTGGTCCACGCTGGGCAGGCTGAAAACCTTGACGCCGGCATGCTCGGCCTCGATCCGTTCCATCAGGGCGTCAGCGTGGCTTCCATGGCACCGGCGACGATCATCGACAACTCGCGCCCCGGCTGGCGCGGTGCAGGTCGCGGTGGCGCTCGTCCAGCACCCACTCCATCATCGGATGAGCCATGACCGGGAAGCCGGGCACGAAGTAGACCGTGCCGACGTAGAAGCCGGGGATCTTGTTATAGGGATTGGGGATCAGCGCCGCGCCCGCGGGGAAGACGCCCATCTCGAAGCGCCGCAACGTATCCGGATGATCGGCGTCCGGCACTTCGCCGCGCTCCGCAGCCATCTGCTGCACACGCTGCCAGATCAGCTCGCGCGCCTCAGGGTGCAGCGCGAGCTCCCGCCCCAGCGCCGCAGCGGCCGCCTGCCGGGTGTGATCGTCCGGCGTGGCGCCGATGCCTCCGCAGCTGACGACCAGATCGCCGCTTGCAAAGGCGCGCCGCAAGGCCGCGGTGAGCCGCTCGCGGTCGTCGCCCACATACTCAGCCCAGGACAGACTCATGCCACGGGCCGACAGGATCTCGATGAAGCGGCTCAGGTGCTTGTCCTGGCGCTTGCCGGAAAGGATTTCGTCGCCGACGACGATCAGGCCGATATTCATGGCAACAAGGGGGGCTGAAGGTTGGGAACGGGCAGCGCCTCGCCCGACGCAGCCGGCAGCGGCTGCTGCTGGGCCCGCAGATCGGCCAGCGCCGCCAGACAGTAATGGGTGAACCAGAGACTGGAAAAGGCAAACACCAGCGTGTAGAGCCAGATCGTCAGCAGCACCAGCAAGGGGGCCAGCACCACGGCCATCATGCTGAAGGCCCAGATCAGCGAGGGCGCCGCGCCCAGGTAGCCGGTGATGACGCCCATGGTCAGCAGTGGCAGCCGATGCTTGCGCATCACGCTGTCGCGCTCCTCGGCACTGGCGTGCTCAGCCAAGGCATCAAATGAAAAGACCTTGTAGGTGAGCCAGCCCCAGATCAGCGGCGGCAGCACCAGCACCAGCGGCGGCACCAGCCACAGCGGCATGCTCAGCACCACCAACGCCAGCGCGATGATCGACAGCAGCAGCGACCAGGCGAAGCTCTGCCACCAACCGGCGCCGCGCTTGCGCTCCAGTTGCATGAAGCGGCGCTCACCCACCAGCGCCACAATGGCCGGCGTCATCATCGTGGCCACCAGCAGCAGGCTCAGCATCAGCACCACCGGCACCGCCAGCGCGATCACCACCAACGGCGCCATCACCGAGCGAAAGCCCTCGGCGCCCATGCTGTCGAGCCAGCGCAGCAGACTGCCGACCAGCAGCCAGGATTCCAGCGTGGCGCGCACCGCGGCGACCGCCGATTCCCAGAAAAGTAGGCCAGGCCCAGCCGCTCAAGCCAGCCGCGATCAGCAGCGGCAACAGCGACAGCGCGATGACGCGTGGATGCAGGCAATAGGCCGCAGCGCGCCAGAAGGCATCGCCCAGCCGTCCCATCGAGTCGACCATGATTTCCTTTGTCGCCTCAGCTCAGGCGCTGAAGCCGCAAGCATAGCGGCAGCTTGGGCCGCAGCCGCGCCATGCGGCGGGCAGCGGCCTTGGCGATCAGTCGTCGTCGCCGCTCAGGATGCCGCCCAGGATGCCGGCACCGGCCACGCCGGCCAGCAGCGAGCCCTGCTCGCGGCCGCCACCGCCGGTCTGCGGTGCGGCGGCGAAGACGCGCGAGGCCAGGCGCGAGAACGGCAGGCTCTGCAGCCACAGCTCGCCCGGGCCGCTCAGCTTGGCCAGGAACAAGCCTTCGCCGCCGAACAGTGCAGTCTTGATCTTGCCGACGTACTGGATCTCGAAGTTCACGCTGGGCGTGTAGGCCACCACGCAGCCGGTGTCCACCAGCAGGGTCTGGCCCGGCTGCAGCGTGCGGCGCACCACGGTGCCACCTGCGTGGACAAAGGCCAGTCCGTCGCCTTCGAGCTTCTGCATGATGAAGCCCTCGCCGCCGAAGAAGCCGGTCGAGAGCTTTTGCTGCAGAGCGATACCCAGCGAAACGCCACGCGCCGCGCACAGGAAGGCGTCTTTCTGGCAGATCAAGGTGCCGCCGAGCTGCTTCAGATCCATCGGCAGGATCTTGCCCGGATACGGTGCGGCAAAGGCCACGCGCTGCTTGGCGCTGGCATTGTTGGTGTAGATGGTCGTGAACAGCGACTCGCCGGTGACCAGGCGCTTGCCCGCGCCCAGCAGCTTGCCGAAAAAGCCACCCTGCTGCTTGGCACCATCACCGAACACCGTATCCATCTGGATACCGGCATCCATGAACATCATGCTGCCGGCCTCGCCGATGGCGGCCTCGCCCGGGTCGAGCTCGACCTCGACGAACTGCATCTCGGCGCCCTTGACTTCGAAGTCCACCACATCCATTGCCATCACGATCTCCTTGCAAGCGGGAATTCAAACGGGCGCGATCGTACCCAAGTTTGAAGACGCCGGCTCCGGACAGGCCCTGCCTATACTGCTGCGCATGAGCGCCGACAGCACCTCCGAGACCGCGCACGCCCAGACAGCACTCAAGCCGGGCGATGGCTATGTCCAATCCTTCGCGCGCGGCCTGTCGGTGATCCGGGCCTTCAGTGCCGAGGCGCCGCGGCAGACGCTGACCGAAGTCGCCAAGCGCTGCGGCCTGACACGCGCCGGTGCCCGCCGAATCCTGCTGACGCTGGAAACCCTGGGCTATGTGAAGAGCGAAGGTCGCCTGTTCTCGCTAGCGCCCAAGATCCTTGACCTCGGCTTCGCCTATCTCTCGTCGCAGCCGCTGTGGCAGTTTGCCGAGCCGGTGATGCAGAACCTGGTTGCCGACCTGAAGGAATCCTGCTCGGCGGCAGTGCTCGAAGGCAGCGACATCGTCTACGTGCTGCGCGTGCCGGCGCGCAAGATCATGAGCATCAATCTGGGCCTGGGCAGCCGGCTGCCGGCCTGGTGCACATCGATGGGCCGCGTGCTGCTGGCCGGGCTGTCGGATGCCGAGCTGCAGGCCTATCTGAATGCGGTCGAGCTTCGCCCGCTGACGGCGCGCACCGTTGCCAGCAAGGACGACCTGCGCCAGCGCATACAGACGGCCCGCACTCAGGGCTGGTGCCTGATCAACCAGGAACTGGAAGAAGGCCTGGTCTCGCTGGCCGCGCCGATCCGCGACCGAAACGGCCAGGTGCTGGCCGCACTCAACGTCAGCGGCCAGTTCAACCGCACGCCGCCGGACGCGATGGTGGCGCATTGCCTGCCGCGCTTGCTGGAAGCGGCGGCGCAGATTTCCAGGTTGTTGCAGTTGAAGAGTTGAGGAGCGGACCGCCTCGGTCGCGCCTCTACCCGGCCAGCCCACGCAGGACGTGGGCAGTCGTTTGATCGGCGTCGGACGGTCCTCAGGACCGTCCTCTGTCCGATCCCGCCCCAGCCAGTCGGCTCGCAGGCCGACTGGCGTGAGCGCGGCACGAAACAGCCCGCAGGGGCTGTTTCGTATCCGCGCTCACCCCATGTGCAGTCCGCCGTTGCAGCTGAAGTCGGCGCCGGTGGTGAAACCGGAATCCTCGCCCGCCAGCCAGGCCACGATCGCCGCGATTTCCTCGGGCTTGCCCAGGCGCTTGACCGGGATGGTGGCGATGATCTTCTCCAGCACGTCCTCGCGCACGGCCTTGACCATATCGGTGGCGATATAGCCCGGGCTCACGGTGTTGACCGTCACGCCCTTGGCCGCCAGTTCCTGCGCCAGCGCCATCGTGAAGCCGTGCATGCCGGCCTTGGCTGCGGAGTAGTTGGTCTGCCCCGCCTGGCCCTTCTCGCCGTTGACCGAGGAGATCTGGATGATGCGGCCCCAGCCCTTTTCCACCATGCCCGGCGCCACCTGCTTGGTGACGTTGAACATGCTGTTCAGGTTGGTGTCGATCACTGCGCGCCAATCGTCCGGCGTCATCTTCAGGAACATGCGGTCGCGCGTGATGCCGGCGTTGTTGACCAGCACGTCGATGGGCCCATGTTCGGCAACGGCTTTCTGGAAAGCCGCCACGGTGGACTCCCAATCCGCCACATTGCCGACCGAGGCATGGAAGGTATAGCCCAGTGCGGCCTGCTCGCTCAACCACTTGTCGTAGTCGCGACTCGGGCCGCAGCCTGCGATGACTTTGAAGCCCTCCTTGTGCAGACGTTGGCAGATCGAGGTGCCGATGCCACCCATGCCGCCGGTCACATATGCGATTTTCTTGCTCATAGCTTGTCTCTCCTGCGCCTCCAGGGCTCACTGCTTGTGCCTCGCCAGCGCCGCGTCATGCGCCGTGATTCGAGGCCCTCTGTCTCAACGAAGACGCGTCCCCAGCCTCCCGCATGCCCGACACAGGGTCAAGCGGGTTGCACCTGACAGGGTTTCCTTTAGCGCTCCACCGTCAGCGCCACGCCCATGCCGCCGCCGATGCACAGCGAGGCAATGCCGCGCTTGGCATCGCGGCGCTGCATCTCGTGCAACAAGGTGACGAGGATGCGGGCGCCTGAGGCGCCGATCGGATGGCCCAGCGCGATCGCGCCGCCGTTGACGTTGACCTTGCTGGTGTCCCAGCCCATTTCGGCATGCACCGCGCAGGCCTGCGCCGCAAAGGCTTCGTTGATCTCCAGCAGATCCAGGTCCTGCGGCTTCCAGCCAGCACGCTCCAGCGCCTTCTTGGCGGCTGGCACTGGGCCCATGCCCATATAGGCCGGATCCAGGCCCGCGCTGGCATAGGAGGCGATGCGCGCCAGCGGCGTCAGGCCCAGCGCGGCCGCCTTCTTGGCGCTCATCACCAGCAGCGCCGCGGCACCGTCATTCAGGCCCGAGGCATTGCCGGCGGTGACGCTGCCGGCCTTGTCGAAGGCCGGACGCAGACCAGCCAGCGCTTCGGCATTGGTCTTGCGATTGATGTACTCGTCGGCATCGACCACCAGCGCATCGCCCTTCTTCTGCGGAATCAGCACCGGCACGATCTCGTCCCTGAAGCTGCCTGCATCCTGCGCCGCTGCCGCCTTGAGCTGCGAAGCCAGCGCCAGCGCGTCCTGCGTCTCGCGGCTGATGCCGTACTTCTTGGCCACGTTCTCGGCCGTGATGCCCATGTGGTACTGGTTGTAGACGTCCCACAGGCCGTCGACGATCATGGTGTCGACCAGCTTCCAGTCGCCCATGCGCTGACCATCGCGCGAGCCCGGCAGCACATGGGGCGACAGGCTCATGCTCTCCTGGCCGCCGGCGATCACGATCTCGCTGTCGCCATCGCGGATGGCTTGCGCGGCCAGCATCACCGCCTTCAGGCCGGAGCCGCAGACCTTGTTGATGGTCATCGCCGGCACATGGTCCGGCAAGCCGGACTTGATCACCGTCTGGCGTGCCGGGTTCTGGCCGCAGCCCGCCTGCAGCACCTGGCCGAGGATCACCTCGCCCACCTGCGCGCCGTCCAGCCCGCTGCGGCGCAGCAGATCCTTGACGACGGTGGCGCCCAGCTCGGTGGCCGGGGTCTTGGCCAGCGCGCCGCCGAACTTGCCGATGGCAGTGCGGGCGGCGGCAACGATCACGATATCGCTCATCTCGGTCTCCTTGGTTTCGTCGGACTGGCCGGAGGCTCCGGCCTCAGGCCTTCTGCTTCACATAGCGACCCGGTGCGGGCTCGATCGCCTTGTACTTGCGGCTGCCCGGCGTCTTCGGCGCGGGCTTCTGGCTGCCGGCATGGCTGGCCAGCCAGGCGGACCAATCGGTCCACCAACTGCCCGGATGCTCGGTCGCTGCGTCAAACCACGCCTGATGCTCGGCCGGCAGGGCCGTGCCCTTGCCGATCCAGTGGCTGCGCTTGCCCTTGGCCGGCGGGTTGATCACGCCGGCGATGTGGCCCGAAGCGCCCAGCACGAAACGCTTCTTGCCCTTGAACACCTGGGTCGAGCGGTAGGCGCTGTCCCAGGGCACGATGTGGTCCTCACGCGAGCCGTAGATGTAGACCGGCGCCTCGATCTTGCCGAGGTCCAGCGCCTCGCCGCAGACCGTCAGCTTGCCCGGCAGCTTCAGTTCGTTTTGCAGATAGGTGTGGCGCAGGTACCAGCAGTACATCGGCCCGGCCATATTGGTCGCGTCGCCGTTCCAGTACAGCAGGTCGAAAGCCGGCGGGGCCTCGCCCTTCAGGTAGTTGCCCACCACATAGTTCCACACCAGATCGTTCGGGCGCAGGAAGCTGAACGTGGTGGCCAGTTCCTTGCCCTTCAGCAGGCCCGGCCCCTTGGGGCTTTGCTCGCCAATGGTCATTTCGCGCAGCCGGACCGAGCCCTCGTCGACGAACAGGTCCAACACGCCGTTGCTGCTGAAGTCGATCAAGGTCGTCAGCAAGGTGACGCTGGCGGCCGGCTGCTCACCCCGCGCGGCCAGCACGCCCAGCGCGGTGGCCAGGATGGTGCCGCCAACGCAGAAGCCCAAGGTGTCGATGGTCTCGGTGCCGCCGATCTCCTGCACCACCGAGATCGCCTTGATGGCGGCCTGCTCGATGTAGTCATCCCAGGTCCAGGCCGCGCAGCTCTCGTCGGGATTGCGCCAGCTGACCACGAACACACGGTGGCCCTGGCTCACCGCATAGCGGATCAGCGAGTTGTCGGGCTGCAGATCCAGGATGTAGTACTTGTTGATGCAGGGCGGCACCATCAGCAAGGGCCGCTCGAACACCTTGGCCGTCAGCGGCTTGTATTCGATCAGCTGGAAGAACTCGTTTTCGAACACGATGCTGCCTTCGGTGGTGGCCACATTGCGGCCGACTTCGAAGGCACTTTCATCGGTCTGCGAGACATGGCCGCGCTGAATGTCGGCCCACAGCTGCTGCACGCCCTTGGCCAGGCTTTCGCCCTGGGTGTCCAGCGCCAGCTTCAGCGCCTCGGGATTCAGCGCCAGGTAGTTGCTCGGCGAAGCGGCATCGACCCACTGCTGCACCGCGAAGCGGATGCGCGAGCGCGTCTTCTCATCGCCCTCGACCTGCTCGGCCATCTGCTGCAGCGTGCGCGCATTGAGCAGGTAGAGCTGGGTCAGGAAGCTGCTGGCCGGGTTCTCGCCCCAGGCCGGAGACGCAAAGCGCTTGTCGGCCACCTTCGGCGCTGCCGGGGCCGCCTGCACCGACGTGTTCCACAGCTCTGAAGCCTTTTTCAGGTACTCGGCCTGCAGGGAAGCAAGGGACTCGACCGGGATCTGCAGACCCGCGACCGATTTCCACATCTCGCCCATCTGGGCGGCCATCTCGGCCACGCCGGCCATGCCATCAGGGCCAGCACCGGGGGCGTTTGCAGAGGAATTGCGCTGCTTTTTCATGGGTTTCCTGTCGGGCATGGGCCGGCTCTGTGACGATGAGCCAGTCCTCCAATCATGCAGGCAAAAAGCTTGCCATGAGCCCTGTGCTCGATGTTGTACGCTCGACAACTTACCTTCTGATGACAAGCACCGCATGTACCTGGTCGCGATCGCCTGGCTTTACGTGGCATTGATGATGGCGCTGGCTGAAGCCACCAGCACCCAAGGCTCGGTGCTCGGCGCGATATTCACCTTCTTGCTGTACGGCGCGCTGCCGATTTCCATCGTCATGTATGTGATGGCCACGCCGGCTCGGCGCGAGGCACGCCGGCGCGCCGAGGCCGCGCAGGCACAAGCGGCATCCGCCGATGCGGCCGCCGCGCCGGCGACTTCAGCGCAGCCGGATGGCGGCGACCATGCGGCCGCTGGGGGGCTCGCGGCGGAACGAAAAGAACCGTGAAGCGTCACTGACGGTGCACCACTGGCCGCCGCTGATGGCCGACAGGCCCAGCACACGCAGCCGCCGCCGGGCCAGCTCGGCCAGATTGGCGCGCCAGCGCGGCTCGCCCTGCGCATTGGCGCGGTAGACGAACAGCTGCGGGTCAGGTCTTGCTGGATCGGCGCCGAAGGCCCGCAGCACCTCCTCACCCACCTCGAAAGCCTCGGGACCGATGCAGGCGCCCAGCCAGGCCTGAATCTCGGCCGGTGCGCAGGCGCCCTCCTTGCACAGCGCTTCGACCGTGCGCTCCAGCACGCCCGCTGCCAGGCCGCGCCAGCCCGCATGCGCGCCGCCCACGGCGCGCGGCGCGGCAAACAGAACCGGCAGGCAGTCGGCCACCATGATGGCCACCGCCACATCGCGGTGGCGACTGACCGCCGCGTCAGCCGGTGGCGTGATGGCGTCGGGCAACCCCATCTCAGGGCTGAGCCGCAGCACCTCGACGCCATGCACCTGGTGCAGGAACACGGCGGGCGCTCCGATCGCCTCGCACACCCGGGCGCGGTTGTGCGCCACGGCCTGCGGATCGTCCTGCACCGCGCGCCCGACATTCATGCTGGCCAGGCGGCCGCTGCTGATGCCGCCGGCACGCGTGGTCATGAAGGCCTGCACCTGCGGCTGATGCCACTCGGGCCTCAGCCAGTCAGGGTGTAGCGCCGGGCGCGGCAATTCACTCCGCATCCGGGCAGGCGCTCGGCTGGGTCTTGGCAAAGGCGTCCAGCGCCATGCAGTGCTCAAACACCGTCATCACGGTCGGCACATGGTCGAGCCGGCAGTCGAAGCGCTGTGCATTGAAGATCTGCGGCACCAGCAGGCAGTCCGCCAGGCCGGGCGTGTCGCCGTGGCAGAAGCGGCCGGCCTGGCCGTCCTTCAGGCGGCGCTCGACCGTCTCCAGCCCGGTTTCGACCCAGTGGCGGTACCAGCGGTTCTTGTTGTCCTCGCTGATGCCCATTTCCTTGACCAGATAGCGCAGCACGCGCAGATTGTTCAGCGGATGGATCTCGCAGGCGATGTCCTGCGCCAGCGCGCGCACGCGGGCGCGCCCCAGCGCATCGGCCGGCAGCAGTGGCGGCTCGGGGTGGGTCTCGTCCAGGTATTCGACGATGGCCATCGACTGGGTCACCACCGCATCGCCGTCGCGCAGCAGCGGCACCAGGCGCGCCGCCGAGACATCGGCATAGGCCTCGTTGAATTGCTCGTTCTTCGCCAGGTGAACGGCGCGGTAGTCGTAGTCCAGGCCCTTCAGCGCCAGTGCGATGCGCACGCGATAGGAGGCTGAGGAGCGGAAGTAGTTGAAGAGTTCCATGGCTTGATGATGCCACGCAGGCGGCGACGCCAAAAGCGCCTCGCCGCTACACTGAAGCCATGTTGATCACCCGCCGTTTCAAGCATTGCCCCAGCTGCGGCGCTGCCGTCAACTATCAGGTGCCGGCCGACGACAACCGCGAGCGCGCCACCTGCACGGCCTGCGCCAGCGTGCATTACGAAAACCCCATCAATGTGGTCGGCACCTTGCCGATCTGGGGCGAGCAGGTGCTGCTGTGCCGGCGCAATATCGAGCCGCGTTTCGGCTTCTGGACGCTGCCGGCGGGCTTTCTGGAACTGGGCGAAACCAGCGCCGAAGGCGCGCTGCGCGAGACCGACGAGGAGGCCGGCGCCGAGATCGAGCTGCAAAACCTGTACTGCCTGCTCAATGTCGTGCGGGTCGGTCAGATCCATCTCTACTACCGCGCCCGCCTGCTGTCAGACCGCTTCAACCCCGGCCCCGAAACCATCGAGGCCCGGCTGTTCCATGAGCACGAAGTGCCCTGGGACGAGCTGGCCTTCCGCACCGTGCGGGAGACGCTGCAGCGCTACTTCGACGACCGCCGCGCCGGCCGCGAATTCGCGCTGCACTGCGCCGATATCGCTGAACCGTCGCCCTCAGCGCGCGGCCTGTGCGGTGGCCCAGGGGCCGGTGACGCCGTCGATCTCGCAGTCCCACAGCGCCTGCACGTCCATCGCATCGACCAGGCCCTCGGCATGCACCTGCAAGGCCAGGCTGCGCAGCATGATGACCATGCCTCGCACAAAGGCCGCACGGGCCGCGTCGCCGGACACGCCTACCACCACCGACTTGTCCAGCTTCACGTAGTCCAAGCCGGCCTGATACAGGCCCTCGACCTGGGCCAGGCCCGCGCCGGCATGCTCGATGCCCAGTTTCACGCCGAGCGGGCGCAGCTGACGCCCCATCTCGTGCAGCAGATCGAAATGCTGCGTCGCTGCGCCTTCGGCCAGTTCGAGGCCCAGCTTGCGCGCCGCCTGCGGCGACTGGAACACCAGCTCGCGCAGCCGTGCCACGAAGGCGCCGTCCAGCAAGGACGCCGGCGCCACGTTGATGCAACGCATGCGGCCGTCCAGCGCGATCGCCTCCAGCGCCAGCGCCACCGCCTGCAGATCCACCTCGGCGGTCAAGCGGCTGCGCACCGCCAAAGGCAACCAGCGCGCCGCGTTCTCGAAATCACCGTCGGCACTGAGCTTCAGCTGCAACGGGCATTCCAGGTGCAGCAGCGCACCCTGCCGGTCCAGCACCGGGTACTCCAGCAGGCGGCTGCGGCGCTGCTGCAGCGCCTCGGCAATCTGCGCATGCCAGGCGCGCTCACCCTGCAGGCGCTCGGCTGAAGGATGGCGCAGCGCTTCCACCGAGAAGCCGCCGCGTGCCTCGGCCTGGGCCAACGCAGTGTCGGCCGCGGCGAACCAGTCGCTGATCGGCCGCTCCCGTGCCAGCTCGACAGCACCCAAGGCCACCTGCACGCCACTGCCGAAGGCCGGCAGGCTGGCGCGCAAGGCTTCGGCCAGGGCTTCGGCGGTTTCGGCCGCCACATCCGGCGCCGGCAGCCACAAGGCGAAGTCGGCACCATTCAGGCGCCCGGCCAGGCAGCCCTTGACGCGTTCCGGATAGACCTGCACCGCATGCGCCACCGCCACCAGGGTCTGGTCCACCAGCGTGCGGCCCAGACGCTGATTCAGGCCGGCGAGATCGCGCAGGCGCAGCAGGATCAGGCCACCATGGGTCGGGCCTTCATCGCGGGTCAGGGCGGAGTCGAACTCGGCCAGGAAATGCTTGCGATGGCTCATGCCGGTCAGCACATCGCAATGGGCCTGGGTGCGCAGCACATCCAGTTGCTCCGACTGGGCCTCGAACATCTGCTTGAGGCGCAGCACCATCGCATTCATCGCCTGCGTGAGCCGGCGCAGCTCGGGCACGGTGGATTCCTCCACCGTCGTGAAATGCCCCTCGACCAGGCCCTGTGCCTGAGCCACCGTACGGTCCAGCGGGCGGCGGATGCGCGACAGCACGACAAAAGCCGCACCACCCGCGAGCACACCGATGCTGAACAGCACCAAGGCAGTGCGCCAGGTCGAGCGCCACAGTTCATCGTGCCCATAGGCCGAGTGGCTGTGCACCTCCACCGAGCCGGCGTTCTTCCAGCCATCCGACACCTTGGCCACGCCGGCCTGCAGCTCAAGCGGCGTCAGCGCCACAAACCAGACGGGCGCCCGGCTGGCGCGTCCCGGCATGGCGCGCTCGAAAACGACGGAGCCATCCGGGCGCAGCCAGCGCAGGCTCGCATAGTGGCCGGTATCGAACTGCGCCGACAGCACCAGCGACATCAACTCGGCATCGCCGCCCTGCTGCGACATGGCCAGCGCCAGCGCGGCCGCGTTGTCGCTGTTCTTGACCTGCAGCTGCGTCTGCAGCAGCGAGCGCATCGCGCCGGTCGAGACCGCCACGCTGCCGATCAACGAGGCCAGCACCGCACCCAGCACCAAGAACCAGACTTGACGTATCAGCGACATGGCGCCATCCCCAACGGTTTGTTCAGAATCATCATCAGAAGCCCTCTGCCCTGACCTTGGCCAGTGCATCCCTCCACAAAGACAGGCGCGCCACCGGGCTGCCCGCACTCGCGCTGCCCACGCCCTCCCACAGGCCTTCACCATTGAAGCTGAAGACCGGCTGCAGATCGGGCCGCCGCCCGGCCGACAGCACGGCGGTCTGCAGATTGTCCAGAATCAGCGGCTCGGCATCCGGCTGGCTGTAGTAGGCCAGCACCATATGGGCCTGGCGACGCCCATCCAGCATCGCACGCACATAGACCAGGCGCAGCCGCGCCTCGGGCACGCCGGCCGCCAGCAGGCTGAAGTACTTGGCGATCGCGTAGTCCTCGCAGTCGCCCTGGCCTTTTTCCAGCGTCTCCAGCGGACTGGCCCAATAGTCGATCCGCCCCCAGGTCTCGGTGTCCTCGCGAAAGGCGATGCGCTGGTTGAAGAAGTCGTTGATCAGGTTGAGGCGCTGGGCATCGCTGAGCTGCGCGGCGCGCTCGACCATTGGCAGCAGCAGGCGCGCGCCAGCCTGCGCGCGCGGTCCCATGCGGGCCGCCGCCTCCATCACCCGGTCGCTGTCCCAGGCGGACGCAAGCAGGCTGAACTGCAGCAGCAAGGCAGCGACGGCCAGCCCGCCGACGGCCCTCGGCAGCCAGCCAGGGCGACGCCGGGCGGACAGGCCTGCAAACAGAGCGAAGGGAGGCTGAGCCGGCGCCATAGCCAAGGCACTTTACCGTGCAGGGCCCAGCCGACCGCGGCCAGCCCTGTGCATTACTGCCGATCCAGCGCTCGTGCGCCTTGAGATAATCCAGCCCAACCTACCCTCAGGGCCGCATCCGCTGGCCCACTCCCCTATGAAGACCCAGGCGATACGCCAAGAACTGGATCAGGCGCGCGAGCGCGGCGCCCTACGCCAGATCGTGATCCCGCCCTGCCCCGAACTGCTGGCCCGACTGCAGGCCGCGATCGCCGAGGCAGAACCTGATCTGACCGAAGTGGGCCGCATCGCAGCCAGCGATGTGGCCATGTCGGCCACCTTGCTGCGCACTGCCAACAGCAGCCTTCACATGCCGCCGGGCAGCCAGCCCTGCACCACGGTCGGACAGGCACTGACGCGCATCGGCCTGGACGAGACCGCAGCGCTGATGACCGCCTTTCTCGTCAAGCACGCCATCCCGGTCAACAGCCCGCAGCTCGCGCGTTTCTGGGAGCGCTCGACCAAGCGCGCCATCGCCTGCGCCTTCATCGCGCGCCAACTGCCCGGCGTCTCGCCCGATCTGGCGCACACCTATGGTCTGTTCTGCCACGTCG
>JACDQM010000105.1 GCA_015657635.1 Roseateles sp.
ATCGGATAGATCTTGGGGTCCAGGCGGGGGAACATATAAAGCGCCGCTTTGGGCTTGACCACGCTGACGCCGGGAATCTGGCTCAGCAGCTCATAGGCCAGATCGCGCTGGCGGCACAGGCGGCCACCGGGGGCTACCAGGTCCTTGATGCTCTGATAGCCGCCAAGCGCCGTCTGGATGGCCAACTGGCCCGGCGTGTTGGCGCACAGGCGCATGGAGGCCAGCATATTGAGGCCGGTGATGTAGTCCTTGGCATGACGCTTCTCACCCGAGACGATCATCCAACCTGCGCGGTAGCCGCAAGAGCGGTAGTTCTTGGACAGGCCGTTGAAGGTCAGGCACAGCACATCGTCGGCCAGCGAGGCAATGCTGGTGTGCACATGGCCGTCGTACAGCGTCTTGTCGTAGATCTCGTCGGCCATGATGATCAGCTGGTGCTGACGCGCGATCTCGACTATTTCTCCCAGCAGGCTCTCCGGATAGAGCGCACCCGTCGGGTTGTTGGGGTTGATGACGACGATGGCCTTGGTGTTCGGCGTGATCTTGGACTTGATATCGTCGATGTCCGGGAACCAGTCGCTGCTCTCGTCGCAAACGTAATGCACCGGATTGCCGCCGGAGAGCGCCACCGCGGCGGTGTAGAGCGGATAGTCGGGCGCGGGCAGCAGCACCTCGTCGCCGTTGTCCAGCAGGGCGTTGAGCGCCATCACGATCAGCTCGGAGGCGCCGTTGCCCAGGTAGACATCGTCCACCGTGACGCCGCGGATGTTCTTTTCCTGGCAGTAGTGCACCACCGCCTTGCGGGGCGCGAACAGGCCCTTGGAATCCGTATAACCCGCAGCCGCCGGCAGGTTGCGTATCATGTCCTGCACGATCTCGTCCGGGGGCTCCAGGCCGAAGGCGGCGATATTGCCGATGTTCAGCTTGATGATCTTCTGGCCCTCTTCCTCCATCTGCCGCGCCTTGTCGAGCACGGGCCCGCGGATGTCGTAACAGACATTGGCCAGCTTGCTGGACTTGGCAATGGGCTTCAAGACGGACGCTCCTGATGGGGGATGAGATCGGACAAAGAAGAACCCGCGATTTAAACACAGGGTTTGCGCCCTTATCGGGCGTAACCCGCAGCAGCACAGCATGAAGTTCCAACTCGACGAGCAGCAAGGCGGCAACAGCATTTCGCGCCAGGAAGGCCAGAAGGTCTGGGTCAACGGTCAGGTTCACCAGCGCAGCCTGCTTGTGCCCTGGCGCGGCAAGGTCCAGGCCTGGGATGCGGCGCGCTTCGAGGACCTCGGCGAGGCCCACTTTGAGCGCATCTTGGCGCTCAAACCTGAGCTGGTGGTGTTTGGCAGCGGAGCCCGGCTGCGATTTCTGCGCCCCGCCGTCTATCGCTGCCTGATCGAGGCGCGCATCGGCGTGGAGACCATGGACACGGCGGCCGCATGCCGCACCTACAACGTGCTGGCCAGCGAAGGCCGCAGCGTGCTGGCGGCCCTGCTGATCGAGGCGCAAGGCTGAGCTGACACCACACTCGCCAGACCCCGGGCCCAGCCTGGCGGGTGGGGCTTGCCGTTCACCGTATAATTAGCGGCTATGCCCTTTCGGGCACAATCACTACAGAACGCCTCATGACGCCAGCGCTCAACAAACCCCTCCCGGAAATTGAAGCTCTTGCCACCGGCGGCGTGAAGTTCACGCCGAACGCCTTCCTGGGTCAGGCCGTGGTGCTGTACTTCTACCCGAAGGACAACACCCCGGGCTGCACGACTGAAGCCATGCAGTTCCGTGACCGCCACAAAGACTTCGTCAAGGCCGGCGCCGTGGTGCTGGGCGTGTCGCGCGACAACATGGTGTCGCACGACAAGTTCAAGCAGAACCTGGAACTGCCCTTCGAGCTGATCGCCGACACGGAAGAGAAGCTCTGCCACATGTTCGGCGTGGTGAAGAACAAGATCATGTACGGCAAGAAGGTCAAGGGCATCGAGCGCTCCACCTTCCTGATCGACGCGGGCGGCGTGCTGCGCGCGGAATGGCGCGGCATCAAGGTGGCCGGCCATGTCGACGAAGTGCTGAAGGCAGTCAAGGCACTGAAGAAGGAAGCCGCCTGAGCGGCAGCCGCAAGTTCTTGGCGGGCCAGCCCCGCAGTATCCACGCGAAGCCGGCTCGGACCCCCGTCCAAGCCGGCTTTGTTGCATCTCTGCCGCGCAGATCGGCCGCCATCGTCCGGTGGTGGCCTTTGTGCATAATGAGTTCATGCCTCAGCGCCCTGCAGTCCTCCCGAAAAGCCGCAAAGCCGCCTTTGCGGCTTTTTGCCTTTCGGGCCCCGCAGGAAGCTATCTTTCGCCAATGACCGCGCAGCCCTGCGCCTTGCCCGAAGCCTCATGCCTCTGCCCAAGCCCCCGACCAAGCGCGCCAGCCGCCTAGACGCTACTGCCTTTGCCGAAACGCTGGCGGTCAGCAAAGCCCCGACACCACGGCCAGCGGCCACCCCCTCTGCGGCGCCTGTTGCCGCCGCCCCGACCAAGGCAAGCAAGACAGGACGCCGCCGCGCCGACGCGCAGCCCGCGCTCGATGCCACAGCCAGCGCACCGGTGCAGCAGACGCCCGCCACATCATTTGCCCATCCGCCCGCCATCGCTGCCGCCGCAGCGCCGGCTATCGTCAGGCCCAAGGCCAATGGCGCCAAGAGCAGCAAGCCGAAGAGCCTGGAGGCGCCCAAGCTGTTCGTGCTCGATACCAATGTGCTGATGCACGACCCGATGTGCCTGTTCCGTTTCGAGGAACACGACATCTACCTGCCCATGATCACGCTCGAAGAGCTGGACGGGCACAAGAAGGGCATGTCGGAAGTGGCGCGCAATGTGCGCCAGGTCAGCCGCGAACTTGATGCGCTGGCGGCCAGCCTGCAAAGCAGCACGCTCGAAGAGATGGCCAAGGGCCTGCCCTTGGCGCACACCGGCCACCGCGAGGCCGGTGGCAAGCTGTTCTTCCAGACCCAGCTGCTCGATACCCCCCTGCCCGCCGGCCTGCCGCAAGGCAAGGCGGACAACCAGATCCTGGGTGTGGTGCAGGCGCTGAAGAACCTGCAGCCCAGCCGCGAGGTGGTGTTGGTGTCCAAGGACATCAATATGCGCATCAAGGCCCGCGCGCTGGGTCTGGCGGCTGAGGACTACCGCAACGACAAGACGCTGGAAGACAGCGATCTGCTCTACACCGGCGTGCAGGCCCTGCCAGCGGACTTCTGGGAGCGCCATGGCAAGACCATGGAGAGCTGGCAGCAAGGCGGCCTGACCTACTACCGCATCAGCGGCCCGCTGGTGCCCTCGCTGCTGGTCAACGAATTCGTCTACCTTGAAGCCCCCGGCGCGGCGCCGCTCTATGCCAAGGTCACCGAGATCACCGGCAAGAGCGCGGTGCTGCGCACCTTGAAGGACTTCGGCCACCAGAAGAACTCCGTCTGGGGCGTCACGGCGCGCAACCGCGAGCAGAACTTCGCGCTCAACCTGCTGACCGACCCGGATTGCGACTTCATCACGCTGACCGGCACTGCCGGCACCGGCAAGACGCTGATGACGCTGGCTGCCGGCCTGCAGCAGGTGCTGGACGAGCGCCGCTACAGCGAGATCATCGTCACCCGCGTGACCGTGCCGGTGGGCGAGGACATCGGTTTCCTGCCCGGCACCGAGGAAGAGAAGATGGGGCCCTGGATGGGCGCGCTGGACGACAACCTGGAAGTGCTGGCGCGAGGCGACGGCAGCGCCGGCGAATGGGGCCGCGCCGCGACCAACGATCTGGTGCGTAGCAAGATCAAGATCAAGAGCCTGAACTTCATGCGCGGGCGCACCTTCCTGAACAAGTACGTCATCATTGACGAGGCGCAGAACCTGACGCCCAAGCAGATGAAGACCCTGATCACGCGTGCCGGCCCGGGCACCAAGATCGTCTGCTTGGGCAATCTGGCGCAGATCGACACGCCCTACCTGACCGAAGGCTCCTCGGGCCTGACCTATGCGGTGGACCGTTTCAAGGGCTGGGCCCACAGCGGCCATGTGACCCTGGCACGCGGCGAGCGCTCGCGCCTGGCGGACTTCGCTTCCGAAGTGCTGTGAGCACCCGCCGCCGGACGGGCCCCTCCCAGGGGCCGGTCAGTGCATGCGCGGGCCGGGGAGCTGGCCCATGACGCTGTATGTCAGCGACCTGGACGGCACGCTGCTGGACCCGCAAGGGCAGCTCTCGGCGAGCACGCGCGCCGGCCTGACGCGGCTGCTCGACGAAGGATTGGTCTTCACCGTGGCCAGCGCACGCCATGTGGTCTCGATCCAGCGCCTGTTGCAAGGCCTGCCGCTCACTCTGCCAGTCATCTCGTCCAACGGCGCCTACCTGAGCGACATGGTCAGTGCCCGGCATGAGCTGGTCAACGCGATGGAGCCGGCCCTGGGGCAGGCGCTGTTCGCCCTGGTTCGCCAGCATGGCTTGATGCCCTTCATCGCCACCCACGGCAACAAGGGCGACCAGCTGTTCTGGCACAGCACGCACAACGCTGGCCAGCTGAGCTTTGTCGATGAGCGCATCGCCAATGGCGACCCGCGCCTGCGCCGGAGCGCGCGACTCCAGGACGAACTGCGCGATCCGCTCGTGACCCTGGTGGTGGTCGACCGCCATGCGCCGCTGCAGGCGCTGCAGGCTGAGATCGAGGCCCTGTGCGGCGATGCGGTGCAGACGCATCTGAACGAAGACCTCTACCAGCCTGAATGGCCCTGGCTGACCGTGCACGACCGCCGCGCCAGCAAGGACCAGGCGATACGCACGCTGGCCGAGCGCTACGGCCTGGCCGAGCGCGAGATTGTCGTGTTCGGCGACCATGTCAACGATGTGTCGATGATGCGCGCCGCGCACCGCGGCATCGCGATGGGCAATGCGATTGGCGCGGTCAAAGAGGCGGCGCACGCGGTGATCGGCAGCCACCACGAAGACAGCGTGCTGCGCTTCATCGAGCAGGACTGGCGTCGGGGCTAGGCTCAGCGGCGCTCAGTCGGGCGCGCTGGTGTCGCGCGCATCCGGACTGCCTTCGTGTCCGCGCAACTGGTAGAAGATAAAGGCCGCCAGCGCGGCCATCGCACCGACCGAGCCGAAGGTGGCATGGAAAGCCGGCAGCAGTGCGCTACCCAGACCCTGATGCACCTGCGCCAGCCCGGCGCCGTCTGAATAGAGCAGCAGGAAGGCACTGGACGTCGCCACGCCCAGGCTCATCGAGAGCTGCATCACGACCGCCAGCAGGCTGTTGCCGCTGCTCGCGGTGGCAGCATCCAGATCGCCCAGCGTCAGTGTGTTCATCGCGGTGAACTGCAGGCTGTTGATCATGCCGAACAGCGCCAGGTGCAGGGCCAGCCACAGATGCGTGGTCTGCCGGTCGATCAGCGCGAAGCTGGCGATCATCAGGCCCAGCAGCAGCGTGTTGACCACCAGCACGCGGCGATAGCCGCGCGCCGGATCAGCCGGATGGCCAGCGTCTTGCTCAGCATGGCGCCCAGCACGGTAGGCACCATCGAAAGGCCAGCCACGCTGGGGCTGTAGCCCAGGCCCAGCTGCAGAAACATCGGCATCAGAAAAGGCGTGGCGCCGCTGCCCAGGCGCGCAAACACATTGCCGATCAGGCCGATGCGGTACGTCGGGATCGCGAACAGCTCGCGGCTGAACAGCGGCCGCTCGGCGCGTGCCGCATGCAGCCAGTAGGCCATCACGCAGGCCAGCCCGGCCACCAGCATCACCACGCAGACAGCCGGACTGAGCATCGCTTCGCCGAAGCCCTGCAAGGCCATCGACAGCAGCACCAGGCCGAGGCTGAACAAGGCAAAGCCGCCCCAATCGAAAGGCGCCGGTGCGTCGCTGCGCAGCTGCGGCATATAGCGCAGCGCCACCAGTACGCCCAGCACACCCACCGGCAGATTGATCAGGAAGATCCACTGCCAGCTGGCGTACTGCACCAGCAGCCCGCCCAGGGCCGGCCCGATCAGCGGGCCCAGCAGACCGGGCAGCGCAATGAAGGTCATCACCGGCAGGAACTCGTCCTTTGGAAACACCCGCAGGACCGCCAGCCGGCCGACCGGCGTCAGCAAGGCGCCCCCTATGCCCTGCAGCACCCGTGCGGCCACCAGCACCTTCAGCGACGGCGACAGCGCGCAGGCCAGCGAACCCAGCGTGAACAGAACGATGGCCCAGACGAAAAGTCGGCGCGTGCCGAAGCGGTCAGCCAGCCAGCCGGAGGCCGGAATCAGCAGCGCCACGGTCAGCAGATAGGCCACCACCGCCGACTGCATACGCAGCGGGTTCTCGCCCATGTCGGCCGCCATGCCAGGCAGCGCCGTGTTCAGGATGGTGGTGTCCAACGTCTGCATGAAGAAGGCCAGCGCCACCACCCAGGGCAGGACGCGGCGCGTTGCCGCATCGACGGGCACACGCTCGAGCGCCAACGCCTCCTCCTGCGAGCTCGCTGGCAGCTTCTCGGACGACTTCTCGGGCAGCATCGCCCGAGTATCGCGGCCGGCATGGCAAAGCGCCCGCAAGACCGAAGCCTTGCGGGCGCATGGTGAAACGAGCAAGCCAGCGCTTCGGCCGCGCGCCTACTTGCGCAAGTAATCGAAGAAGGCCTTGTTGCTCGGCTCGCGGCCCAGGAACTCGCGCACCAGCTCCGGTGCCGGGCGCTGCCCGCCCTGGCCAAGGATGATGTTGCGGTAGCGGGCGCCAACGGCCGGCCCCAGCTTGTCGGCCTTGAACTCACCGCGCAGATCCATGGCCATGACCAGGCTCCACAGATAGCCGTAGTAGCCGGCGCCGTAGCCCCCCACCAGATGTCCGAAGCCGGCCGGGAACATCGTGCCCTGCACATGGCCCAGCGGCGTCGCGCCCTCCATGCGGGCCCACAGACCCATCGGATCGGGCTTGGCTGCGGTGTGCAGCACCAGGTCATAGCTGGCGTACAGATGCTGGCGTCCGACCTGCGTGCCCTTGCCGTACTCGCGCGCCGCCACCGCCTGGTCCACCATGGCATCCGGCACCGGCTTGCAGCTGGGGCAGACCTCGGCCATCAGCTTGAGCACCTGCTTGTCGTAGACCCAGTCTTCCAGCATCTGCGACGGTGCTTCGACGAAGTCATGCATCACGCTGGTGCCGCCCTGCGAGGCATAGCGCGTCGCCGACAGGTTGTTGTGCACCGCATGGCCCAGCTCGTGCAGCAGGGTCTCGACCTCGTCCAGCGTCAGGCCCTTGCGATCGAAGTTCACCACCAGCGCCGCAGCCGGCTTGCGGTCCAGGCGGGTGCTGCTGGAGCGCAGCGGCCAGACCGCCGCATGGTTGTACTTGCCGTCGCGCGGATACAGGTCGACATACATCGTGGCCAGCGGCTTGCCCGTGGCGGCCTCACTGACGGCAAAAGCCTGCACCTCCGGGTGCCAGGTCTGGGCCTTCACCGGCGTGTACTTCACCCCCATCATCTTCTCGATCACGCGCATCGAGAACAGCAGGCTTTCCTGCGGCGGGAAGAACTCGCGGAAGGCCTCCTGGTCGACCGAGAAACGCTGCTTGCGGATGCGCTCGGCATAGAAGCTGGCATCCCAGCGCTCGACCTTGGTGGCTTCCACCGGCGTGCCCAGATGCTGGGCCTTGGCGGCGCGCAGTTCCAGCAGGTCGGCGCGTTCGCCCTCGATGACGGCGGCTTTGACCTCATCGAGGAACTTCATCGCCGTCGCACCATCCTTGGCCATGCGGCGGCGCAGATTGAAGTCGACATAGTCCTTGAAGCCGAACAGCGCCGCGTATTCCTGCCGCGCCTGCACCACCTGCGCCAGCAGCTGCAGATTGGCAGCGCCGCCTTCATTGGTCTTGGCCAGCCACATGCGCTCGCGTGCCGCGCCGCTGTCGGCGCTCTGCAGCACCGGCACATAGCTCGGGTAGTCCACACCCAGCACGATGCGGCCCTGCGCATCGCGCTGGGCATCCTTCCACACGCTGTCCGGCACGCCTTTGAGCTCGGCCTCGGTGAAGCTCACCTTGACGCCGGCATCGCGCACGTTCTTCTCGAACTGCTGGCTGAGCTCGCTGCTCTTGTCGAGCAACTGCTTGGCGCGGGCGCGCGCCTTGGGCGGCAAGGCCACGCCCGAGTCCTCGAAGCCGGCCAGGCTGACGCGCACCAGCTCGCGGTCGATCTCGTCCCGGGTCGGCGCAGCCTTCAGCGCGCGATAGAGCTTGGCGTTCTGCCCGACCCGCGAGCTGAAGTCAGCCCAGCGCAGCGAGCAGGCCTGCGCGGCTTCGCGCACCGGCTTGTCCGGATGCACGTTCAGCACGAACTCGATCGGGTACTGGGTGTCTTCGAGAAACGTGTAGAAGTCGTCGTAGGCGGCCAGCCAGCCGCCGTCGACCTTGCGCTTCTCAAGCTGCAGCACGCGCTGTCCGGCGGCCTTCAGGCCGCTGTCGCAGGCGCTCTTGATGGCGGCGGCATCCTTGTACTGGGGGAAGGCGGGCGTCGGCAGTTCAGTGGCGGCCTGGGCCGGCAGCTGGCTCAGCGCCAGAGCCAGGGTGCCAAGCAAGAGTGGCTGGTTCATGGGGTCTCCATCGCAAGCCGGCACCGACTCGGGTTTGCGGCGCCGTCGCGCGCGATTGTGCCGCGCGGCCCCTGCCGCGCCGCCAGGCACTGCGACGGACGGCGCGATGCGCGGCATGAGCCACGGTCAGCCGCTCGTCCGCCCCAGCCCGCTGCCGCCAAGGCGGCCGGGCGCCGGGGTCAGGCCTTGACCAGATCCTTGATCTGCTGCAGCGCAGTCGGGTCCTCGATGGTGGTCAGGTCGCCCGGATCGCGCGCCTCGCAGACCGCCTGGATGGCACGGCGCAGCAGCTTGCCCGAGCGGGTCTTGGGCAGCACGCTGACGAAGCGCACGCGCGCCGGCCGCGCCACGGCGCCGAGCTGATCGTCCACACGCTTCATGATCTCGCCTTCGAGCTTCAACGCGCCCTCGGGCGTGGCGGCCGCGGACACGTCCTTCAACACCGCGAAAGCCATCGCCACCTGGCCCTTGAGCTGATCGGCCACGCCGACCACCGCCACTTCGGCCACATTCGGATGGCTGGAGATGCTCTCCTCGATTTCCCGCGTGCCGAGCCGGTGGCCGGCCACATTGATCACGTCATCGGTGCGGCCGAGGATGAAGAAATAGCCGTCCTCGTCCTTCACGCCCCAGTCGAACGTGCTGTACATGGTGCGGCCATGGATGCCGGACCAATAGGTCTTCACATAGCGCTCGTCGTCGCCCCAGATGGTCTGCAGGCAGCCCGGCGGCAGCGGACCTTCCACCGCGATCACGCCCTTCTTGCCCGGCTCGGTGATCTCCTCGGCGGTGTTCTCGTCGATCAGGCGCACGTCGTAGCCGTAGACCGCCTTGCCCGGCGAGCCGAACTTGGTGGGCGCCGCCTCCACGCCATTGCACACCGCCAGGATGGGCCAGCCGGTTTCGGTCTGCCAGTAGTTGTCGATGATGGGCTTCTTGATCGCATCGGCGATCCAGCTGGCCGTTGGCTCGTCCAGGGGTTCGCCGGCCAGGAACAGCGCGCGCAGGCTGCTGAGGTCGTATTTGGACAGAAAGGCCGGATCCTGCTTCTTCAGCACCCGCGCCGCGGTCGGCGCGCTGAACATCACGCTGACCTTGTACTTCTCGACCAGGCTCCACCAGATGCCGGCATCGGGGCGGATCGGCAGACCCTCGTACATGAGGGTCGCCATGCCGGCGATCAGCGGGCCATAGATGATGTAGCTGTGCCCGACCACCCAGCCGATGTCCGAGGTGCTGAAGTAGGTCTCGCCCGGCTGGCCGCAGTAGATGTGCTTCATGCTCGCGGCCAGCGCCACGGCATAGCCGCCGGTGTCACGCTGCACGCCCTTGGGCTTGCCGGTGGTGCCGCTGGTGTAGAGCGTGTAGCTCGGTGTGCTGGACTCCAGCCAGGTGCAGGGCACGCGAGCGTCCAGATGCTTGGCGCGCAGTGCGGCGTAGTCCAGGTCGCGCCCGGCCACGCGCGCCATCGGCGCCAGGCCGCGATCCACCATCAGCACGCCGGCCGGCTTGTGCTGCGCCAGCGCGATCGCCTCGTCCAGCAGATGCTTGTAGGGCACGACCTTGCCGCTGCGGCTGCCCGCATCGGCGCTGATGATCAGCTTGGGCGCCGCGTCATCGATACGGCTGGCCAGCGAGACGCTGGCAAAGCCGCCAAACACCACCGAGTGGATGGCGCCGATGCGCGCACAGGCCAACATCGCGAAAGCCGCCTCCGGAATCATCGGCATATAGACCAGCACGCGGTCGCCCTGCCCCACGCCCTGCTCCAGCAGGATAGCGGCCATGCGCTCGACCTCACGCTGCAGCTCGGCGAAGCTGTAGACGATTTCCTGATCGACCTCGGTCGAGACCCAGATCAGCGCGCGCTCATCCGGGCGCTTGGCCGCATGGCGATCCACCGCGTTGTGGCACAGATTGGTGCTGCCGCCGACAAACCACTTGGCGAACGGCGGCCGGCTGTAGTCGCAGACCTGGGTGAAGGGCTGCTGCCAGTCGATCAGCTGCGCCTGCTCGGTCCAGAAAGCGTCGGGCTGCTCGATCGAGCGACGGTAGAACTCTGCGTAGCTGCTGCTCATGTCTGACACCTCTGTACCGGCTGTGACGCCAATAATTATTGATGATGAATTAACTCAAGCTGTATTTCATGCGGCGGGGCTGACGATAGCCTGACCTCGCTGCGCCCGGCATGGCGCTTCCCGGCGCCCGTTACCGATGCTTGCGCCAGAACAAGCACCTGAACAGAGGGTTGACCTGCAGGCTGTGGTCCAATCCGGGTATTCCCCTGGAGACGCCTGCGCTCGACGCCCGGGCTTTCCCTCGACCCCTGCGACCTTGCTTGACACTCACGCCAGCCCCCATAGACACTCGCCGGCCATGTCCGCCGCCGGCCCCAAGCTCCCAGCCCCGATGACCGTCCAGCACACGCTGCGGGTCGGACTGTTGGTGCTCGGCTTGAGTCTGGCTGGTGCGGCAGCCTTGGCCGCGCCGGGTGACCACTCGGCCCCGGCGCCGCAAGGCGCTGCCAGCGCGCCGGCAGCGGGTGGCGCCGATGCGGTCAGCAAGTTTTTGCGAGAACGCGGGCTGTGGTCGCCGGGCAGTGCCCCGGGCGAGGTGGCCAACCAGGATCTGCTGAACCAGGTCCGCGACCGCGCCTCGGAAATGGTGCTGTCCGCGATGAACTTCCTGGGCGTGCCCTACCGGCGCGGGGGCAGCTCGGTGGAAACCGGCTTCGATTGCAGCGGCTTCACTCGCCACATCTTCGAAATGAGCCTGGGCCTGGTGCTGCCGCGCCGCGCCGACGAGCAGGCCAAGCTGTCCAGTCTGGTGACCATCAAGCGAGAAGAGCTCAAGCCGGGCGACCTGGTGTTCTTCAACACCATGCGCCGGACCTTCTCGCATGTGGGCATCTATGTCGGCGAGGGCAAGTTCATCCACGCGCCGCGCAGTGGCGCCAAGGTGCGCGTGGAGGATATGCGCGAGGCCTACTGGGCCAAGCGCTACACCGGCGCGCGCCGAGCCGAGCTGCCTGGCGGCGGCGACAGCCCGGTGACGATCACGCAGTAGCCGACACCTGAGGGCGGAGGCCACGCCGTGTCCGCAGCCAGCCCATCAGTCCCAGACCGGCGAGCAGCAGGCTGGTCGTGGCCGGCTCCGACACCTGACTGGAGGGCTCGAGCGCAAAGTCGAAGCCACTGGAGCCGGTGGTGTTCAGACCCTGGACCGAAGGCGTCAGATTGAAGTGAGCCGAGTTGTAGAAGTCCGACTCGACCCAGCGCCCAGTCGTGGCGTAGGCGCTCACCGAGGCGCCCACCTCCAGCGTGGCGCCGATGGAGATCTCGCGCCCGACCTGCGTGTTCAGCGTGATGCTGTAGAGCCCCGGATCGTCCTGATCGGCATACCAGCGATTCCAGACTTCCTCGCGCGTCGTCAGGTCGGTCAGCCGCACCCAGGCTTGGCCATAGCCGCTGAGGTAGCCGCCGATCTCGAAGTCCGGCTGGCTCAGCGTGCCGTCGATGCGCATCGTCACCGTATAGCTGACCGGCGTGCCGACGGCAAGTCCGGCGCCCGATACCGAGAGGGTGTCATAGAAGCCCGCACCCACCGTCGCATTGCTGTAGCCGTTCAGTACCGTGCGCCCGCCCAAGCAGCAGTAGGGATAACTGGCGCTGGCGTAGGCCTTGAGCATGCCCATCCGGCCCATGAAACGTGCGCTGGCGCTGCCGCCACCGGCGTGCGCCTCATCGTCCAGGCGCTGCAGGCTGCGGGCCTGAGGCTGGTTCAGGTAGTCCAGCCGCATCGTGTGGTCGTCAACGGTGCCGGGCAGCGGGTAGAAGCTGGTGGCATTGACCAGGGTGTTGGCGTAGAGCTGGTACACCCCAGCCTGGGCCGGCAAGGCCAGATGGACCAGGCCGAAAGCCAAGGCCAAACCAGGCACAAAGCCATTCTTGCGAGTCGAGACAGGCCGCACCCAAGCCTGCGGCGGGCACGATTGAAGCAGATCAGACATGACAACTCCCCGAGTTTGATGAGCGATGAAAGCGGCGCGCCGCATCCGCGAGTTGCCACACGCAGACATACGCAAAGCCGCGGCCGATCCGGCCAGCAGCCTTGCCGGCGCCGGGCAGGGCCGCTCAGCGACGGGCGCGGCTGCAGGCCGTCAGCGCGGCCTCGTATGTGGCACGACCCTGGCCCGGCTCGGGCGCCGGCAGGCTCTGCAGCAAGGCGCTGGCGCGCGTGCGCGCTGCCGGCTCACTGCACCAGGCACCGACCAGCGCGTGCAACTCGCGCAGCGGCTGGCGTGCCAGAACAGCCTGCGGCCCGAGGCTGGCCTGAAGGCGCTGCCAAGCCTGTTCGGCCGCGTCCAGCGAATCGGCCGCCGCGCCGCGTTCTTGCTGCACGGCGGCGAGCTGCAGCAGCAGACGCACATGGTCCAGCGCGATATAGGGCTCGCTGTGCAGCAGCAAACCTTGCGCCTGCTGAAGCAGTGGCAAGGCCGCCTCGAACTCTCCCGCGTGGCGCTGAAGCGCTGCCAGCCCCATCAGTGCGCTGACATGGCCGCTGTCCTGCGGCGCATCGCGTTGGTAGAGCTCGCGCGCCCGCTCAAGGGCCTGCTGGCGCTGCGCTGACGCAGCGCCGGCAGCGCTCCGCCAGTCAGCCGTGGCCAGCCACCACTCGGCGCGCAGCAGTCCGCGATGCGGCAGACGGGTGTCCAGCGTCTGCAACAGCACCTGGGCCTCTGCCTGCTTGCCCAGCGCCAACGTCGGCCAGACCAGGGACATGCCCACGCCAGGGCAGCGCTCGGCACCCAAGCTGCTCGCCAGGCAGGCTTGCCAGCGCCGCAGCGTCAGCGCCCGACTGCGCTCGGCTTCGCCGAGATAGTCGTAGATCGTGGCCGTCAGGTGCAGCAGCGCATCAGCTGCCTCGGGGTCACTGGGCAGTTGCTGCTCGATCCGGTCCAGGCGCTGGCGCAGCAGCGCGCGCATCGCGGCAGCCGGCTGCGCGGCATCGGCTTTGCGCGGGTCCAGGGTGCGGAACAGATCCAGCAACTCCTGGCTGGCCGCTTGCGCGCGCAGTGCCTGCTGCTGCGCCTGGCGGGCCTGCCACAGCGCCAGCGCCAGGCCCAAGAGCAAGGCGAGCAGCACCGCGCCCGCCGCCAAAGCCGGGCCACGACGCTGGCGCCACCAGCAATGCAGACGGTAGCGCCAGCTGTCGGGGTGCGCCTGCACCGGTCGGCCGTCCAGCCAGCGGTGCAGATCGGCCGCAAAGGCCTCGACGCTGGCGTAGCGCGCCGCCGGGTCCGCCGCCCGAGCTTTCAGCACGATGGCATCGAGTTCGCCGCGCAGCGCGGCCGCGGCCGCGGCCGGCGCTGCTTCGCTGGGCGGCTGGGGGTGCAGCGCCTGCAACTCGCGCACCATGGCCTCGCGCGTCTCGGCACGCAGCTGGTAGGGCCGCTGGCCGCTCATTAGCTCGTGCAGCACCAGACCCAGCGCGTAGACATCCACCGCCACCGTCAACGCCTGGCCGGCCAACTGCTCGGGCGCAGCGCAGGCGGGCGTGAGCGCGCCGGCCTGGCTGACGGGCAGCGCGTCGCCCTCGCCGGCCTGCGGCGCCAGCAGGCGGGCGATGCCGAAGTCCAGCAGCTTCACATGGCCCTCGCGGCTGACGCACAGATTGGCCGGCTTGATGTCGCCATGCACCACCAGGCGCGCATGCGCGAAGCGCACGGCCTCCAACACCTGCAGGAAAAGGATCAGGCGCGCGCGCAAGGGCAGCGTCTGCGCATGCGCCAGCAGCGGCAGGCCATCGACACGCTCCATCGCCAGATAAGGTTGGCCGCCCTCGGCCAGGCCGGCGTCGTACAGGCGGGCGATGCCAGGGTGCTCCAGCGCCGCCAGCAGATCGCGCTCATGCTCGAAATGCCGGCTCCGCAGCTCGCGGCCCTCAGGCAGGTGGCGCGGCAGCTTCAAAGCCACCACGCGCCGCACGCCGCTGAGCTGTTCGGCCTCCCAGACGCTGGCCATGCCGCCCTCGCCCAGTGGACGCAGCAATCGGTAGGGGCCGACGCACTGCCCCGCCGTCAGTGCCACCACCTGTCCCAGCAGTGCTTGGCTCATCAGCGAAATCGGCGACTCCGGCAACTGCGCTCGGCCCTGATGCGCCTGCAGCAGCCGCTGCAAGTGTGCGGCCAGCTCAGCATCGCGCTCGCGCAGGGCAGCCAGGCGCTGCGGCCAGGTCTCGGGCACCCATGTCATGGCCTCGTCGAAGGCAGCGGACAGCGCAGGCCACAGGGCAGCAGGGATGGCGGTCCGGCTCATATCGCAGACATACGCGAATGCTGTGCCGATCCGGCCATGCGGGCCTCAAGCCAGCTGATCCAGCAGGAAGGCTCGCGCCTTGGCCCATTGCCGGCGCAAGGTCCTCTCACTCAGGCCCAGGGCCTGGGCCGCCTCGGGCTCGGTATAGCCGCCATAGAAGCGCAACTCCACCAGCTCGGCCAGCGCCGGGTCCAGCGACTCCAACGCGCGCAAGGCCTCGTCCAGCTCGCTGAGCTGCTGCAGCGGCGCACTGTCGGGCAGCAAACCCAGCGAGGCGGTGTCCCAGGTCTGGCGCTGCCAGTCACCGCCGCGCCGCTGCGCCTGCGCGCTGCGCACGAAGTCCACCACGATGTGGCGCATGATCTTGGAGGCCAGGCTGAAGAAGTGCTTGCGCCCCTGCAGCGGAGGCGCCGCGGCGGCCGTGATGAAGCGCAGGAAACACTCGTGCACCAGGGCTTCGGTATCGAGCAGCGTGGGCGGCGCCGGCCCGCGCAGGCGCGCGCTGGCAATGCGCAGCAGCTCAGGGTAGAGGCGGCGGAACACACGCTCCGCGGCCGCGGCATCACCGGCCCGGGCCTGCTCCAGCCAGAGAGTCACATCCGCTTGCGGCGACTGCGCGTGCTCGTCCATGGGCCGCAGTATGGCAGGCGGCTGCCGCTCAGCCTGCGGGTCAGTTGTCCCTGATGGGGACGCTCTGCACAAATCAACACGGTCCGTGATCGCGCGGACTCGGCCTCGCGCCGCCTTGTGCAGCGCGTCCCCTGTGCTCAGCGCTCGCCCAACGCCACTCCGGCTGCGGCCAGATCCCAGGCTGCATGGCCCACGGTCTTGAACAGCACCGGGGCGGACGGCGGCTCGGCCAGGGCATCCACCAGCGCGCACACGCGAGTCCAGTCGACGCCGGCCTGAATCAAGTCCCCCGCTTCGTGGCGCGCGCCCTCCAGCGTATCGACCACCAGGCGGCGGCGCCGCACCAGCGCCGCCGGCACCTCGGCCATCTCGGGCGTGAAGGCGCCAATCGCGACGATCAGCGTCGCGTCGTCGATCGGCTCGGGCAGCACCGGCTCGCGGCTGGTGGTGGCGGTGATCACGGCCTGCGCGCCCTGCAGTGCGCTGGGCACATCGACCGCCCATTGCACATCCACACCCTCGGCCCGCAATTCAGCGGCCAGGGCTTGCGCCCGCGCGGCGCTGCGGCTGCTCAAGGCGATCTGTGCGCCGAATAGCGCATGGACGGCGCGGGCATGCTCCGCCGCCTGTGCGCCGGCGCCGATCAGCGCCACGCGGCGCAGGTGGCCCGCCGGCACAAAGCGCTGCAGGCCCAGCATCGACAGCGCTGCCGTGCGCCGCGCCGTGACGGCAGGCCCGTCCAGCAGCGCCAGCAAGGCGCCATCGCGCGCATCGGTCACCAGCAGGCCGCCGCGTATCGCAGCCAGGCCATGGACCGGGTTGTCCGGGTGCACGGTCACCAGCTTGCAGATCGCCAGCCGCGTGTTGACGGCCGGCATCGCCAGGTAGCGAGCGCCACCGGGCAGCGCCAGCGAGTGCCGCTCGGGCGCCTGAATGGCACCAGCAGCCAGCTCGCGCACGGCGGCCTCAAGCGCCGGCAGCAGCGCCGCATAAGGCAGGCGCTGCCGGGTCTGCGCTGCGTCGAGCAGCAACATGCGACTCAGCTCAGAACGCGGCGATGCCGGTCTGTGCGCGGCCCAGGATCAGCGCGTGGATGTCGTGCGTGCCTTCATAGGTGTTCACCACTTCCAGGTTCACCAGATGGCGGGCCACGCCGAACTCGTCGGAGATGCCATTGCCGCCCATCATGTCGCGCGCCAGGCGGGCGATGTCCAGGGCCTTGCCGCAGCTGTTGCGCTTCATGATGGAGGTGATTTCCACCGCGGCCGTGCCCTCGTCCTTCATGCGGCCCAGGCGCAGGCAGCCCTGCAGTCCCAGCGTGATCTCGGTCTGCATATCGGCCAGCTTCTTCTGGATCAGCTGGTTGGCCGCCAGCGGCTTGCCGAATTGCGTGCGGTCCAGCGTGTACTGGCGGGCCTTGTGCCAGCAGTCTTCCGCCGCACCTAAAGCGCCCCAGGCGATGCCGTAGCGGGCGCTGTTCAGGCAGGTGAACGGGCCCTTCAGGCCGCGCACCTCGGGGAAAGCGTTCTCCTCGGGGCAGAACACCTGGTCCATCACGATCTCGCCGGTGATGGAGGCCCGCAGGCCCACCTTGCCGTGGATGGCGGGGGCGGAGAGGCCCTTCCAGCCCTTCTCCAGCACGAAGCCGCGGATCGCGCCTTCATCGTCCTTGGCCCAGACCACGAACACATCGGCGATCGGGCTGTTGCTGATCCACATCTTGGCGCCGGAGAGGGAATAGCCGCCCGGCACCTTCTTGGCGCGGGTGATCATCGAACCGGGGTCGGAACCGTGGTTGGGCTCGGTCAGGCCGAAGCAGCCGATGTATTCGCCGGTGGCCAGTTTGGGCAGGTACTTCTGCTTGGTGGCCTCGTTGCCAAACTCGTTGATCGGCACCATCACCAGCGAGGACTGCACGCTCATCATCGAGCGGTAGCCCGAGTCCACACGCTCCACCTCGCGGGCGATCAGGCCGTAGCAGACGTAGTTCAGCGCGGCGCCGCCGTACTGCTCGGGGATGGTCGGGCCCAGCAGGCCCAGCTCACCCATTTCGCGGAAGATGGCCGGGTCGGTCTTCTCGTGGCGGAAGGCCTCCAGCACGCGCGGCGACAGACGCTCCTGGCAATACACCTTGGCCGCGTCACGCACGGCGCGCTCGTCATCGCTGAGCTGCTGGTCCAGCAGCAGCGGGTCGTCCCAGTGGAAGCTTGCCTTGGTGGCCATGGTGAAGTTCTCCTGCGTGAATCTGTGGTGCCAGGACCGCATGATCGGGCCCCAGCAAAGCCAGCAGTATTCCGCGTGCGACGATTCGTGTCCAATTCGGAATTCCACTCCGACGATACGCAGCAACTATGAGCCTCGCCAGCCGACTGGAATTCCGCCACCTGCGCTACTTCATCGCCCTGGCCGAGGAACTGCACTATGGCCGCGCCGCGCAGCGCCTGGCAATCTCGCAGCCGCCGCTGTCGGTCGCGATCCAGCAGCTTGAGGCCAATGTCGGCGCGCGTCTGTTCGACCGCGACAGCAAGGGCGTGCGCCTCACGCCCGCCGGTGAGGCTTTTCGCCTGAGCGCCCAGGCCCTGCTCAGCCGCGCCGAGGACGCCTGCGCGCTGGCCCGCGAGGTGCAGGCCGGCGAGGTGGGCCGGTTGCGCCTGGGCTTTGTCGGCTCCACCCTCTTCCACGGCCTGGCCGGCTGGCTGCAGGACTTCCAGGCGCGCCACCCCAAGGTCGAGGTGGTGGTGGTGGAGTTGAACTCGCAGGACCAAATCGAGGCGCTGCTGCACGAGGAGCTGGACCTGGCCCTGCTGCACACCGACCGCCTGCCGCCCGGACTGGACAGCCGGCCGCTCTACAGCGAGCCCTTCCTGGCCTGCCTGCCGGCCGGGCACCCGATGGCGGCCAAGCGCCAGGTGGCGCTGGCGGCCTTGAGCGATCAGCCCTTCATCCTGTTCTCGCGCAAGGGCTCGCCGGACTACCACGCCCGCATCATCGAGATGTGCCGCAGCCAGGGCTTCTACCCGCGCCTGCAGCATGAAGGTCGGCACTGGCTGTCGGTGGTCTCGCTGGTCGCGCAGGGCCTGGGCGTGTCCATCGTGCCGGCCGCCTTCAAGCAGGCCGGCATCCAGGGTGCCGTCTTCAAGCCGCTGGCTGAGTCCATCGAGGCCTCAGCGGTGTTCGCCGCCTGGCGAAGGGATTCGGCGCCAGCGCTGCGGGATGCATTCCTGATGGCACGGCCGGGCCGCTGAGCCAAGTCAGGGGCGGAGTCCGCCAGCGCAGCCCCTGCCAGCCAGAGACCGGCGCTTGCAGGTGGGCTTCGCGGCTTTGCGACAATCCCTCCCCATGCTTGATGTCGTGGTCCTGTTTTTCGCCCTGGGGGTTTTCGCGCGCGTGGTCAAGAGTGATCTGCGTCTGCCCGAAGCCCTGTATGAAACCCTCACCATCTATCTGCTGCTGGCCATCGGGCTCAAAGGTGGGCTGGAACTCAGCCGACAGCCGCTGATGGACCTTTTGCCCCAGGTGCTGGCCGTGGTCATCCTGGGTGCCTTGGTGCCGCTGGTGGTCACACCCTTGCTGCGCCTGGCCGGGCTCAAGCCGGTGGATGCGGCCGGCCTTGCCGCCCATTACGGCTCAGTGAGCGTGGTGACCTTTGCCGTGGCCCTGACCGCGGTGCAACGTGCGGGTCTGCCGCATGAGTCGCATGCAGCGCTTTGGGTGGCGGTGATGGAGGCGCCAGGCCTGGTGGTGGGCATCGTGCTGGCCCGTCTGGCCCTCAAGCGCGCAGATGCCGGCGGTGGCTCGAGCATCCGCTGGGATCTGCTGGCCCATGAGGTGCTGCTGGGCAAGAGCGTGCTCTTGCTGATGGGCGGCCTGCTGATCGGTGCGGTAGCCGGCGACGCTGGCGTGGCGCCGATCAAGGCGGTGTTCATCGATCCCTTCAAGGGTGTGCTGGCGCTGTTTCTGCTGGAGCTGGGCCTGGTCGCGGGCGGTCAGCTGGGCGCGCTCAAGCGCCACGGCATCAAGCTGGTGCTGGTGGGCTGCGCCTTGCCGCCACTGCTGGCCTTGGCCGGCGCGACCACCGGCATGCTGCTGGGGCTGCAGGTCGGCGGGGTGGCCCTGCTGGCCACCCTGGCCGCCAGTGCCAGCTATATCGCGGCCCCGGCTGCGCTGCGCGTGGCCGTGCCTCAGGCCAATACCGGCCTGGCCATCGCCTGCGCACTGGGTGTGACCTTCCCCTTCAATCTGCTGGTGGGCATTCCGCTGTACCTGCATCTGGCGCCCTACTTCACGCGATGAACAACAACAAGCACCACCCCAAGACCAAACTCACGCTGGTGGCCGAAGCGGCCCTGGAGCCCCGGCTGCTGGCCGAGCTCAAGCGCCACCAGGCGCATGTCTGGACGATCAGCGAGGTACGCGGCGCCTTTCCGGAAGGAGAGCGCGACGGCGATTGGGAGGCCAACCGCACCATCGAGATCAAGGTGATCTGCGAGCCGGCGGTGGCCGAGGCCATCGCCGACGCCGTGCTGGCCAAGTACGCCGCGGACTACAGTGTGGTGATGTATTTCAGCGCGGTGAGCGTGCTGCGCGCGGAGCGCTACTGAGCGGCCGGCGCGGCACTGTTCAGAGGACGACCGCCGTCACCTCAATCTCCACCTTCGCCCGGTCTTCCATCAGCGCCACCACCTGCACCGCGCTCATCGCGATCGCGTAGTGCTGGCCCAGCACCTCGCGGTAGACGGCGCCCACCTCGCGGCCGCGGGCGATGTATTCGCGCTTGTCGATCAGGTACCAGGTCATGCGGGTGATGTGCTCGGGCCCGGCGCCGGCCTCGGCCAGCACGGCCTTGATGTTGAGCAGCGTCTGCCGCACCTGATCGACAAAATCGTCACTCTCGAACTGGCACTGCGCGTTCCAGCCGATCTGGCCGGCCACGAAGACCTGCCGGCCACTGGCGGCCACGCCGTTGGCATAGCCGCGCGGCTGGGCCCAGCCGGCCGGTTGCAGGATCTGCTTGCTCTGGTCTCCGGTGTTCTTGTTCTCGTCGTTCATGGCTGTACTGCTCCTGGTGCGCGCGCTTCGAGTGCGGCGCGCAGATCGGGTGGAAAGGCTTGGGCGCGGTGGGTCTCCAGCGAGGTGCAGACGATCACCTGCTCGAAACGGGCACGCAACTGCCCGTCGTCGCGGCCCTCGAATCGGAGCTCCAGCTGCAGCGAGCTGCGCCCCAACCGGATGATGCGCAGGCGCTGGCTGAGCCAGTCGCCCATGCGGCTGATGGCCTTGAACTCGCTCTTCAGTTCCACCGTGGGCAGGCCGACGCGGCGCTGACCCAGCAGCTGCGCATAGTCCACGCCCAGGCCCTCGGTGATCCAGTCCTCGACCAGCGCATTGAGCATCTCGTGATAGCGCGGGAAGAACACAATGCCGGCCGGATCGCAGTGGCCGAAGCGCACCAGCTCCTGGCGCTCGTAGATGAAGTCAGCGGCGTCGCTCATGGCCTCAGACGCCCAGGTAGCGATGCCACAGCGCGTGATCCGCATCCAGCGCCGCGGAGTCGCCGCGCCAGGCCACGCGGCCGCGCTCAACGATGCAGTGGTGGTCGGCCAGCGCGATCAGGCGCTTGACGTATTTGTCCACCACCAGAATGGTCTGGCCGGCTTCGCGCAGCGTGGCTAGGCAGCGCCAGATCTCCTCGCGGATCAGCGGCGCCAGGCCTTCGGTGGCCTCGTCGAGGATCAGCAGGCGCGGGTTGGTCATCAGCGCGCGGCCGATGGCCAGCATCTGCTGCTCGCCACCCGACAGCTGGTTGCCCATGTTCGAGGCACGCTCCTTCAAGCGCGGGAACAAGGCAAACACGCGCTCCACATCCCAGGGCTCGGCGGCGGCGCAGCGGTTGGCGGCAAAGGCCTGCAGATGTTCCAGCACGCTGAGGTTGGGAAATACCTGACGGCCCTCGGGCACGATGGCCAGACCGAGGCGCGCGATGCGGTCGGCGCTCCAGCCCGTCACGTCCTCACCGGCAAAGCGGATGCGCCCGCTCTTGGGCGCCATCCAACCGGTCAGGCAGCGCAGCGTGGTGCTCTTGCCCATGCCGTTGCGGCCCAGCAGCGTGGCCACCTCGCCGGCTTCGATCTTCAGGTCCAGGCCGAACAGCACCTGGCTGCTGCCGTAAGCGGCTTGCAGCTCACTGACTTCAAGAAGCGCACTCATGCCTGCCCCTCGTCCAATGGAATCATTGGCCGATCCCCCGAGGGAATACGGCCCCGCTTGGGGCGGCCGGCGCCGGGGCGGTCACAGCGCACCCTCCATCTCATCGCCAAGATAGGCCTTGCGCACCTCCGGATGCTCGCGGATATGCTGCGGTGTGCCGGTCGCGATCACGCGGCCGAACACCAGCGTGGAGATGCGGTCGGCCAGGCGGAACACCGCGTCCATATCGTGCTCCACAAGCAGCAGAGTGACTTCCTTTCGCAAGGACTGCAGCAGCTCGACCATGCGCTCCGACTCGTCCGGCCCCATGCCGGCCATGGGCTCGTCCAGCAGCAGCAGGCGCGGGCGCGCCGCCAAGGCCAGCCCCACTTCGAGCTGGCGCTGCTCGCCATGTCCCAGGCTGCCGGCGGCCCGGTCGGCCTGGGCGCTCAGGCCGATGCGCGCCAGCAGCCCTTCGGCCTCGGCATGCGCCGACTTATCGCGCACCGCGACGCGCAGCCACGACGGTAGCCCTGGCCGCCTTGCCTGCACGGCCAAGGCCAGGTTGTCCCGCACCGAGAAGGATTTGAAGATGCTGGTGATCTGGTAGCTACGCACCAGGCCCGCATGCACATGGGCGGCCATGCCGGCATGCGTCAACTCGCGGCCCGCAAAGACGATGCGACCCGAGTCCGGCGCCAGCGCGCCCGAGATCTGGTGGATCAGCGTGGTCTTGCCCGCGCCATTGGGGCCGATCAGCGCATGGACCTCGCCCTCGTGCACCTCGAAACTGGCGTCATCGGTAGCGGCCAAGGCGCCGAAGCGCTTGACGAGCTTGTCCACCTGCAACAGCGGCTGTGGCGCGGCGTTCATGGTTTGGCTCCTCCCCGCTTGACCAGCCCAGCCAGGCCGCGCGGCGCGAACAGCACCACCAGCAGCAAGAGCAGGCCCAGGCCCATCTGCCAGTGCATGGTGTAGCCGGCCAGAAGCTCTTCCAGCAGCAGCAAGGCAGCGGCACCCAGCGCGCCGCCCCACAGCGTGCCGGCACCGCCCAGGATCACCATGATCATCAACTGGCCCGATTGCGACCAGTGCATCAGATGCGGGCTGACCATGCCGTTCAGATTGGCCAGCAGCGCGCCCGCCAGCCCGGCCAGCGCGCCCGCCAGCACAAAGGCCTGCCAGCGCACCGCGAACACCGGCGCACCGACGGCCAGCATGCGTTGCTCGTTCTCCTTGGCCCCCTGCAGCAGCCAGCCCAGCGGCGAATTGACCACCCGCTGCATCACCCACAAGGCCAGCGCTGCCAGCGCCAGCACCACGTAGTAGAAGCTCTCGTCCACCTGCAGGTCCAGCCCGCCCAGGCTGGAGCGCTGCGCCAGCGGCAGTCCGTCCTCGCCGCCATAGGCTTTCAGCGAGACCATCAGGTAATAGAACATCTGGGCAAAGGCCAGCGTGATCATGATGAAGTAGACGCCGCGGGTGCGCAGGCTGATCGCGCCGATCAGGGCCGCAGCCAGACCTGACACCAGCATGGCCGTCGGCCAGGCGATCCAGGCTTCGCGCACACCCGCGTCCATCAGGATGCCCACCGTGTAGGCGCCCAGGCCGACAAAGGCCGCATGGCCGAAGCTCACCATACCGCCGAAGCCTAGGATCAGGTTGAGGCTGGACGCCGCAATGGCAAAGATCATCAGCCGCGTCGCCACGCCGGTGTAGAACTCCAGACCGAAGGCCTTGAGTCCCAGCGGCAAGGCAATCAGCGCGACCAGCAGTGCGAGCAGCAGCCAGCGGCCTGGCCCGGGGTGATGAAGTGAGGAGGAGCTGGACATAGCTTAAAGGCGCCTCAGCCGCGGGCGGGGAACAGGCCCTGGGGTTTCCAGAACAGCACCGCAGCCATCAGCACATAGATCAGGATGGAGGCCAGCGCCGGGCCGAGGTTGGACGCCACTTCGGGCGAGGCCAGCTGGCGCAGCGTCATCGGCAAGAGCGTGCGGCTGGCGGTGTCCACCAGGCCCACCAGCAGCGAGCCGACCAGCGCGCCACGGATGGAACCGATGCCGCCGATCACGATGACGACGAAGGCGGTGATCAGGATGCTCTCGCCCATGCCCACCTGCACCGCCAGCAGCGGCCCCAGCAGCGAGCCGGCCAGCGCGCACAGCGCCGCACCAAAGCCGAACACCGCCGTGAACAGCCATCGGATGTTGACGCCCATCGCCGTGGCCATCGCGCGGTTGGAGGCCCCGGCCCGCACCCACATGCCGACGCGAGTGCGCGTCACCAGCACAAACAGCAGCAGCGCCACGGCCAGGCCCACACCGATGATCAGCAGCCGGTAGCTCGGATACATCAGCCCCGGCAGCAGTTCCACCGGACCAGCCAGCGCCGCTGGCGTGTTGAGCATCAAGGGCTGCTCGCCCCAGATCATGCGCACGCTCTCGTTCATGATCAGGATGAGCGCGAAAGTGGCCAGCACCTGCGACAGATGGTCACGCGTGTAGAGCCGGCGCAGCAGCGCCACTTCCAGCAGCATGCCGATCAGCGCGGTGCCGGCCAGCGCCGCACCGACCGCAATCACGAAAGAGCCGCTGGCCTGCATCACGGCGGCGGCCAGGTAGGCCCCCACCATGTACAGCGAGCCATGGGCCAGATTGATCATGTCCATGATGCCGAACACGAGCGTCAGCCCGGCCGCCAGCAGGAAGAGCATCAGGCCGAACTGCAGGCCGTTCAAGGCCTGCTCGGTGATCAGGATCCAGTCCACAGCTCGTCGCGCCTTTGCTTTACTTCATCTTGCAGGAAGCGGCGTAGGCATCAGCGTGGTTGCTGAAGATCTTGCCCAGCGTCTTGTTGGTCACACGGCCCTGGCCATCCTTGGTGATGATGCGCAGGTAGTAGTCCTGCACCGGGTACTGGTTGTTGCCGAACTTGAAGGGACCGCGCACCGAATCGAACTTGGCCGTCTTCAGCGCCTTCAGCAGCGCATCACCGTCCTCGATCTTGCCCTTCACATCGCGCACCGCCGCGCCCATCAGCTGGGCCGCGTCATAGCCCTGGCTGGCATAGAGCGAAGGCAGGCGGCCATATTCCTTCTGGAAGTCGGCCACGAACTTCTTGTTGGCGGCGTTGTCCATGTCATGCGCCCAGTGCGAGCTGTTGAACATGCCCAGCATGGGCTCGCCCACCGCCTTGATCACATCCTCGTCGGCCGAGAAGCCCGGGCCGAACAAGGTGATGTCCTTCGAGAGCCCGGCGCCGACGAACTGCTTGATGAAGTTGATGCCCATGCCACCGGGCAGGAAGATGTACATCGCATCGGGCTTGGCCGCGCGCGCCTGCGCCAGCTCGGCCGAATAGTCCAGCTGGCCGAGCTTGGTGTAGATCTCGTCGGCCACTGCGCCCTTGTAGAAGCGCTTGAAGCCGGTGATCGCGTCCTTGCCCGCCGGATAGTTGGGCGCCAGCACCACCACCTTCTTGAAGCCCTTGTCCATCACCGTCTTGCCGACGGCCTCATGCAGGTTGTCGTTCTGCCAGGCCACGTTGAAGAAATAGGGGTTGCACTGCTCGCCCGCATATTGCGAAGGGCCGGCATTGGCGCTGATATAGGGCGTCTTGGAGGCAAACACGGTGGGGCCGACCGCCAGCATCACATTCGAGAACACGATGCCGGTCATCAGGTCGACCTTGTCGCGCTTGAGCAGACGCTCAGTGGTCTGCTTGGCCACATCGGGGTTCTGCTGGTCGTCGGCGGTGATCACCTCCACCGGCAGTCCGCCGAACTTGCCGCCCTGGTGCTTGAGCGCCAGATTGAAGCCGTCGCGGATGTCCACGCCCAGGCCGGCGCCGGGGCCGGAGAGCGTGCTGAGCAGGCCCACCTTGACCTTGTCGGCGGCCAGCGCCGGCATCGCGGCCAGCAGGCCCAACACGGCCGTCATCACCAGGGTCTTCTTGTCGTTCATGCTCATGCTCACTCTCCAACAGGGTTTCGGAAAAGGATCAGTCGAGGGGGAAGGAAGATTCAACCGTCGCGCAGACGGAAGCGCTGCAACTTGCCGTTTTCGGTGCGCGGCAGGCTGGCGCGGAACTCTATCGCACGGGGGTACTTGTAAGGCGCGATCGTGGCCTTCACGAAGTCCTGCAAAACCCTGACCTGGGCCTCGTCCTCCGCATGGCCGGGGCGCAACACCACAAAGGCCTTGACGATCTGGCCGCGCTCGACGTCGCCCACACCGATCACGCCGCATTCAGCCACCGCCGGATGCAGCAGCAGCGCGCTCTCCACCTCGGGGCCGGCAATGTTGTAGCCACCCGAGACGATCATGTCGTCGGTGCGCGCCTGGTAGAAGAAGTAACCATCAGCGTCCACCAGATAGGCGTCGCCCGTGAGATTCCAGCCGTTCTTGACGTAGTCGCGCTGGCGCTCATCGGCCAGATAGCGGCAGCCGGTCGGCCCCTTGACCGCCAGCTTGCCGACCTGGCCGGGAGGCAAGACCTGGCCCTCATCGTCCATCACGCAGGCCTGGTAACCGGGGATGGGCTTGCCGGTGGCGCCGGGGCGGGCGTTCGACTCGTCATGCGAGATGAAGATGTGCAGCAGTTCGGTGGCGCCGATGCCGTCGATCAGTTCGATGCCGGTGCTGTCTTTCCAGAGCTGGCGCGTCGCCGCCGGCAGGGCCTCGCCGGCGCTGACGCATTTGCGCAGCGCGCTGAGATCGTGCGCCGAGGCTTGCGCGGCCATTGCGCGGTAGGCGGTCGGCGCGGTGAAGCAGACGCTGGCGCGGTACTGCGCGATCGCCGGCAGCAGCGCATCAGGCCCGGCCTTCTCCAGCAGCACGGTGGAGGCACCGACGCTCATCGGGAACAGCAGCAGACCACCGAGTCCGAAGGTGAAGGCCAGCGGCGGGCTGCCGATGAAGACGTCGTCGGGCGTGGGTCGCAGGCAATGCGGCGGCCAGCAGCGCGTGATCGCCATCACATCGCGGTGGAAATGCATCGTGCCCTTGGGCTGGCCGGTGGTGCCCGAGGTGAAGGCAATCAGCGCGCAGTCATCGGCGGCGGTCTCCACGTTGGCAAAGCGTGTCGGCTTGGCGGCGGCGCGCGCCTCCAGGCCTTCGGGCGCGTCGCTGAAGAAATGTGCCACCGTCTTCAGCGCCGGGCTCTGCGCCTGCGCCAGCGTCAACTCTTCAGCCAGGCGCGCGTCGCACAGTGCGTGGCTGACCTCAGCCTTGTCAATCGCCTGGCTGAGCTCCTTGGCGCGCAGCATCGGCATGGTGGCCACTGCGATCGCGCCGACCTTCTGCACCGCGAACCAGCAGGCCGCCAGCTGCGGCGTGTTGGCGCCGCGCAGCAGCACCCGGTTGCCGGGCACGACGCCAAGATCGTCCACCAGCACATGCGCGATCTGGTTGGCACGCGCCTGCAGATCGGCGTAAGTCCAACGCAGGCCGCCCGCACCCTGCAGGCACAGGCGCTCGCCCTGGCCCTGCTCGACCCAGCGGTCCAGCAGCTCGGCCGCGCAGTTCAGACGGTCCGGAAACTGCAACTCGGGCAGCTCAGACAAGAGCTCGGGCCATTGCTCGCGCGGCGGCAGGTGATCGCGCGCAAAGGTATCGAGATGGGATGTGTCGGCCATGGTCTCAGTTCCTCTGATGCGATGGGCCTGAATCGGGGTCAGACGCCGTTTTTGAGCAGATCGCGGCCGATGATCAGCTGCTGCACTTCGCTGGCACCCTCGTAGATGCGCAGCGCCCGGATCTCGCGGTAGAGCGACTCGACGATCTCGCCGCGCCGCACGCCACGGCCGCCGAACAGCTGCACCGCCGCGTCGATCACCTTCTGCGCGCCTTCGGTGGCCATCAGCTTGGCCATCGCAGCCTCGCGCGTGATCGGCCGGCCCTGGTCGCGCGCCCACGCGGCCCGGTAGACCAGCAGGGCGGCGCTGTCCACGGTGCAGGCCATATCGGCCAGCTTGGCCTGGGCGAGCGGCAGGTCGGCCAGCGTGGCCCCGAACATGCGGCGCTCCTGGGCGTGGGCCAGGCCCTCCTTCAGCGCGCGCCGACCGAAGCCCAGCGCGGCAGCGGCCACCGAGGTGCGGAACACATCCAGCGTACGCATCGCAATCTTGAAGCCCTCGCCGGCCGCACCGATGCGTTGGCTCTTGGGCACGCGGCAGTTCGTGAAGCGCAGCCGTGCCAGCGGGTGCGGCGCAATCACATCGATGCGCTCGGCAATCTCGAAGCCCGGCAGTCCGGCGTCGACGATGAAGGCACTGATGCCTCTTGAGCCCGGCGCTTCGCCGGTGCGCGCGAACAGCACATAGAAGTCCGCGATGCCGCCGTTCGAGATCCAGGTCTTCTCGCCGTTGATCAGATAGGCATCACCGTCATCGACCGCGCTGCACTGCATCGCTGCCACATCGGAACCGGCCTCGGGCTCGGACAGCGCAAACGCCGCCAGCGCCTCGCCTGCTGCCACGCGCGGCAGATAGCGCGCTTTCTGCTCGTCAGAACCTGCCAGTGAGATCGCTCCAGAACCGAGACCCTGCATCGCGAAGGCGAAGTCCGCCAGGCCGTCATGGCACGCCAGCGTTTCGCGCAGCAGGCACAGGCTGCGCGTGTCGATCACCTCGGCTGCGCCGCCCAGAGCGGTGCCGGCCACCGCATGGCGCAGCCAGCCACCCTGCCCCAGCGCCTTCACCAGCGCGCGGCATTCGGCATCGACATCGTCACCATGGCCGTGCGAGAGATGGGCGGCGCACCAGGCATCCAGCTCGGTGGCCAGCGCGCGGTGCTTGTCCTGGAAGAAAGGCCAGCTGAGGAATTCCTGCATCTCAGTCTCCCTGGAACTCTGGCTTTTGCTTGGCGGCAAAGGCCTGGTAGGCGCGGTGGAAGTCCTGCGTCATCATGCAGATGGCCTGGGCCTGGGCTTCCGACTCGATGGCCTCGTCCACGCCCATGGCCCATTCCTGGTGCAGCATCTTCTTGGTCATCGCATGGCCGAAGCTGGGGCCGCAGGCGATCTCGGCGGCCCAGTCCAGCGCGGTCTGCTCCAGCGCCTCGGGCGCGGGCAGGCGGTTCAGAAAGCCCCATTGCAGCGCCTCCTCTCCGCCCAGAGAGCGACCGCTGTAGAGCAGATCGGACGCGCGGCCCTGGCCGACGATGCGCGGCAGCATCGCGCAAGCGCCCATATCGCAGCCGGCCAGGCCGACGCGGGTAAACAAGAACGCCGTCTTGCTGCGCGCCGTGCCCACGCGCAGGTCCGAGGCCATCGCGATGATGGCGCCCGCGCCAGCGCAGACCCCGTCAATGGCCGCGATGATGGGCTGCGGGCACGCGCGCATCGCCTTGACCAGATCGCCCGTCATGCGAGTGAAGGCCAGCAGATCGGGCATGGGCATCTGCGTCAGCGGACCGATGATCTCGTGCACATCGCCGCCCGAGCAGAAATTGCCGCCCGCGCCCTGCACCACGATGGCCTTGATCTCGTCCACATAGCTCAGGCGGCGAAACAGATCGCGCAGCTCGGCATAGGAATCAAAGGTCAGCGGGTTCTTGCGCTCGGGCCGGTTCAGCGTGATGACGCCGACGCCATCCAGCTGGCGCCACAGGAAATGCTGCGGCTGATAGTCCTGCAGGCTCTGGCGGTTGCCACCCGCCAGGTGCTGATCAATGGGGCGGCTCATGTCTGTTTCTCCTTGCTGCTGACGCTCATGCTGCTGGCACTTGCGCTCTTGCGGGTAACACGTTTCTTCGCGGCCGGCGCGGCGACGACGGCGGCCGCGTCCAGGCTGCCGAGGTGCTGCTTGAGCTGGGCCAGCAGCTCATAAACCTGGGTCTTCTGCGCCGGGCTCCAGCCGCTCAACAGCTCGATCACCCAGCCTTCATGCGTGCTGGCCATGCGCTTGAACTGGCGCCGACCGGTCGCGGTCAGCTTGACGCTGAAGGAGCGCCGGTCGGTCTCGGAGGGCACGCGCTGCACCAGCCCCTCGGCTTCAAGCTGGTCGGTGATGCCGGTGATATTGCCGCCGGTCACCATCAGGCGTTGCGACAGCGCGCGCATGGTCAGGCCTTCGGGGTGGCGCTCCAGCTGAGCCAGCAGGTCGAAGCGCGGCAGCGTGGTGCCGAAATCCTGACTCAGGCGGCGGCGGATCTGGTCTTCGATGCGGGTGCTGCAAGTCAGCAGGCGCAGCCACAGCTTCAGCGCCTGGTGGTCCGCATCGCCCAGGCGCGATTCCAGATCGGGCGTCAGTTCGTCCAGCATCAGGCCGTCTCCCCACCACACACGGCAATCGCCTGGCCGTTGACGGCAGCGGCGCCGGGGCTTGCCAGCCAGGCCACCGTCTGCGCCACTTCCTCGGGCTGGATCAGGCGGCCCTGCGGATTGGCCGAGGCCAGCTCATGCTTGGCCTGCTCGGGCGTGCGGCCGGTCTTGGCGACGATGGTCTCGACCGCCTGCGCGACGATCTCGGTCTCGGTGTAGCCGGGGCAGACCGCGTTCACGGTGATGCCCTTCTTCGCCACTTCCAGCGCCAGCGCACGGGTCAGGCCCAGCACCCCATGCTTGGCGGCGCAATAGGCCGCCACATAGGCATAGCCCTTGAGCGCCGCCGTGCTCGCCACATTGATGATGCGGCCCCGCCCAGCGGCCAGCATGCCCGGCAGCACCTGCTGGCTGCACAGGAAGGTGCCGGTCAGATTGACCTGCAGCATCTGCTGCCACTGCGCCAGCGTCGTGCGCGCCAGCGGCGCCGTCTGCACCTGGCCGGCGTTGTTGACGAGGATGTCCACCGGCCCGAAGTCCGATGCCCCGGCTGCCGCGAACGCGGCCTGCACGCTGGCCTCGTCGCCCACATCGCAGCGCTGCGCAGCCACCGGCCCCAGCGCTGCCAGTGCCGCGCACTGCACCTGCAGGCGGGCAAGATCGCGGCCCATCAGCGTGACGCGAGCACCGCCCCGCAACAGCGCGGCGGCCACCGCCGCACCGATGCCCGAGCCACCGCCGGTGACGACAGCATGCTGCCCCTGCAAGCCTTGGTCGACGCTCATGCCTTCTGCGCCTTTTCGCGTTGGAAGTTCGCTTCCATCTGCGACTTGGCCGAGCGGTATTGCTGCGGCCAGGCCAGTTCGGTGAAACCGATCTTGGCGGCTTCAGTCAGCGTCCAGGCCGGGTTGGCCAGATGCGGACGCGCCACCGCGCACAGGTCGGCGCGGCCGGCGGCGATGATGCTGTTGACATGATCGGCCTCGCTGATCGCGCCCACCGCCATCGTCGCGATGCCGGCCTCCTGGCGCACGCGGTCGGCAAACGGGGTCTGGAACATGCGACCGTAGACCGGCTTTTCCTGTTTGCTGACCTGACCCGAGGAACAGTCGATCAGGTCGGCGCCGGCGGCCTTGAAGGCGCGGGCGATCTGCACCGCATCGTCCGGCGTCGTGCCGCCCTCGACCCAGTCATGCGCCGAGATGCGCACCGACATCGGCAGATGCGCCGGCCAGACTTCGCGCAGCGCGGCGAACACCTCCAGCGGGTAGCGCAGGCGGTTCGCCAGGCTGCCGCCGTACTCGTCCTCGCGCTGATTGGTCAGCGGCGAGATGAAGCTGGACAGCAGATAGCCGTGCGCGCAGTGCAGCTCCAGCCAGTCGAAGCCGGCCGCGGCGGCGCGCTGGGCGGCAGCCACGAAGTCGGCCTTGACGCGGTCCATATCGGCACGCGTCATCGCCCGCGAGACCTGGCTGACGCCTGACAAGTATTGCTGGGGCGAGGCGCTGATCAAGGGCCAATTGGCCTCGCTGTCGCTGTCCGACAGGGGCTTGTCGATACCGTCCCAGGCGCGCCGGGTCGAGCCCTTGCCACCGGCATGGCCCAGCTGCACCGCCATCTTGGCGTCGCTGTTGGCATGCACCCAGTCGACGATGCGCCGCCAGGCCGCGCCCTGCTCGTCCGTCCACAAGCCCGGCAGCCGGGGGGTGATGCGCGCATCCGGACTGGTGCAGGTCATCTCGGCGAACACCAGGCCGGCGCCGCCCATGGCGCGCGCACCCAGATGCACCAGGTGATAGTCGCCCGGAAGGCCGTCCACGGCAGAGTACTGCGCCATCGGCGAGACCACCACACGGTTCTTCAGCGTCAGCGAGCGCAGCGTGAAGGGCGTGAACATCGGCGGCACGGGCTTCTGCTCGGGGCCGCGCTCGACACCCGCACGCGCGGCGAACCAGCGCTCATAGCCTTCGAGCCAGTCCTTGTCGCGCAGGCGCAGGTTCTCGTGGCTGATGCGCTGGCTGCGCGTCAGCATCGAATACATGAACTGCTCGGGCTCCAGCGGGTCGCAGTAGCGCTGGCCGCAGACCTCGAACCACTCCATCGCATTCCAGGCCGCGTTCTGCAGGCGCAGGGTCTCGACGCGGCGCGCCGACTGGTAGTCGGCCAGCACCTGGGGAATCTGTGCAGGCGTGTCGCCCTGCTGCTGGAACAGCCGCGCCAGCTCGATCGCGTCCTCGATGGCCAGCTTGGTGCCCGAGCCGATCGCAAAGTGCGCCGTGTGCACCGCGTCGCCCATCAGCACCACATGGCTGCCGTGCTTGTTCTTCAGCCACCACTGATCACAGACCACGCGCTGGAAGTTCAGCCAGGCCGAGCCGCGCAGATGGCGCGCATTGGTCATCAGCTTCTCGCCCTGCAGGCTGTCGGCAAACAGCTTCTCGCAGAAATCGATGGATTGCTGCTGGTCGGCCTGGTCCAGCCCATGCGCCAGCCAGACATGCTCAGGACACTCGACGATGAAGGTGGTGGTCTGCTCGTCGAATTTGTAGACGTGGGCCTGGAACCAGCCATGCTCGGTCTTCTCGAACAGGAAGTTGAAGGCGTCGTACAGCTTGTGCGTGCCCAGCCAGATGTAGCGGTTGGGCCGCGTGACGATATCGGGCTTGAAGACCTCGGCGTAGCGGCCTCGGACGCGGCTGTTGATGCCGTCGCTGGCGATGATCAGGTCGGAGTCGGCATAGTCCTCGTCGGACTGCGCATCGCAGTCGAACACCAGCTCCACGCCCAGACGCTCACAGCGCGCCTGAAGGATGTTGAGCAGCTTCTTGCGGCCGATGCCGACGAAGCCATGGCCGCCGGAGCGGATCGCGCGGCCCTTGATGTGCAGCTCGATGTCGTCCCAGTGATTGAAGGCCTGCTGGATCTCGGCGGCCGTCTCCGGGTCCCATTGGCGCATATTGTCCATGGTGGCATCCGAGAACACGACGCCCCAGCCGAAGGTGTCGTAGGGCTTGTTGCGCTCGACCACGCGGACCTGGTGGGCCGGGTCCAGCTTCTTCATCAGCAGACCGAAATAGAGGCCAGCGGGGCCGCCGCCTATGCAGGTGATGCGCATGCCGTCACGCCTTGGACAGTGAACGAATGCGATCAACTTTAGGTATCGATAGTTTAGGTGTCAATTACTTTCAGGCTGTGCCAGACTACGGACATTCCCGGGGTCGCGACCGTGGTCGCCATCCCGCCGAAGGCCTTGTTGGGATTAACCGACACCACGCCGATTCAAGCCGCGATAAGGTGCGCGCCGCCTGAGGAACACACCATGACAGTCAAGAAGCTCTGGGACATCTCACCCACCGTCACGCCGGACGCGCCGATCTTTCCCGGCGACGAGCCCTTTGCGCTGCGCTGGACCGCGACGCTGACGCCGGACTGCCCGGTGAATCTGAGCGCGATCACGATGTCGCCACATGTGGGTGCGCATGCCGATGCGCCGCTGCACTACGCGAATGGCGCGGCAGCCATTGCCGACGTCGCGCTGGACGCCTATCTGGGCCGCTGCCGCGTGATCCACGCGATCGCCTGCGGCCCGCTGATCCGCATCGAGCACCTGCAGCATGCCGAGGCCGCGCTGCCGCCGCGCGTGCTGGTGCGCTGCTGCCAGCACGCCGACACGCAGTGGAACCCCGAGTTCAGCGCCTTCGCGCCCGAGACGGTGGACTGGCTGGCGGCGCGCGGCGTGCGCCTGATCGGCCTGGACACACCCTCGGTGGACCCAGCCAGCAGCAAGAGCCTGGACAGCCACCAGCGACTGCTGCGCCTGGACCTGCGCGTGCTTGAGAACCTGGTGCTGGACGAGGTGCCGAGGCGACTACGAATTGATTGCGCTGCCACTGAAGCTGGCCGGCGCTTGTGCATCCCCCCGTTCGCGCAGTCTTGCGCGAACTTTGACGGTTCGGCGCAGTGCTGCGCGAACGCTGATGGAGTTGAACGACAAATGAATGCAATCACCAGACAGGACTGCGTCGCGCGGGATCAGGCCGATCCGCTGCGCGCCCTCAAGGACCAGTTCGCGCTGCCGCCCGGCGTGATCTACCTGGACGGCAATTCGCTGGGCGTGCTGCCCAAGGCGACGGCCGCGCGGGTGCAAGCGGTGATCACCCAGGAATGGGGCACCGACCTGATCAAGAGCTGGAACACCGCGCACTGGATGGAGCTGCCGGCGCGGGTGGGCGACAAGATCGCCCGTCTGGTCGGCGCCGCGCCGGGCGAGGTGATCGCGGCGGACTCGACCTCGCTGAACCTCTACAAGGTGCTCAGCGCCGCGATCCGCATCGCGCAGGCCGACGCGCCGGGGCGCAAGACCCTCGTGTCCGAGCGCAGCAACTTCCCGACCGACCTCTACATCGCCGAGAGTCTGTGCCAGCAGCACGGCTTGACGCTCAAACTGGTCGATAGCGTGGACGAACTGCCTGCCGCACTGGACGCCGACCTGGCGGTGCTGATGCTCACCCAGGTGAACTACCGCACCGGCTACCAGCACGATATGGCCGCCGTCACCGCCGCCGCGCAGGCGGCGGGCGCGCTGGTGATCTGGGACCTGGCGCACTCGGCCGGCGCGGTGCCGGTGAACCTGAGCGGCGCGAACGCTGACTTCGCCATCGGCTGCGGCTACAAATACCTGAACGGCGGCCCGGCGCGCCGGCCTTCGTGTGGGCGCATCCACGCCATGTGAACCGGTTCTGGCAGCCGCTGTCGGGCTGGCTGGGCCATGCAGCGCCCTTCCAGTTCACGCCCGACTACCAGCCCGCCGCCGGCATCACGCGCTACATCTGCGGCACGCCGGCCATCCTGGCGCTCGCCGCGCTGGAGTGCGGCGTGGACACCGTGCTGGCGGCCGAGCCGCTGGGCGGCATGGCGGCGCTGCGGCAGAAATCCGTCGCGCTGACCGAGTGCTTCATCGAGCTGGCTGAGGCGCGCTGCGCCGAGCTGGGCGTGCGCCTGGCCTCGCCGCGCGAGGCCGCGCAACGCGGCAGCCAGGTCTGCCTGAGTCTGGCCGCACCGCTGCACGAAGCCGGCTATGTGGTGATCCAGGCCCTGATCGCACGCGGCGTGATCGGCGACTTCCGCGCCGGCGATCCCGCGCGACTTGACGAGGTGCCGCACATCCTGCGCTTCGGCTTCACGCCGCTGTACCTCGGCTTCGCCGATGTGTGGGATGCCGTCGAGCATCTGCGCCAGGTGCTGGCCAGCAGCGAGTGGAAAGAGGCGCGTTTCAACCAGAAAGCGAGCGTGACATGAGCTGCCCCCATCACCCCGCTGGCGCTTCCATCACCGAGGGCATCGTCAAGGACGCCGCCGCCGCCGGGCCGTCCCAAGGCGGCGGCAGCCCCCCGGGGGGCAGGAGCGCAGCGACGTGGGGGCCGGCTTCCACGGAGCACAGCTCGACTTCTCCAAGGACATGAGCTACGGCGACTACCTGCATCTGGATCAGGTGCTCAGTGCCCAGCACCCGCTTTCGCCCGAGCACAACGAGATGCTCTTCATCGTGCAGCACCAGACCTCGGAGCTGTGGATGAAGCTGATGCTGCACGAGCTGCATGCCGCCGTGCGCTGCGTGGCGGCCGACCAGCTGCCCGAGGCCTTCAAGATGCTGGCGCGGGTCTCACGCATCATGGAACAGCTGGTGCATGCCTGGGACGTGCTGGCGACCATGACCCCGCCCGAATACAGCGCGATCCGGCCCTACCTCTCGAACAGCAGCGGCTTCCAGAGCTGGCAGTACCGGCAGATCGAGTTCATGCTGGGCAACAAGAATGCCGCGATGCTGAAGCCGCACGAACACCGGCCCGAGCTGCTGGCGGCGGTGCGCGCGGCCTACGAGTCGCCCTCGCTGTACGACGAGGTGCTGCGCCTGATGAGCCGCTGCGGCATCAGCGTGCCCGCCAGCCACACGGCGCGCGACTGGACCCAGGCCTACGGCGCCGATGACGGCGTCAAGGCCGCCTGGCTGCAGGTCTACCGCGACCCGAAGGCGCATTGGGACCTCTACCAGATGGGCGAAGAACTGGTCGACCTGGAAGACGCCTTCCGGCTCTGGCGCTTCCGCCATGTGACGACGGTGGAGCGCGTGATCGGCTTCAAGCGCGGCACCGGCGGTACCGGCGGCGTCAGCTACCTGCGCAAGATGCTGGACGTGGTGCTGTTCCCAGAGCTGTGGGCCTTGCGCACCGAGCTCTAGGTCGCGCATCGCTTGGGTCCCGCCGGCTTGCGATTCGTCGGCGGCGCTCGCCATCCGTCACCTGATAGCGGTCTGGACAGCGCTGCTGTCGAACACTGGCGCCATCGCAAACCACACGACGGAGCCGACCATGACGATCAACAAGCCCAGCACCCAGTCCCCTGCCCTGCTGACCCGCGCCACGCTGGCCTTGTGCGGCCTGCTGCTGGCCCTGGGCCAGGGCAGCGCACGGGCCGCCGACAGCGCCAGCGTGCAGATCACCGAACGCGGCGAGGGCCGACCGGTGCTGATGATTCCCGGCCTGAACAGCTCGGCCGAGGTCTGGAGCGAAACCTGCGACAAGCTGCAGCCCGGCGTGCGCTGCCTGATGGCGCAGCTGCCCGGCTTTGCCGGCGCGCCCGCATCGGAAGCCGCCCGCAAGGACTTCCTGGAAACCATGCGCGCGCAGCTGAAGGCGCAGCTGGCCCAGGCTGCGCCGCAGGGTGCCACCGTGGTGGGCCACAGCCTGGGTGGCGTGCTGGCGCTGATGCTGGCGGCCGAGGCCGACAACAAGGTCAAGCAGCTGGTGATCGTCGACAGCCTGCCCTTCCTGCCCGGCATCCAGAACCCCAAGGCCAGCATCGACAGCGTGCGGCCCATGGCCGAGGCCATGCGTGAGGGCACGCAGCGCGCCACGCCGGAGCAGATGCGTGTGCAGATGGGACCGATGCTGGCCAGCATGAGTCGCCAGGCCGAGCGCCAGTCGACGATGATGAAGTGGATGCTGGACAGCGACCCCAAGAGCAGCGGCCAGGCCATGTACGAGATCTGGACCACCGACCTGCGCCCGCTGCTGCCGAACATCAAGGCGCCGACCACGGTGCTGGGCGCCTGGGCCGCCTATGCGCCGATGGGCAGCACGCTGGACAGCACGCGCGCCATCTTCGAGCGCCAGTACGCCGGCCTGGCCAAGGCCGAGCTGCGCATGAGCGCCCAGGGCTATCACTTCCTGATGTGGGACGACGCCGAGCTGGTGCAGGCCGCCATCCGCGAGGCGGTGGCCAGGCGCTGAGCGCACCCGCTGGGCAGCGGCCCTCCTACAATCCGCGTCACTGCACTGTCACACAAGTCGGTCGCCCATCCGGCGGCTGCCTGCACCATTCCCGGAGACGCTCATGGACACCCGCACCTCGACCATCACCCTGCGCATCGAGCGCGTGCGCGACGCGCTGCGCGCGGCCGGTGCCCACGCGGCCCTGGTGCCGTCGGCCGATCCACACCTCTCCGAGTACCTGCCCGAGCGCTGGCAGGGCCGGCAGTGGCTGTCGGGCTTCACCGGTTCGATGGGCACGCTGGTGGTGACGCTGGATCGCGCGGCGATCTTTGCCGACAGCCGCTACTGGACGCAGGCTGAGGTGGAACTGGCCGGCACCGGCATCGAGCTGGTCAAGGTTCCCACCGGCGCAGCCACCCATTACATCGAGTGGATCGTCGAGCAGCTCCAGAGCGGGCAGGCGCTGGCCGTGGATGGCCAGGTGCTGGGACTGGCGCTGGCGCAGCAGCTGCGCACGGCGCTGACGCGCCAGGGCCTGCAAGTGCGCAGCGATATCGACGTGATCCAGTCCGCCTGGGACGCGCCCGGCCTTGCCCGGCGATGCGATCTACGAGCACCTGCCGCCGCAAGCGGTGGTGACGCGCGCTGACAAGCTCGCTGGCGTGCGCGCTGCGATGGCGCGCCACGGTGCCAGCCACCACTTCATCTCCACCGTCGACGACATCGCCTGGCTGCTGAACCTGCGCGGCGCCGATGTGGACTACAACCCGGTGTTCCTGGCCCATGTGCTGATGGACGCGCAGCAAGGCCTGACCCTGTTCGTGGGCGCCGGCAAGGTCCCGGCCGAGTTGCAGGCGCGCCTGGCGCTGGATGGCGTGAAGCTGGCCGACTACGCTCAAGCCGCCAGCGCGCTGGCAGCCCTGCCCGCTGACGCCGCGCTGCTGATCGACCGCGCCGCGTGACCTTGGGTCTGCGCGAAGCTGCGCCGGCCGGCGTCAAGGTGATTGAGGCCATCAACCCCAGCACATTGGCCAAGAGCCGCAAGACCGCAGGCGAGGCCGCGCATGTGCGTGAGGCGATGGCGCAGGACGGCGCCGCGATGTGCGAGTTCTATGCCTGGTTCGAGGCCGCGATGGCGCGTGGCGAGCGCGTCACCGAGATCACCGTCGATGAAGAGCTCAGCGCCGCGCGCGCCAAGCGGCCGGGCTTCAAGGGCCTGAGCTTCCCCACCATCGCCGGTTTCAATGCCAACGGCGCGATGCCGCATTACCGCGCCACGCCGGAATCGCATGCAGTGATCGAGGGCAACGGTCTGCTGCTGATCGATTCGGGCGCGCAGTACCTGGGTGGCACTACCGACATCACACGGGTCTGGCCGATCGGCGAGGTCAGCGCGGCACAGAAGCGTGACTACACGCTGGTGCTCAAGGGCACGATGAACCTGTCGCGCGCGGTGTTCCCGCGCGGCACGCTGAGCCCGATGCTGGACAGCCTGGCGCGCGGCCCGCTGTGGGAGCACGGCATCGACTTTGGCCATGGCACAGGCCACGGCGTGGGCTATTTCATGAACGTGCATGAAGGCCCGCAGAGCATCTCCAAGGCGGTGGCCGAGCCACAGATGGCGATGGAGCCCGGCATGATCACCTCGATCGAGCCCGGCGTGTATCGCCCAGGCCAATGGGGCGTGCGGATCGAGAACCTGGTGCTCAACATCGCGCTGGAGACGCCGGAGAAAGGCCAGTTCGGCGAGATGCTGGCCTTCGAAACACTGACGCTGTGCCCGATCGACACCCGCTGCCTGGACCTGGCGTTGATGCGTGCCGACGAAATCGCCTGGCTCAACAGCTATCACGCCCTGGTGCGCGCCCGTTTGTCACCGCTGCTGAGCGGCGAAGCGCTGGCCTGGTTGAACGCACGCACCGAGCCGCTGTCGAGCAACTGATTGCCACGCCGCGTCGTCGCCGACTTGCTGCTGGCGGAGTGCCTGACTGCCGCCTAGACTTGTCTTGCACAAGCAGGAGGTCGTCATGGACACCAAGGCCCTGTTGACACCGCGCGCCACGCCGCAAGAACGCACTGAGCGGACACGTCCGCTGGGGCGGATGCATGAGATATCTGACAGCGCCCTGCACATCGGGCTGTTGATTGCGCTGGCGGCCATTGTGGTCCTCGCCGTGCTGCAAAGCGCCGACCAAGCGGTGGCCGTGTGGCAATTGGAAACGGTGGTGGTGCAAGGTCAGACCAGCCGCTGACCCTAGGGGGTGGGCCGTCTCTACATCTGCCGGAACAGGTGCAAGTAGCTGCGGCTCACCGGCAGCACTTCCGGGCGGCCGCGCAGGTGCAGGTCGGCCGTCTCGTTGGGGCCGCGGGTCACGTGGCTGATGGCGCGCAGATTGACCACCACCGAGCGATGCACCTGGGCAAAGGCCTGCTGATCCAGCTGTTCGATCAGTTCGCGGATCGGCATGCGGATCAGGGCCTCGCCTTCCTGCCAGACCACCAGGGTGTACTTCTCGTCCGAGCGCATGAAGATGATCTGCTCGACCGGAATCAGCTTGAGCGTGCTGCCCACCGAGGCGCGCAGCCACTGCAGCGGCGCCGGCCGCGGCGGCTCCGCCGCTGGATTGCCACTCTTGAGGCGCTCGTTGAGCTGGTTCAGCGCCGCCTCAAGCGCCGCTTCCAGGCGCGCCTGGTTCGCGTCGCCCGGTGTGCCGGCAACTGAGGCCGCCAAGCGCTCCTGCAGGCGCTCCACCGTGTCAGCCAGACGCTCGGGCTCCAGCGGCTTGACGAGATAGTCCAGCGCGCCCTGCTCGAAAGCCTGTACCGCGTATTGCTCGTAGGCCGTGACGAACACCAGCTGCGCACGCCGGGCAATCGCCTTGGCCGCTTCGACGCCACTCAGGCCTGGCATGTGCACGTCCAGGAAGACGATCTGCGGGCGCAGCTGCTCGAACAGCTCGATCGCCTCCCGACCATTGCGGGCCTGCCCGACGATCCGCAGCTCAGGCCAGACCTGGGCCAGGCCGCGCACCAGGCTCTCGCGCAGCAGCGGCTCGTCGTCGGCGATCAGGGCCGTCGCTTCAGGATTCGTCATGGGGTGAACTCGATTTCTGCGCGCAATCCATGCGGCGGATTTTCGGTCAGGTCCAGTCGCGCCGTGTCGCCATAGAAGACTTGCAGCCGCTCGCGCAGATTGCGCAGCCCTGTGCCCGAGCCCATCTGCTGGGTCAGGCCGACGCCGGAGTCGCTGACCCACAGACGCAGCGGCCGGCCCGGTGCCTCGCGAAAGCCGCTGACCTCGATGCTGCCGCCCTCCTCGCTCGGGTCGATGCCGTGGCGCACCGCGTTCTCGACCAGGGTCAGCAAGGCCATCGGCGGAAAGCGCAGCGCGTGCAGCTCGGCCGGCACGGCAATGCGGTACTGCAGCCGGTCCGGCATGCGCAGGTGCATCAGCTCCAGATAGGCGCGCACCAGGGCCAGTTCGTCGCCCAGGCTGGCCGCCTCGTTGTGCAGGCGCGGCACCGCGGCACGCAGATAGGCGATCAGGCTGCTGAGCACCGGCGCAGCCTGCGGCGAGCCGGTCTCGACCAAAGCGCGCACATTGGCCAGGGTGTTGAACAGAAAGTGCGGCTCAACCTGGGCCTGCAGCAGGCGCAGCCGAGCATCCAGCGCACGGCGCTCCAGTTCGCTGCGCTCCAGCTCGAAATGCAGCGCCTGGCTGCGCGCTTCGGCATCGCGCTGGCGGTACAAGGCCCCCATCGCCAGCAAAGGACCGATCAGCAAGCCCGAACCGGCAATCCAGAAGAAGCCCAGCAAGCGGCCCTCGCTGCGCAGCAGCGTGCCGATGTCGCCACCGACCGAGACCAGATAGACCAGCAAGGTGCCCAGCGGCACCATCAGCGTCACCAGCAGCACTTGCACCAGCCAGCGCGCCACCCAGCTGGGCAGGCGCCGCGGCCACTGCCCCGCCGCCGAGAAGGCCAGCAAGGCCAGCAGCGCGATGAACAGCGTGCGTCCCAGCAGCACCGCATAGGGCGTGATGAAGATGGGGTTCAGCAAGGTCGCCGCCAGCACCGCCAGGGCCAGGGTCAGGCCCACCCGCCACAAGGTCAGCGAAGCAACGAAACCCTGCCAAGCCTGGCGATGGCTGGGCAGCTTCAGGACAGGAAGGGTCGCGCTCATGCCCGGCACGATAGCGGGCGCCGACGCTTTGCCCAATAGCCGGGGGCTGCTGAGGCGACGAAAGACGGAATCTGCGCCCTCAGCAGCAGCCGCAGGCCTGTCGCGACTGCAGCTCAGTTCACCGACTGGCGCCCGCACATCACGAAGTCACGCCCAGCGTTGACCGCAAAACGCAAGGCTTCCGCAGGTGTCGGCCAGCCATAGCCACCCGCCAGGCACTCGTCCCGGAAAGTTTCCTGCCGCGGTGTGATGCCACGCAGCCGCACCACCACGACGGCGGCCACGTAGCCATAGGCGCGCGGCCTCTCGATCGCGCCCGCATAGATCCTGTAGTCACCGGTGTCGACTTCTTCGAAGTGCATGATCCGCTCCTTGCGCAAGCGCTTGGCCTCGCTGAACGAACTATTGCCGGCTGGCGATGCGTTGACCATACGCCCAAAGAGTGCCCCCGGACGAGGGGGTTCGCGATGGTGGACGCCATCCGCGGCACGCGCGCAAAGACAAGAGCCCGGTCAAACCTGACCGGGCTCTTGCACTCAACACGGCACGCAGCCCGACAGGCCGCTGCGCTTCAACCGGCTGTCGCCGGCTCGGCCTTGGGCTTGTTGTCGCGTTGCTTGGCTGGCTGGATGTCCAGCTGCACCTCGCCGGCCGCATCCACATCGACGCTCAGGCGACCGCCATCGACCAGGCGGCCGAACAGCAACTCGTCCGCCAGCGCGCGACGGATGGTGTCCTGGATCAGGCGCTGCATCGGGCGCGCTCCCATCAAAGGGTCGAAGCCCTTCTTGGCCAGGTGCTGGCGCAGCGCGTCGGTGAATGTAACCTCGACCTTCTTCTCCTGCAGCTGGCTTTCCAGCTGGAGCAGGAACTTGTCGACCACGCGCAGGATGATCTCCTGGTCCAGAGCGCGGAAGGACACGATGGCATCCAGGCGATTGCGGAACTCCGGCGTGAACAGGCGCTTGATGTCGGCCATCTCATCACCCTGCTCGCGCGCGGTGGTGAAGCCGATGGTCGACTTGTTCATCGTCTCGGCGCCCGCATTGGTCGTCATGATGATGATGATGTTGCGGAAATCCGCCTTGCGCCCGTTGTTGTCGGTCAGCGATCCATGGTCCATCACCTGCAGCAGCACGTTGAAGACGTCAGGATGCGCTTTCTCGATCTCGTCGAGCAACAGCACCGCATGCGGCTTCTTGGTGACGGCTTCCGTCAGCAAGCCGCCCTGATCGAAGCCCACATATCCCGGCGGCGCACCGATCAGGCGGCTGACGGCGTGACGCTCCATGTACTCCGACATGTCGAAGCGGATCAGCTCGATGCCCAGGATGTAGGCCAGCTGCTTGGCCACTTCCGTCTTGCCGACGCCGGTGGGGCCGCTGAACAGGAAGCTACCAATCGGCTTGTCGGGCTTGCCCAGGCCAGAGCGTGCCATCTTGATGGCCGCCGCCAGCGCGTCAATGGCCGGCTCCTGACCGAAGACCACGCTCTTCAGGTCACGGTCCAGGCTCTTGAGCTTGCCGCGGTCATCGCTGGACACCGAAGCCGGCGGGATGCGCGCGATCTTGGCCACGATGTCCTCGACCTCGGCGCGGGTGATGGTCTTCTTCTGCTTGCTCTTGGGCAGGATGCGCTGCGCGGCACCGGCCTCGTCGATCACATCGATGGCCTTGTCCGGCAGATGACGGTCGTTGATGTACTTGGCTGACAACTCGGCGGCAGCCTGCAGCGCCCCCAGCGCGTACTTGACGCTGTGGTGCTCCTCGAAGCGCGACTTCAGGCCCTTCAGGATCTCGACCGTCTGCTCAACTGAAGGCTCGGCCACGTCGACCTTCTGGAAGCGACGCGACAGCGCCGCGTCCTTCTCGAAGATGCCACGGTACTCTGTGAAGGTGGTCGCGCCGATGCACTTCATCGCGCCGGAACTCAGCGCCGGCTTGAGCAGGTTGCTCGCATCCAGCGTGCCGCCCGATGCCGCGCCTGCACCGATCAGGGTGTGGATCTCGTCGATGAACAGGATCGCATGCGGCTGGTCCTTGAGCTGCTTGAGCACAGCCTTCAGGCGCTGCTCGAAGTCACCACGGTACTTGGTACCGGCCAGCAAGGCGCCCATGTCCAGCGAATAGACCACGCTGTCCGCCAGCACCTCGGGCACATCGCCCTCGGTGATACGCCAGGCCAGGCCTTCAGCGATGGCTGTCTTGCCGACACCGGCCTCGCCAACCAGCAGCGGATTGTTCTTGCGGCGGCGGCACAGCACCTGCACCACGCGCTCGACCTCAAGTTCGCGGCCGATCAGCGGATCGATCTTGCCGTCCTTGGCGAGCTGGTTGAGGTTCTGCGTGAACTGCTCCAGCGGCGAGCCCTTGCCACCGCCCTGGCCTTCTGCGTCCTCGCGCTCGGCTTCCTGACCGGAGCCGCCTTCCTGGCCCTTGGGAGGCTCCGGGGGCTCACTCTTCTTGATGCCGTGCGCGATGTAGTTCACCACGTCCAGCCGTGTGACGCCCTGCTGGTGCAGGTAGTAGACGGCGTGCGAATCCTTCTCGCCGAAGATCGCCACCAGCACATTGGCGCCAGTCACTTCCTTCTTGCCGCTGCCCGTGGACTGGACATGCATGATGGCGCGCTGGATCACGCGCTGGAAGCCCAGCGTCGGCTGGGTATCCACCTCTTCGGCACCACCCACCGTGGGCGTGTTTTCCTTGATGAATTGCGACAGGCTCTTGCGCAAATCATCGATATTGGCCGAACAAGCGCGCAGCACTTCGGCCGCGGAGGGGTTGTCCAGCAACGCCATCAGCAAATGCTCGACGGTGATGAACTCGTGACGCTGCTGACGCGCTTCGACAAACGCCATGTGCAGGCTGACTTCAAGCTCTTGCGCAATCATGCGGCCTCCATAATGCACTGCAGGGGATGGCCGGCACGCCTTGCGGCGCCCAGCACCAGTTCCACTTTCGTGGCTGCAACATCCTTGGTGAATACACCGCAGACGCCACGGCCCTCGTGGTGGATTTTGAGCATGATTTGGGTGGCAGTATCCAAATCAAGACGAAAAAACTCCTGAAGCACCATCACGACAAACTCCATCGGCGTGAAATCGTCGTTAAGCAACAGGACTTGATACAGACGCGGAGGCTCGGTGCGCTGCGCAATGCGCTCCAACGTGGTGGTGCCATCCGCGTCCTCACGACCCGGCCCGACATCGGGCGGTCGGATACTCGGCGGCTTGGGAGGCTGACGGGGAGAATCTGGCATGGTCCGATTCTATAGATGGGGTCTCGGTGCCGTTCTTGCAAGCCCATCATGGGCCCCCGAAACCCTGGGGTATCTGTCGATCTCCGCCAGGGATTGCCAACAGATCGACAAGCGATCGCTCGATGGCTGTGCTGACCTCGGGGACCTACCGAATTGACAGGGGATTGACAGCGCTTTGAGAATCCGCCGCGGTGCACTAGACACCGGGATGGAGAAGCAAATGCAACGAGGAACAGTCAAGTGGTTTAACGATGCCAAGGGATTTGGCTTCATAGAACCCGAGTCCGGCGGAGAGGATGTGTTCGCGCACTTTTCCGCCATCCAGATGGAAGGCTTCAAGACGCTTCAACAAGGCGGCAAGGTGTTGTTTGAGTTGGTGCAAGGCCCCAAGGGCCAACTGGCCCAGAACATCACGCCGACCATCGAAGAGGAGCGACTTGCCCAAGCCAGCTTGAGTGGCGCCGACTGACCCAGCCAGCGCCCTGCAGCAACAAGGTCCGAGCAGCACAAATGCGGACTGTCGCAAGACAGCCCGCTGCTGCGCGTTGTTGATCAGGCGCTGAGGCTCGAAAGAAAACAGCCCCAGGGCGAAGAGCACCTGGAGCTGTGCGATGTGCTGCAAACCGGCGCCAAGGCCGGCTGGCATTACATGTTGTCGATCATCACCTGGCCAAAGCCCGAGCACGACACCTGGGTGGCTCCGTCCATCAGGCGGGCGAAGTCATAGGTGACCTTCTTGCTTGCGATCGAATTCTCCAGCGAGCTGATGATCAGGTCGGCAGCGGCCGTCCAGCCCATGTGGCGCAGCATCATCTCGGCCGAGAGGATCTCGGAGCCCGGGTTGACATAGTCCTTGCCGGCGTACTTCGGCGCGGTGCCGTGCGTCGCTTCGAAGCAAGCCACCGAATCCGACAAGTTGGCGCCCGGGGCGATGCCGATGCCACCCACTTGTGCAGCGAGCGCATCGGAGATGTAGTCGCCATTCAGATTCAATGTGGCCACCACCGAGTACTCGGCAGGGCGCAACAGAATCTGCTGCAGGAAGGCGTCAGCGATCGAATCCTTGATCGTGATGCTCTTGCCGGTCTTCGGGTTGAGCAGCTTGCACCAGGGACCGCCGTCGATCAGCTCGGCGCCAAACTCCTTCTGCGCCAGCGCATAGGCCCAATCACGGAAGCCACCCTCGGTGTACTTCATGATGTTGCCCTTGTGCACGATGGTGACGCTGGGCTTGTCATTGTCAATCGCGTACTGGATAGCCTTGCGCACCAGACGCTCGGTGCCCTCACGCGAGACGGGCTTGATGCCGATGCCCGAGGTATTCGGGAAGCGGATCTTCTTGACGCCCATTTCCTCTTGCAGGAACTTGATGAGCTTCTTGGCCTTGTCGCTCTCGGCTTCGTACTCGATGCCGGCGTAGATGTCTTCCGAGTTCTCACGGAAGATGACCATATGGGTCTTCTCGGGCTCCTTCAAGGGAGAGGGAACGCCCTTGAAGTACTGCACGGGACGCAGGCAGACATAAAGATCCAGCTCCTGGCGCAGCGCCACATTCAGGGAACGGATACCGCCGCCCACGGGCGTCGTCAGCGGGCCCTTGATCGAGACCACGTACTCGCGCAGCACGTCCAGGGTCTCGGCAGGCAGCCAAACATCAGGGCCATACACCCGGGTAGCCTTCTCGCCGGCATACACCTCCATCCAGCGGATCGTGCGCTTGCCGCCATAGGCCTTGGCCACGGCGGCATCCACCACCTTGATCATCACTGGCGTGATGTCCAGCCCGGTGCCATCCCCTTCAATGAAAGGGATGATGGGCTCGTCCGGCACATTGAGCGACATGTCCGGGTTGACGGTGATCTTGCTGCCCTGCTCAGGAACCTTGATGTGCTGGTACATGGGGGAGTCTTTCGAAAAGGTCAAACAGTATCGGTAGCGGCCAGCCACGAGTAGGCTGGCCCAGGGGCCAGCCTCAGCGGTGGGCGGCAGGCGCTCAGGCTGCGACCGAGGCCAGCGCGGCGTTGAAGGTCGCGCTGGGGCGCATCACAGCCTCCAGCTTCGCCATGTCAGGCATGTAGTAGCCGCCGATATCCACCGGCTTGCCTTGAACGCCAGCAAGTTCGGCAACGATGCTGGCCTCGTTCTCGGCCAAGGCCTTGGCCAGCGGCGCGAAGCTGGCGGCGAGCTCGGCATCGTCCGTCTGCGCTGCCAGGGCCTGCGCCCAATAGAGCGCCAGATAGAACTGGCTGCCACGGTTGTCCAACTGCCCGGTCTTGGGGCTGGGATTCTTGTTGTTGTCCAGCAGTTGGCCGGTGGCCGCGTCGAGCGTCTTGGCCAGCAGCTTGGCCTTGGAATTGTTGTTCTTCAGGCCCAGATCTTCCAGGCTGACCGCCAGAGCCAGAAACTCACCCAAGGAGTCCCAGCGCAGGTGGTTTTCTTCAACCAGTTGCTGCACATGCTTGGGCGCCGAGCCGCCAGCACCGGTCTCGTACATGCCACCGCCGGCCATCAGCGGCACGATGGACAGCATCTTGGCCGAGGTGCCCAACTCCATGATGGGGAACAGGTCAGTGAGGTAGTCGCGCAGGATATTGCCGGTGGCGCTGATGGTGTCCAGGCCACGGATCACGCGCTCCAGCGTGTAGCGCATCGCCCGCACCTGGCTCATGATCTGGATGTCCAGGCCCGAGGTGTTGTGCTCGTGCAGATACATCTTGACCTTGGTGATCAGCTGCGCCTCGTGCGGACGGTACTGGTCCAGCCAGAACACCACCGGCATGCCCGAGTTGCGCGCGCGGTTGACGGCCAGCTTGACCCAGTCGCGGATCGCAGCGTCCTTGCACTGGCACATGCGCCAGATGTCCCCCTCCTCGACCTCCTGGCTCATCAGCACCTCGCCGGTGTCCAGGTCAGTGATGTTGGCCGTGCCGGCCTCAGGAATCTCGAAGGTCTTGTCGTGCGAACCGTATTCCTCGGCCTGCTGGGCCATCAGGCCGACGTTGGGCACCGTGCCCATGGTCTTGGGGTCGAAGGCGCCGTGCCACTTGCAGAAGTTGATCATCTCCTGATAGATGCGGGCGAAGGTCGACTCTGGCATCACGGCCTTGACGTCCTTCAAGCGGCCATCGGCGCCCCACATCTTGCCGCCATTGCGGATCATGGCCGGCATGGAGGCGTCGACGATGATGTCGTTGGGCGAGTGGAAATTCGTGATGCCCTTGGCCGAATCGACCATGGCCAGCTCAGGCCGGTGCTCGTGGCAGGCGTGCAGGTCGCGCTTGATCTCGTCCTGCTTGCTCTGCGGAAGCTTGGCGATCTTGTTGTAGAGATCGACCATGCCGTTGTTGACGTTGATGCCCAGTTCCTGGAACAGGGCGCCATGCTTCTCGAAGGCCTCGCGGTAGAAGATCTTGACGCAGTGACCAAAGACGATGGGGTGCGAGACCTTCATCATCGTGGCCTTGACGTGCAGCGAGAACATCACGCCGGTCTGGCGCGCGTCCTCGATTTCCTTCTCATAGAAGTCCAGCAGCGCCTTCTTGCTCATGAACATGCTGTCGATCACCTCGCGGTCCAGCAGGGCGACCTTGGGCTTCAGCACGATGGTCTTGCCGCTCTTGGTGATCAGCTCCATCTTGACGTTGCGAGCGCGATCCAGCGTCATCGACTTTTCGCCGTGATAGAAGTCGCCGCTGTGCATATGCGAGACATGCGAGCGCGAAGCCTGGCTCCAGTCGGCCATGCTGTGCGGGTTCTTGCGCGCGTATTCCTTGACCGCCTTGGGTGCACGGCGGTCGGAGTTGCCTTCGCGCAGCACCGGGTTCACCGCGCTGCCCACGCATTTGTTGTAACGCGCGCGGATGTCCTTTTCCTCTTCGGTCTGTGGCGCTTCCGGATAGTCAGGGATCGCATAGCCCTTGCCCTGCAGCTCCTTGATGGCGGCCTTCAGCTGTGCCACCGAGGCGCTGATGTTGGGCAACTTGATGATGTTGGCTTCGGCCTTGAGCGTGAGCTTGCCCAGTTCGGACAGACGGTCGGGCACGCGCTGATCCTCACGCAGGCATTCCGGGAACTGACCCAGCACACGGCCCGCCACCGAGATGTCGCTGGTCTCCACATTCACCCCGGCAGGCGCCACAAAGGCGCGCACGATGGGGAGGAACGACGCCGTCGCCAGCAGCGGCGCTTCGTCGGTCAGGGTGTAGATGATGGTCGGTTGCTGAGTAGTCATGAGGGTATCCAGATCGGCCAAACAAGCAGGCGCATAGAGGAGGATTAGAGCGACGATTCTAAGACAGGCGTGCCGCACTGCGGACCCGGTCTTATACAAGTCTTGGCCTTCACTGGCCTGTCAGGACGGCAGCCCGCAGATCGCGGCGATTTGCACCCACACGCCATGGCCCATGGCCCAGCCGGAAGCACTCACCAGGGCCAGGCCCGCCAGACGAACCGACCAAGCCATGCCGCGCGGGCCGATTGCCTTAAGCAGCAGGCTCGGGCCCAGCACCAGGCCCAGGCCCGAGGCGATGGCAAAACTGGCCATCACCAAAGCGCCGGCCGCCGGTCCGCTGGCCAGGCCGGCCGTCAGCAAGGCTGACTGCAGCAACCCACAGGGCCAAGCGACCCAAGCCAGCCCGATCAGGCCCGAGCGGGCCGGCGCCGACAGCACGACCCGCCCTGCCCCTGGCACCGCCAGCGTGGACGAGCCGACCAGCTGCCCGAGTTGACTCAACCAGGCCGGCTGGCGAGCGAAGACAAGCAGATAGAGACCGAGCAGCAGCGCTGCGCAATGAACCAGCAGCCAGAGCGGCCTGAGCCAGGCTGCAGCACCACCGAGCCAAGCCAGTGCGCCGACGCTGGCTGCCGCGATGGCACCGCCCAACGCGTAGCTGAGCACCCGCCCGACTTGGAAAGCCCCCATCGTGCCGTGACCGTTGCGACCGCATGCCGCTGCCGCCGGCCCGCACATGGCCACGCAGTGCGGTGATCCGGCAAGACCCATCAACAGGGCCGATCCGGCGAGCGCAAGGTCCATCTGCAGATTCCGTCCCTCTCGAAATGCACCGCTGACGCGGCGATCCAGGCCTTAGATGATGCGGGAGAACTTCTCCCGCGTCCTGTCCGCCTGGAGGTAACGATCAAAAACCATCGCCACCGCACGAACGAAGAACCACCCCTTGGCCGTGACCTCGATCGATCCCGGAAGGAGCTCAACCAGACCCGCCTCGGCGAGGCTCTGCAGTTGCTCGATCTCGGCGCGGAAGTAGTCTTTCACCTTGATCAGATGCGCCAATTCGATGGACTCGAACTCCACCCGCCCCTGGCACATCAGCGCCATGATCATCGCGCGCCGAACCAGATCATCCCGGTTGAGCGCCAGGCCACGAACGATCGGCAACTGACGCTGGCGCAGCGCGTCGTAATACTCGGGCAGGGTCTTGGCGTTCTGGCTGTAGGTGGCACCGACACGCCCGATCGACGACACGCCCAGGCCGATCAGGTCACAGTCCGGTTGTGTGCTGTAGCCCTGGAAGTTCCGATGCAGGCGGCCTTGACGCTTGGCGACCGCGAGCGAGTCGGTGGGCAGGGCAAAGTGATCCATGCCGATGTAGACATAGCCGTGTCCGAGGAAGCCACTGATGGCGCCCGACAGCATGTGCAGCTTGTCAGCCGCCACCGGCAGGCGCGTCGCATCGATCCGGCGCTGCGGCTTGAAGCGCTGCGGCAGGTGGGCGTAGCCGTAGAGCGCAATGCGGTCCGGCTTGAGGGCCGCCACTTGAGCGATGGTGCGGGCAAAGGATTCAGGCGTCTGCTGAGGCAGTCCATAAATCAGATCCACATTGGTCGACTCGAACCCCAGGGCTCTCGCCTCACCCATCAGCAGGGCCACACTCTCATGGCTCTGCAGACGATGCACGGCCTTCTGCACATCAGGATCGAAGTCCTGGACGCCGAAGCTCAGGCGATTGAACCCGAGCTGACGCAGATGCTGCAGGCGCTCTCGGGTGACCGTGCGGGGATCCACCTCGATCGAGACCTCGGCACCCGGAGCCAGCTTGAAGTGCTGCTGGATGTCCTGCATGACGCGAGTCAGCTCGGCATCACTCAGGAAGGTCGGCGAACCGCCGCCGAAATGCAGCTGCGACACGGACTCCTGCCGACCGAGCCGCTCACGGGTCAGCGCCACCTCGACGGCCAGCGCATCCAGGTACTCGCCTGCCCGCTCGTGGTGCTTGGTGATGACCTTGTTGCAGGCACAGTAGTAGCAGACTGACTCGCAGAACGGCACATGCACATAGAGCGACAAAGGCGCGCCGCCCCCCACCTGCGAGCCTGTCCCGCGCTGCACAAGCGCCTGCTCGTACTGCTGGACAGTGAACGCCTCGACGAAGCGGTCTGCGGTCGGATAGGAGGTGTAGCGCGGCCCTCGACGTCAAAGCGGCGCAACAGAGCCTCGTCAACGCCAGCGGGCGTCAGGGTAATGCTTGCAGTCATGACAGTGACTGTGCCAAGCTCCAGCCGAGGGCGGTTGATCTGAGTCAAGCTAGCTCAGGTTTGGGGCAGCAACAATGCACCTGGAATTGAGGAGCATCATGTTCACAACCCAAACAACGTCCACCGCCTCCGATTCAGCATTGAGCGAAAGCAGCTGCAGGGGGCAGACCATAATGCGCGGCATGAGCACCAACGCACCCATCAAGATCGAACCGTTCAAGGTCGCCTGTTCGAGCTGCAATCTGCGCGAACTGTGCCTGCCGGTCGGCCTGTCCAAAAGCAATCTTGACCAGCTGGATAACTTGGTTGCAACGCGCCGCACCGTCTCGCGTGGCGACACCCTGTTTCGCACCGGCGACAGCTTCCAGTCGCTCTATGCGGTTCGTACCGGATTCTTCAAGACTTGCGTCTCGTCCGAGGACGGCCGCGACCAGGTCACGGGGTTCCAGATGGCGGGCGAATTGCTGGGCCTCGACGGCATCAGCAATGACCGGCACTCCTGTGACGCCGTGGCGCTGGAGGACTCGCAAGTCTGCGTGATCCCCTACGAACAGTTGGAAGAGCTCTCGCGCGAGTTCACCGACCTGCAGCACCAGTTCCACAAGATCATGAGCCGCGAGATCGTGCGCGACCATGGCGTGATGCTGTTGCTGGGCAGCATGCGCGCGGAAGAGCGACTGGCCGCCTTTCTGCTGAACCTCACCCAGCGCCTGCAAGCACGGGGCTTCTCCGCCTCGAGCCTGGTGCTTCGCATGACACGCGAGGAAATCGGCAGCTATCTGGGCCTCAAGCTTGAAACGGTCAGCCGGACCTTCTCGCGCTTTCAGGACGAAGGCCTGCTCGAAGTGAAGCAGCGCCAGATCACCATCCTTGATCAATCCGGTCTGGAGCGGCTGGTCAACAGCAGCAACGGCGCCTGCTGAGGCTGCTGAGCGCGATCCGGCGTTCCGGCCTGCGCTCAGTCCCGCAGGCTCTCGGCTGGCGGGCTGCTCGCCAGCAGGGCCGCGATTCCCGCCGCGATGGAGATGATGCTCCAGAAGAGCAGAAAGGCGATGGTGTAGACGGCCGCATTGGGTATGTCCAGATGCGTGCCGGCCGACCAGCGCAGATCCGCAGGATCAACCAGCGCAAACACCAGCGCTTCCATCACGCCCGCCATCACGAACGCGGGCCACAGCGCCACCATCAGCAGCCGCGCGCGCCGCGTCGGCGGTGGCTGCAACTCGCTGGCAGTGTCCTGCAGCGCGCTCATTGCCCGCCTGTCGCCGCGTGATTGCGCGCCTTGCCTGCAGGCTGCATCGCACGCACATCAGCACTGTCGGCTGAAGTCTTGCCAGCCGATGTGTCGAGCACCGGGTCCGGGTACTTCAATGCCAGCGCGAGCGTCACGAAGCTGGCCAACACCACCGCCAGCGGCCGCCGACCACCAGCCACATCATGCGTTCAGTCCACCAGCGCTGGGTGCCGGATGCCTTCGAGGTCTGCGTCATAGATGTCTCCTTGATCAGCGGGGAACGACGAAGGTGGATTTCTCTTCGATCGTGTAGTCAGGGCTTGCGCCGGCGGGTCCCCGGCGCTCGATACGGAAGTGAATCTCGTGCGCGCCGGCGCCCGCCTTGGCGGCGCTCTCGGGCGGCAGGCGCAACGCCACCGACACCCAGCGACCTTCGGCCGGCGCCACATCCACAGCCAGGCTGCGGCTCAGGGCCAGACCCGGCAAGCCGGAAGCGCTGATGCTGAAGTGGTGATCCACCTCGGTGGCGTTCATGACCTGCAGCCGGTAGACGTTCTCGATGTAGCCATCCTCCACCAGCCGCGCCAGCGATGCGCGATCGCGGACCACGTCCACCTTGAACGGCGTGCGCATCAGCAAGCTGGCCAGCAAGGCGGCACAAATGATGAACAGGATGCCGGTGTAGACCAGCACGCGCGGGCGGAACAGGCGACGCAACAACTGCGCCTTGCTCAGGTGCTGCTGCAGGCCGTTCTGCGTGTCATAGCGGATCAGGCCGGGCGCATAACCCATCTTGTCCATCACGCCATTGCACACATCAATGCAGGCTGCACAGCCAATGCATTCGTACTGCAGCCCTTTGCGGATGTCGATGCCCGTCGGGCAGACCTGCACGCACAGATTGCAGTCAATGCACGAGCCCAGGCCCAGTTCCTTGGGGTCGGCCTTCTTGCCGCGCGAGCCCCTCGGCTCGCCACGCTCGGCGTCGTAGCTGATGATCAGCGTGTCCTTGTCGAACATGGCGCTCTGGAAGCGCGCATAGGGACACATGTACTTGCAGACCTGCTCTCGCATATGGCCAGCAAAGCCATAGGTAGCCAGGCCATAGAACAGCACCCAGAACAACTCCCAGGGCCCCAGGGCCATCCCTGCGACTTCCAGCGACAGCGTCTTGATCGGCGTGAAATAGCCAACGAAGGTGAAGCCGGTCCAGAGCGCCAGCGCGATCCAGGCCGCTTGCTTGCCGCCCTTGCGCCAGAACTTCTCCAGCGTCCAGGGTCCGGCATCCAGTTTCATGCGGGCTGCGCGGTCGCCCTCGAACTTGCGTTCGATCCACATGAAGATCTCGGTGTAGACCGTCTGCGGGCAGGCATAGCCACACCACAGGCGGCCGGCCACCGCAGTGAAGAGGAACAGCGCGTAGGCTGAAATCAGCAGCAGCGCTGTCAGGTAGATGAAGTCCTGCGGATAGAGCACCAAACCGAAGATGTAGAAACGGCGGGCGCCCAGATCGAACAGGACGATCTGACGGTTGCCCCAGTCGAACCAGGGCAGGCAATAGAACAAGAGCTGAGTGAGCCACACCAGGGCCCAGCGCCAGGTGGCGAACCATCCACTGACCGCACGCGCATAGATCTTCTTCTGCGCCTGGTACAGCGACACCACCTGTGCGGAGGCGTCATCGGCCGCCGCGACCTGGGAACCCTGGGGACTGCTACTCATCAATGACTTCAGTTAGACGCGACGGCCGTGCCGCTACGCTGCGACAGGCTCCAGACATAGGCCGCCAGCACACGCACCTGCTCAGGGCTCAGGCGCTCGGCATGGGCCGGCATCATGTTGTTCTTGCCACCGTTGATCATCGCGATGACCGTCTCTTCACCCCAGCCATGCAGCCAGACCTTGTCGGTCAGGTTGGGCGCGCCCAAGGCCTGGTTGCCCTTGCCGTCAGCGCCGTGGCAGGCGGCACAGGCACCAAACTTGGACTTGCCAAGCTGGGCGGCAATCGAGTTGTGCGGGCTGCCCGAGAGGCTCAGCACATAGTTGGCAACATTGCGCACATCCTCAGGCCCGCCCAGCGCAGCCGCCATCGGCGGCATCACGCCATTGCGGCCCTTGGCGATGGTTTCCATGATGGCCTCGTGCGAACCGCCCCACAGCCAGTCGGCGTCGGTGAGATTGGGGAAGCCCTTGCTGCCCTTGGCATCCGACCCGTGGCAGCTGGCGCAGTTGTTGGCAAACAGCCGCTCGCCGATGCCCATGGCCTGGTCGTTCTTGGCCATCTCGGCTGCCGGCATGGCAGCGAAGCGGGCATAGACCTCAGTCAGGGCGGCCTTGGCCTTGGCCTGCTCGGCCTCGTACTGGCCGGCACTGCTCCACTTCAGGCTGCCCTGCATGCTGCCCAGGCCGGGATACATGGCCAGATAGATGCCGGCAAAGACCACGGTCAGCACGAACAAGCCCATCCACCAGCGCGGCAGCGGGTTGTTCATTTCCTTCAGGTCTTCGTCCCAGATGTGACCGGTCGTGTTGTCGTTCGCCATCACCTTGCGGCGGCTGGCGATGATCAGCAGGACCAGGCACAGCACCAGACCGAGAACGGTGGCCGCTGCAACAAACAGCGACCAGCCATTGGAGAAAAAGTCACTCATTGCATCCTCCTCGAAGCCTCGGCCGAATCGGCCTCGGAGTCGCCATGCAGCGGCAGTGCCGCACATTCATCAAAGCTCGCTGCGCGCTTCTTGCTGTAGGTCCAGGCGACGATGGCCAGGAACATCACAAGCAGCAGCACCGTGACGAGGGATCTCAGTTCATTGACGTCCATGAGAGCTCCTTACTTCACGGCGGTGCCGAGCACCTGCAGGTAAGCAATCACCGCATCCATTTCGGTGCGACCCTTGACCGCCTCGGCAGCTCCGGCAACGTCGGCATCGCTGTAGGGCACGCCGACGACGCGCAGCGCCTTCAGCTTGGGGGCCATGTCATCCGGGTTGAGCTTGGCCGTGGCCAGCCACGGGTAGGCCGGCATATTGGACTCGGGCACCAGATCACGCGGATTGATCAGGTGAATGCGATGCCATTCATCGCTGTACTTGCCGCCCACGCGGTGCAGATCGGGACCGGTGCGCTTGGAGCCCCACTGGAAGGGGTGGTCGTAGACGAACTCACCCGCTGTCGAATAGTGGCCGTAGCGCAGCGTCTCGGCGCGGAAAGGACGGATCATCTGCGAGTGGCAGTTGTAGCAGCCCTCGCGGATATAGACGTCCCGCCGGCCAGTTGCAGCGGCGTATAGGGCTTGAGGCCTTCGACCGCCTGGGTGGTCGAGCGCTGGAAGAACAGCGGCACGATTTCCACGATGCCGCCGACCAGCACGGTCAGCAGCACCAGCACGATCATCAGGAAGTTGTTGGTCTCGATCTTCTCGTGACCACCCACATGCTTGTTTGCCATGTTATTGCTCCCTCAGTTCAAGCGTGGGCCACGACGGCAGGAATACGCACCGGCACAGCCTTGCCAGCCTGCACGGTCTTGATGACGTTCCAGCCCATGATCAGCATGCCGCCGAGGTACAGCAGACCGCCGGCCAAACGGATCACATAGAACGGGTAGGTCGCCTTCACGCTTTCAACAAAGGTGTAGACCAGGGTGCCGTCCGGGTTCACAGCACGCCACATCAGGCCCTGCATCACACCGGCGATCCACATCGCGGCGATGTAGAGCACGATGCCCAGCGTCGCCACCCAGAAGTGCAGTTCAATGGCGCGCTTCGAGTACATCTCGGTGCGGCCGAACATGCGCGGGATCAGGTGGTACAGCGCACCCATCGAGATCAGACCCACCCACCCCAGAGCACCGGAGTGCACGTGGCCGACGGTCCAGTCCGTGTAGTGCGACAGCGCGTTCACGGTCTTGATGGACATCATCGGACCTTCGAAGGTCGACATGCCGTAGAAGGACAGCGAGACGATCAGGAACTTCAGGATCGGGTCGTCGCGCAGCTTGTGCCAGGCACCCGACAGGGTCATGATGCCGTTGATCATGCCGCCCCAGCTCGGTGCCAGCAGCACCAGCGAGAACACCATGCCGACGCTCTGCGCCCAGTCAGGCAAAGCCGTGTAGTGCAGGTGGTGGGGGCCCGCCCACATATACGTGAAGATCAGGGCCCAGAAGTGCACGATGGACAGGCGATAGCTGTACACCGGACGGCCTGCCTGCTTGGGGATGTAGTAGTACATCATGCCCAGGAAGCCCGCGGTCAGGAAGAAGCCCACGGCATTGTGGCCGTACCACCATTGCACCATCGCGTCCTGCACGCCCGCGTAGGCCGAGTAGCTCTTGGTCAGGCTGACAGGGATGGCCGCGCTATTGACCAGGTGCAGCAAGGCCACGGCAATGATGAAGGCGCCGAAAAACCAGTTGGCCACATAGATGTGACGCACCTTGCGGGTACCGACCGTGCCGAAGAACACGACCGCATAGCTGACCCACACCAGGGTGATCAGGATGTCGATCGGCCACTCCAGCTCGGCGTATTCCTTGCCGCTGGTCATGCCCAGCGGCAGCGTGATGGCTGCCAGCAGGATGACCAGTTGCCAGCCCCAGAACGTGAACCAAGCCAAGGCCGGCGCGAACAGGCGGGTCTGGCCGGTGCGCTGAACCACGTGGTAAGCCGTTGCGAACAGCGTGCAACCGCCGAAAGCAAAGATCACCGCATTGGTGTGCAGCGGGCGCAGGCGCCCGTAGCTCAGCCATGGGATGCCCAGATTGAGTTCGGGCCAAGTCAGCTGTGCGGCGATGATCACGCCGACCAGCATGCCCACGACGCCCCAGAGGACGGCGGCCAGAGCAAAGGCTCGTACCACGCCGTCTTCATACACGGGCCCCGCCGGCCCGCTCGGCATTGCAACACTTGCCATTGAAACGCTCCTTGCTAGATGTTCTTAAACCAGTGGGGGAAATTCTCAGCTGCCGTTCGGCTGCCGGACTTGATCGCGGTCAACCCCAGCCGGCTCCTCGTCGAAAATGCGGTCGCCTTCGCGCTCCAGATCGTCCAACTGGCCACTGTGGATGGCCCAACCGAAGACGCCGACGATGGCCAGCACCAGAACAACCGAGAGCGGGATCAGCAGATACAGGATGTCCATGGGCGGCAATCAGGGCTGAGCCGGCACCGGCAGACGGGCCAGACTCATGGCGTTGAGGATCACGAACAGCGAGCTGAGCGCCATGCCCAGTCCCGCCGCCCAGGGCGGCAGCCAGCCGGCCAGGGCCAGGGGTATGCAGGCGGCGTTGTAGGCCGCCGCCCAGCCAAGGTTCTGACGGATCACGCGCCGGGTGCGCAGTGCGTGCTCGCGCAGCAGGGCAATGTCGGTCAGCCGCGATGAGAGCACCACACCATCCGCCTGAACACGCGCGATCAAGGCCCCCTGCCCCATGGCCAGGCTGGCGTCGGCGCGGGCCAGCACGGGCGCGTCATTGATGCCATCCCCCACCATCAGCACACAGCGGCCCTGGGCCTGCAGTGCAGCGACTGCCGCCAGCTTGTCCTCCGGGCTCGCGCCGCCGCGCGCTTCATCGATGCCGGCCGCCGCCGCGATCGCGCTGGCGCGCTCGGCCGTGTCGCCCGACAGCAGCAAGCTGCGCAGCCCTTGGTGACGCAACCGCTGCACCGCCTCACGCGCATCCTCGCGCAGGACTTCGCCGAACTGCAGCTGCAGCAGCGGCTCGCCTGCGCGGCCGAACACCAGCTGCGCCTCGGGGTGCGCCACGGTCGCGCCCTCGCCCGCGACCCACGCCGCCGAGCCCAGGCGCCAGAGCCTGCCATCGGCAGCCACGGCCTCAAGCCCACGCCCTGGCAACTCGCGCACCTCGCGCCAGGCCTGCACCTCATCATCAGGCACGGGGCAATGCGCTGCGAGCGCACGCGCAAACACATGGCGCGACTGCGCCGCCAGCGCCGCGGCTTGGCGCAGCAGCGGGTCCTGCGGCGTCAGCGCCGGCCAGCTCTGCAGCAAGCGCATGCGTTCTTCGGTCAAGGTGCCGGTCTTGTCCAGCACCACGGTGTCGACCCGGGCCAGCGTCTCCAGCAGATCCAGCCGCGCCAACAGCACGCCGCGCTGCGCCAGCGCCCCGGCCGCACTGAGCCAGGCTGAGGGCGCCGCCAGCGACAAGGCGCAGGGGCAGGTCACGATCAGCACCGACACCGCCACCCAGACCGCCCGCGAAGGATCGATCTGGCTCCACACCAGGGCGCCGCCGAGTGCCAGCGCCAGCACCACCCACAAGAACGGGCCGGCCACGCGATCGGCCATGCGCAGGGCTTGCGGGCGCTGCGTCAATGCGCTTCGCATCAGGCGGACGATGGCCTCGAAGCGGGTGTCATCGCCCAGGCGCTGCACCCGCAGCAGCACCGGCGCGACCAGATTGACACTGCCGGCAATCGCCGTGTCGCCCTGTTTCTTCAGCACCGGCTGCGACTCGCCGCTCAGCAAAGCCTCGTCGGCCGCGGTCTCACCCTGCTCGATCAGTCCGTCCGCCGGAAATGCCTGCCCTGCCGGCACGCGCAAGAGGTCGCCCACCCGCAGCTGCGTCGGGCTCAAGCGGGTGACCGAACCATCGGCCTCGATGCGCTCCACCGATTCCGGCAAGCCAGCCGTGGCCCGCTCAAGCTCACGCGCCACCCGGTGGCGTGCCCGCAACTCCAGGTAACGCCCGCCCAACAGGAAGCTGACGAACATCGTCAGCGAATCAAAGTAGACCTCATGCCCGAACACACCGTCTGGATCGAAGGTGGCTCCGCTGCTGGCGATGAAGGTCACCAGGATGCCCAGGCTCACCGGCACATCCATGCCCAGCCGACGCTGACGCAGTTGCGCCCAGGCGGCGCTGAAAAAGGGGCCGGCCGAGAAAAACAGCACCGGCAGGCTCAGCACCCACGAGCCCAGTTCAGCAGATTGCGCAGGTCAGCGCTCATTTCGCCCGGCTCGGCCACATAGATCGGCCAGGCCAGCATCATCACCTGCATCATCAGAAAGCTGGCGACGAACAGGCGCCACATGGCGCGCCGATGCTCGCGCTCGCGCAGCAGCCGGGCCGGCGCCGCCAGGTCAGGCACCGCCTGATATCCGGCGCGCTCCACGGCCGCCAGCAAGCTGCTCAGGCGCGTCTCGCGCGGGTTCCAGCGCAGTTGCAGCCGCTCAGCCGCCGAATTGACCTGGGCGTCCAGCACGCCAGGCTGGCCCAGCAAGGCCCGCTCGATGATGCCGGCACAGGCCGCGCAATGCATGCCTGCCACGCGCAGCTGCGACAGGGATTCCAGCTCGCTGAGCTGCTGGCTGAACCCCGCCTGAGCCTGGCTGTCGTCGATCACTTCCGCGCTGCTGCCCTGGTCGGACGGCGCAGTGAAAGGAAGGGCGGAAGCAGTCATGGGCAGGCGAGGCGGGGCGGATTCTTCTAAGCCCATAATCTAGGGTCATCCCTCTCAGCGCGACATGACCTATATCAAGACCCAACCCATTCGGCTCGCCTTGCTGGCCTTTGTCTTGCTGATGTTGGGCGCCGCCCAGGCCCAGCCTGCGGGCGAACCACAGCGACTGCCGGTGACCCAGCTGCGCGCCGGCATGCATCTGATCCAGGCTGAAGTGGCCCAGAACGACCAGCAGCGCGCGATCGGCCTGATGCATCGGCGCAGCATGCCCGTCAACAACGGCATGCTCTTCATCTTCGAAGCACCCAGCCAGCAGTGCTTCTGGATGCGCAACACCCTGCTGCCGCTGTCGATCGCTTTCATCAGCGATGACGGCAGCATCGTCAACATCGCCGAAATGCAGCCGATGTCTGACGACTCACATTGCTCGGCCAAGCCGGTTCGCTATGCGCTGGAGATGAACCAAGGCTGGTTCGCCAAGCGCGGGCTCAAGGCGGGATCCAAGCTGAGCGGCGGCCCCTGGCCTTGACTGACCCTCAGGCTGGCAGCTGCCACACCAGCCGAAAGCCGGCCAGCTCGGGCCGGGTCTGGGCAGTCCAGCGGCCGCCCAGTCGCGTGACGATCTCGTAGGCGATCGCCAGCCCCAAGCCCGACCCGCCGTCGTTGCGCGTGTCGGCCCGCTCGCCCCGCCAGAAGGGCTCAGCCAGACGGCCCAGATCAGCCGCAGCCACGCCCGGACCATCGTCCTCGATCTCGATGCGCGCCCCCCCCTGCTCATCCACCAGGCGCAGGCGGATGTGCGGACCGCCATAGCGCAAGGCGTTGTCCAAGGCATTGCTGATCGCCTCGCCAAGCCAAACCGAGTGGGCAAAGGCAATCACAGGCTCGTCCGGCATGTCGAGCACCAGGCTTCGGCCCTTTCGGGCAGCCTGCAAAGCCAGGGGCTCGGCAGCCTCGCGCAACAAGGGTCGCAGGTCCTGATGAAAGGCCTCCGCCTCCAATGCCATGCTGCCTTGTGAACGGACCAGGCTGAGCAACTGCCCGATCAGCCGCGCCAGCCGGTCACTGGACTTCAGCATGGCGGCGACCAGCGGCTGAAGCTGCGCCTCACTGTCACTGCCCTGCTGACGCAGCTCCAGCATCAGCTCCTGGGCCAGCACGCGCAGGCCGGCCACCGGCGTGCGCAACTGATGCGCCGCATCAGCCACGAAGCGGCGCTGGCGGTCGATCGAATCCTTCACCTCGACCAGCAGACTGTTGATCCGCTCAATCAGGGGCTGGGCCTCGGCGGGCACCCCATCGGTCGGCAGCGGCCGCAGATCGCTGGGTGCGCGCCGCGCCACCTCACGAGCCACCTCACGCAAAGGCGCCAGGCCGCGTCGCACACCCCAGGTCAGCAAGGCGAACGTCAGCAGTCCAAGCGCCAGCGTCGGCAGCGCCATCGCCATCAGCACATCGCGCACCAGGCGATCCCGCTTGTTGCGCGTCTCCACAACGACAATCGAGACCGAGCGATCCAGCATCGGTGAAGTCAGCGAGAACATCGCGCCGCGCACCGGCGTCCCGGCCATCTCGCCATCGAACAGCACCGGATGGGCAAAACTGGTGTGACGCAAATCGGGTCGCGGCAGCCCTGACTGCCCCGCCAGCACATGACCGCGCTCGTCAAGCACGGCAAAGCTGTTGCGCTCAGTACTGTCCCAGGTCAGCAGCTCCAGGGTCTGCCGACTCATGTCCAGCAGTGGGCCCCGGTCCGTCCAGATGATCTTGGCCGCCAACGCGCCAGCCTCATCCTGCAGGCTGTGATCGAAGGCGGCATTGGCACTGCTGCGCGACAGGCCGTAGGCGCCCAGTGCTGCAGCCGTCATGCCCAGCAGCCAGATCCACAGCAGCGGCGTCAGCAGCTGCCGGCGCAGGCTGCTCACGCGCGGCTTAGGCTTCATCCGCGATGCCATCGGCGGGCGCGCCTTCGCAGGCCTCGAGCACATAGCCGAAGCCGCGCACCGTGCGGATGGCCACGCCCAGCGAGCAGAAGCGCTTGCGCAGCCGGTGCACATAGACCTCGACCGAGTTCTCGCTGAAATCGGCCTCCCAGCTGGACAAGCGCGCGACGATCGCTTCCTTGCCCACCACGCGGCCCACACGCTGCATCAGAATCTCTGTCAGCGCGAACTCGCGCGGGCTCAGGCGCACCGGCTCACCGCGGTGGCTGAGCTCACGATGCTCCAGATCCATCGTCAGCTCGCCCACCTGCAGGGTCTCGCTCACCCGCCCCTGGGCGCGCCGCTTCAGCGCCCGCAGCCGCGCAATCAACTCACTCAGGTCGAAGGGCTTGACCAGGTAGTCGTCCGCACCGGCGTTGAGCCCCGCGACGCGATCGCGCAGCTCGTCGCGCGCCGTCAACAGCAGCACCGGCAGACGGGCACCCTGGCTGCGCCACTGACGCAACACACTCATGCCGTCCAGCCCCGGCAATCCCAGGTCGAGCACCGCCAGATCGAATTGCTCGATCAGCCCGGGTGCGCAGGCCTGCCGGCCGTCAACCAACAAGTCAACTTGCCAACCCTCGCGCTCCAGCGCGCGGGCCACACCCAGGCTCAGGGCCGGTTCGTCTTCGACCAGAAGGATTCGCATGAAAGGCACTCACAGCAGTTGCTGACGCGAAAAAGGCCGGTCGCAACCGGCCTTCGACGCAGCAAGGAAAGGAAACGCTTCAGGCGAAGTTGGCCTGCGCGAACTCCCAGTTCACCAGATGGTTCAGGAAAGCTTCGACAAACTTGGGGCGCAGATTGCGGTAGTCGATGTAGTAGGCATGCTCCCACACGTCGACCGTCAGCAGCGCCTTGTCAGCGGTGGTCAGCGGCGTGCCGGCCGCGCCCGTGTTGACGATGTCCACCGAACCGTCTGCCTTCTTCACCAGCCAGGTCCAGCCGGAACCGAAGTTGCCGACGGCACTCTTGGTGAAGGCTTCCTTGAAAGCGTCGTAGCTGCCCCACTTGGCATTGATCGCGTCGGCCAGAGCGCCGGTGGGCGCGCCGCCGCCATTGGGCTTCATGCAGTTCCAGAAGAAGGTGTGATTCCAGATCTGAGCTGCGTTGTTGTAGATGCCGCCGCTGCTCTTCTTGACGATGTCTTCCAGCGACATGGTCTCGAACTCGGTGCCCTTCTGCAGATTGTTCAGGTTCACCACATAAGCGTTGTGATGCTTGCCGTGGTGGAACTCCAGCGTCTCGGCGCTGTAGTGCGGTGCCAGGGCATCCTTGGCATAGGGCAGTGCGGGCAGGGTGTGTTCCATGTCAACTCCTCTTCAACAGGTTTGGGGGTATTGCATCACCGGCGGCGATTGTAGGCAGCTTCAGCAAAGCCCTGGCTGCGTGGCGAGTACCTGCATTTGTGCCTCGCCGTCGACCAGCACCGCATGCACCTGCGCCCCGACTTCAAGCTGAGCCACCGAGCTCAGCGCGCGGCCGGACCCATCGTCCAGCCAGGCATAGCCGCGCGCGAGCACACGCCGCGGGTCCAGCGCCTGCAAGCGGGCTTGCAAGGCATCGACGCGCCGGCTTTGCGCCTGCAAGCCCACCTGCAGAGCCCGATCACGGCGCTGTGCCAGCTGATCCAGCCGCATGGGCTGGCGCTCCAGCACCCGGGGCAAGGCCTGACCCCGACGTTGAGCCAGCAGGTCCAGCAGTCGGCGCTGGCGGGCCAAGGCATCGCTGGGCCGGGCGAGCCGCAGTGCGGCCCGGTCCAGGCGCTGCGCCAGGTTGTCCAGCCTCTGATCGATGCGACGGCTCAATGCCGCCTCCAGCATGCGCAGCCGCTCAAGTTCGCCCGCCTGCGCCGGCGCTGCGAGCTCGGCCGCGGCGGTCGGCGTCGGCGCCCGCAGATCGGCGGCCAGGTCAGCCAGCGTCACATCGGTCTCATGGCCGACCCCGCATATCACCGGCAGTTCGGATTCGGCCACCGCCCGCACCACCCGCTCGTCGTTGAAGGCCCACAAGTCTTCGAGCGAACCGCCACCGCGGCACAGCAGCAAGGCATCGACTTCGGCCCGCGCATTGGCCGCACGCAATGCCTGCACCAGTGCAGCAGGCGCTTGATCGCCCTGGACCAGGCTGGGATAGATGACGAGCTCCACCTGCGGCGCGCGGCGCGCCAGCGCGGTCAGCACATCGTGCAAGGCGGCACCCGCCGTCGAGGTGATGACGCCGAGTCGGCGCGGAAAAGCTGGCAGGGCCCGCTTGCGCTCGACAGCAAACAAGCCCTCGCCTTCCAGCTTGGCGCGCAGTCGCAGGAACTGCTCGTACAAGGCGCCTGCACCGGCACGTCGCATCGACTCGACCACGAATTGCAGCTCGCCACGGGGCTCGTACACGGCAAGACGGCCGCGCAGCTCGACCAGCTGGCCATCGCCCGGCGCGAAGTCCAGCAGGCTTGCCGCACGCCGGAACATTGCGCAGCGCAGGCTGGCCGCACCAGTCTCTGCATCCTTGAGGTTGAAATAGCAGTGCCCGCTGGCGGCACGCGTGAAGCTGCCCAGCTCGCCCTGCACCGTGCAACTGGCAAAGCGCGCCTGCAGCGCATCCGCCACCGCCTTGAGCAGGCCCTCGACCCCCCAGACGACTCGATTTGGCGCGGGCTTGAAGGGCTCAATCACGCGCAAACCCAGGTCTGGCGCGGCCCGAGAACTCCACAGCCGCATGAATACTGGGTTTGCGGCCCATCAGCTCCGTCACAGGACTGTCACAGGCACACAAGCTCTTGTTTTTCAAGTGTTTTTCCATGCTCAAAAATGCAGCAATCTGTCGAAGTGCTTGATTTTCCGTGCGCCAGCGCAGCGTCAGCGCAGCTTGCCCACAAAGTTATCCACAGCAGAAGTGGATTGTTTTCCGCGCCGCCGGCAAGCCAGTTCGGGGCGCCCTGCTGTCATGAAAAGCACTCACCGGTTCAGGCCATAATCGCGCGCAGCCCGCGCCCTTCGGCCGGAACTTGCCTCAGCGATTGGAGGGGAGCCCTTGTTTTCGATCATACAAGCCGCCGGCTGGCCGATCTGGCCGCTTCTGCTGTGCTCCGTTGTGGCCCTGGCCCTGGTGTTCGAGCGTTTTGCCAGCCTGCGCGCGGCGCGGATTGCACCGCCGACGCTGTTGGATGAGGTGCTGAGTGTCACCAGCAGCAGCCTTCCCAACGCGGACATCGTCAACAAGCTGGCCGACAACTCGGTGCTCGGCCAGCTGCTGGCCAGCGGCCTGCGGGCCGTGATCGCCGAGCCGCGCATCACCGATGCCCGCCTGCGTCAAACATTCGAGCTGGCCGGCCGCGCCGCCATCCACCAGCTGGAGCGCTACCTCAACACCCTGGGCACCATCGCGACAGCAGCACCGTTGCTCGGACTGCTCGGCACGGTCGTTGGCATGATCGAGATCTTCGGCAGCCAAAGCCCGACCGGCGGCAACCCGACGCAGCTGGCCCACGGCATCTCGATCGCCCTCTACAACACCGCTTTCGGCCTGATCGTCGCGATCCCCTCGCTGATGTGCTATCGCTACTTCCGCGGCCGCGTGGAAGGCTATGTGCTGGAACTGGAGCAGGCCAGCGAACGCTTCATGAGCCATCTGACCCGCTTCACGCAGGCAGCGCCGGGAGCAGCCCCCGCGGCAGGCTCCGCGCCAGTCGGCCAGACTTCGCGTCGGGGTTGAGACGATGAAGTTCCGTCAGCACAAGGCCGAGGAGCCGGAGATCAATCTGATCGCCTTCATCGACGTGCTTCTGGTGGTGCTGATCTTCCTGATGATGTCGACCACCTACTCGAAGTTCACCGAGCTGCAGGTCACCCTGCCCGTGGCCGATGCGGAGAACCTGAAGGAGCGGCCGCGTGAGATCGTCGTAGCCGTTTCAGCCGACGGCCGCTACACCATCAACCGCCAGCCGGTGGAAGGCCGCGCACCTGAACTGTTGGCGGCTGCGCTGCGCAGTGCCGCGAACGATCAGCCCGACACCATGGTCATCATCTCGGCAGACGCATCGGCGGCGCATCAGTCGGTGGTCAATGTGATGGATGCGGCGCGTCGTGCCGGCCTGCCACGCCTGACCTTCGCCGCGCAAAGCAAGACCAACCCCTGAGATGCAAGAGCATGGGCGCCTGCAGGCTGAGCTGCAGTCGGCTTGGCAGCACGGCGGCGTGCTGGCGCAGGCCTTGCGCCCGCTGGGCGCCCTGTTCGGACTGATCACGCGGCTGCGGGCTGCGCTGTACCGGCTGGGCTGGCTCCGCACGGCCAGCCTGCCGGTGCCGGTCATCGTGGTCGGAAACTGGATCGTCGGCGGCGCCGGCAAGACACCCACCACGCTGGCACTGCTGCAGCTGCTGCAAGGGCAAGGCTATCGCGTCGGTGTCGTCTCGCGCGGCTATGGCGGCAGCGCTGAAGGCTGCAGCCTGGTCAGCCGCGCCAGCAGCGCGTCGGAGGTCGGTGACGAGCCGCTGCTGATCCATCTGCGCAGCGGCGTGCCGGTCGCCGTCGGGCGAGACCGTGTCGCCGCGGCACACACGCTGCTGGCCGCCTACCCGCTGACGCAGCTGCTGATCAGCGATGACGGCCTGCAGCACTGGCGCCTGCCGCGCGCGCTCAGCGTGCTGGTGTTCGACGAGCGCGGGCTTGGCAACGGCCGCCTGCTGCCGGCCGGGCCGCTGCGCCAGGACCGGCGACTCAGCGACGAGCCACAGCTGGTGCTCTACAACGCGCCGGCAGCCAGCACGCCGCTGCCGGGGTATCTGGCTCAGCGCCGGCTGGCGGGCGCCGTCAGCCTTGCCGACTGGTGGGCGGGCCGACCAGCAGAGGCTGGCGCGCTGCAGGCCCTGCGCGGCCGCCCGGTGCTGGCAGCCGCGGGCTTGGCGCGGCCCGAGCGCTTCTTCACGATGCTGCGCGAGCAGGGTCTGACGATCCAGCCTCTGCCCCTGCCTGACCACCACGACTACGCCGACCTGCCCTGGCCGGCCAACACACCGACCCTGCTGATCACCGAGAAGGATGCCGTCAAACTGCGCCCGGAACGCATGGGCCGCGTGCAGGTCTGGGTGGTGGCGCTAGACTTTCTGCCCGAACCAAGCTTCGGCCGTGCCTTGCTGGCACAGTTGCCGGCGCATCCCGACAGAAGCACGCACAAAAGCCCGGCCTGAAAGCCGGCCCAACCTGGACCCAAAGACATCATGGACAACCGACTGCTGGAGATGCTGGTCTGCCCGCTCTGCAAGAGCCCGCTGGAACACCAGCGCAGCGAGGCGCATGGCCGCGAGCTGATCTGCCATGCCGACCGGCTGGCCTTTCCGGTGCGCGACGACATTCCGGTGATGCTGGAGCACGAAGCCCGCTCTCTTGACGCGTCGGCGCCTGAAGCCTTGTCCACGCCGACATGAGCTTCACCGTACTGATCCCGGCACGGCTGGCCTCGACCCGCCTGCCCAACAAACCGCTGGCCGATCTTGAAGGCCGGCCCATGATCGTGCGCGTGGCGCAGCGCGCAGCGCAGTCCGGCGCCAGCCAGGTGGTGGTGGCCAGCGATTCGCAGGAAGTGCTGGCCGCTTGCGCCGCCCATGGCGTGCAAGCCGTGCTGACCGCGCGGACCATGTCTCAGGCAGCGACCGCCTGGCCGAGGCCTGCCAGCAGCTGGGCCTGGACGGGCAGGATGTGGTGGTCAATGTGCAAGGTGACGAGCCGCTGATCGCGCCGTCCATGATTGACGCCTGCGCTGCCCAGCTGCGCGCCCGCCCCGACTGTGTGATGAGCACGGTGGCCCATGCACTGGATGCCGCGGCCGATTTCGCCAACCCGAATGTGGTCAAGCTGGTGACCGATGCGCGTGGCACGGCCCTCTATTTCTCGCGCGCCCCCATCCCCTGGTGGCGCGACGCCGGCAGCGCGACGCCGCAACCGGGCAGCGCCTTGCGCCATGTCGGGCTGTATGCCTACCACGCCGGTTTTCTGCGCCGCTTCCCAAGCCTGCAGGCCAGCCCGCTGGAGCAGATCGAATCACTTGAGCAGTTGCGCGTGCTGTGGCACGGCGAGCGCATCGCCGTCCACATCAGCCCGGAACGCCCCGGTCCCGGCGTGGACACGCCGGAGGATCTGGAGCGCGTCCGAGCCCTGCTGCGCAACAGTGCCTGAGACGGCTGCGCGGGCCGGTCTACCTAGAGGCCCTTTGCGGCCGCAAGGCCACCTGGCGTCAGCTGTGCGCCAGCCTTGCCATGCTATCCTCGCCCGCAGTATGCAAGGGCGGCGTCGAGTACGTCCGGGCCAGATTTTTAGAACTGAGGAGACCTCGTGCGATTGATTCTTCTGGGCGCCCCTGGCGCCGGCAAGGGCACCCAAGCCGCCTACATCTGCCAGAAATTCGGCATCCCGCAAATCTCGACCGGCGACATGCTGCGCGCTGCTGTCAAGGCCGGTACGCCGCTTGGCCTGCAGGCTGATTCCGTGATGAAGTCCGGTGGATTGGTCAGTGACGAGCTGATCATCAGCCTGGTCAAGGAACGGATCGCCCAGCCGGACTGTGCCAAAGGCTTTCTGTTTGACGGCTTTCCCCGCACCATTCCGCAAGCCGACGCGATGAAGGCGGCCGGCGTCAAGCTGGACTTCGTGCTGGAGATCGATGTGCCCTTCGACGCCATCATCGAGCGCATGAGTGGCCGCCGCTCGCACCCGGCTTCCGGCCGCACCTACCACGTCAAGTTCAACCCGCCCAAGGTCGAAGGCAAGGATGACGCCACGGGCGAAGACCTGATCCAGCGTGACGATGACAAGGAAGAGACCGTCAAGAAGCGCCTGGAGGTCTATTCGGCCCAGACGCGTCCGCTGGTGGACTACTACTCCAGCTGGGCAGCCAGCGGCGACACACAGGCACCGCAGTACCGCCGCATCGAAGGCATCGGCAACGTCGATGCGATCACGGCTCGCGCCCTCGCAGCATTGAGCTGAAATCGCAGGCACGACCGATCCGGGCCGCTGTTCAGCGGCCTTCTTTTTGCTCGACAATTGACGTTTACGTCAACGTAACCCACACAGGAGAGACAAAACCATGGACATCGCAGGCAAGGTATTCATCGTCACCGGCGCAGCATCAGGATTGGGCGAAGGCACCGCCCGCATGCTGGCACGCGAGGGTGCAACCGTCGTGATCGCCGATCTGCAGGTCGAGCGCGGCGAGGCACTGGCCAAGGAACTGGGCGGCGCTTTCGTCAAGGCTGATGTCAGCCAGGAGGCCGATGGCCAGGCGGTCGTCGCCAAGGCCGTCTCTCTGGGCAAGCTGATGGGTCTGGTCAACTGCGCCGGCATTGCGCCGGCCGTCAAGACCGTGGGCAAGGAAGGCGCTCATCCGCTGGCCACTTTCGCCAAGGTGATCAATGTGAACCTGATCGGCAGCTTCAACATGATCCGCCTGGCCGCCGAAGCGATGTGCAAGAACGATCCGGAGTCCACCGGCGAGCGCGGCGTGCTGATCTCGACCGCCTCGGTCGCGGCCTACGACGGCCAGATCGGCCAAGCCGCCTACGCTGCTTCCAAGGGCGGCGTGGTGGGCATGACCCTGCCGATCGCGCGTGACCTGGCCCGCAACGGCATCCGCAATATGACCATCGCACCCGGCATCTTCGGCACCCCTATGCTGTTCGGCATGCCGCAGGAGGTGCAGGACGCCCTGGCCGCCAGCGTGCCCTTCCCCTCGCGCCTGGGCAAGCCCGAGGACTATGCCAAGCTGGTGCATCAGATCATCACCAACGACATGCTGAACGGTGAGGTGATCCGCCTGGACGGTGCGATCCGTCTGGCGCCGAAGTGATCAGCGGGCTCAGACCAGAATGAAAAACGGCCTCCCTAGGGAGGCCGTTTTGCTGTCTGCCGCGGTAGCGGCAGCTGCGTGCTTACTTCTTGGCGCTGCGCGAGTGGATGCTCCACAGACGTGCCAGCTCGCCCGAGCCGTCCGCGCCCTTGGCGGCGCGCCAGCTCTGCTGCGCCTTGGCGGCGTCACCGGCGTTGAACTGAGCCAGGCCCAGATACAGATGGGCATCGTCGGCGCGCTTCAGGTTGCCCTTGGCGATGCCCGCCTGGATCAGCTTGACACCCTCGGCGCCTTCGCCACGGAAGGTCTTGGCCAGACCCAGCTTGACCAGGTCGTCGCCGGACTTCGAGTCATTGGCCGCCTTCAGTGCATCCGGTTCTGCGGCCTTGGCTTCACCGATCTTCTTGACCATCAGGTCCAGCAGACGCTTGTGGCGCGCACCTTCGGCACCCTGTCCCAGGACATTGGCCGCCATGCCCTTCTCAACGACCTGCTTGCCCTCTTCAGGGAAGCCAGCCTGAGCAGCCAGCTGCGCCATCTCCATATAGTCATCCGCGCCACGCATATTGCCGGTCGCGAGCTTGAGGCGGTAGACGTCGAGGCCGAATCGGGGCGCGAAGCCCTTGCGCTGCGGCAAGCCACCCAGGATCTGGGCCCAGAGTTCCTTGCGCGGGTAGTAGTTCAGCAGCTTCTCGGTCGCCAGCGATTCAGCCGCCGCATCGCCCTTCTTGTTGGCCGCGTACAGCAACAGGTTCAGCTTGTCCTGGCTCGGCGTCTTGCCGGCCTTTTCATCGGCCTGAACTTCGGCCAGCGTGTCCTTCAGGACAGCGCCCATATCACCAGAGCGCAACTGTGCCTGGGTCTGCACCGTCTTCATCGTGGGGTTGTTGCCGCCGGCTGCAAAGTACTTGTTGGACCAGTCCAGTGCCTTGGCACCGTTGCTGCGCGCAGGTAGGTGCCCGCGATGGCTTCCATGTATTGCAGCTGCTGTGCACCCGCAAGCTTGCCGCCCGCCTTCAGAGCCTCAAACGCTTTGGCCATCGAGTCAGCATCGCTCACACCCATGGCAGCCGAGAAGCGCGTGCCCTCGATCGCGTTGTTTTCTGCGGCAGTCCGGTTCGCCACGCCTTCAGCGTCGCGCACCTTGGCCATGGCTTCCTTGAACTTGCCGCCCTTGATCAGAGCGGACGCGTCCTTCAGATGCTTGCCGACTTCGGCGCGCACGGTGTCGGCCTGCGCCTGAGCTTGCATCACGCCCAGCCCGCCGTTCGGCAGCGGCCCGACCAGCAGCGCAGCAGCGCCCAAGGTCGCGGAAGCAAGAATATTGCGTTTCATACGAGTCTCTCCTACGAAAAAAACGCGCCCCCTTGCGGGAAGCGCGTTCATGCAATCAGCCGTGCATCAATTGACGAACTGCTCGTTGCCGATCATGCCCATCTTCTTGACGCCCAGGCGCTGAGCTGCAGCCATCACCGCTGCGACGTTGCCGTACTCCACCAGCTTGTTTGGCTTGATGTGCACTTCGCTCTGGTCGGGCTCGGCGGCCACTTCAGCCAGCTTGGCTTCCACCGCCTGGTGGTTGGCCAGCGCCGTGCCGTCCCAGAACACGGTGCCGTCGAAGTCGATGAAGACTTCGTGCACCACCGGCTCCTTGGTCGGCGGCGGCGGGTTGCCCGCCGGCAGGTCCAGGTTCACCGAGTGCAGCTGGATCGGGATGGTGATGATCAGCATCACCAGCAGCACCAGCATCACGTCGATCAGCGGCGTCGTGTTGACGTCCATCATCACTTCCGGCTCACCGCTGCCCGAGGAGCTTCCTACGTTCATTCCCATGCTCTTCTCCTTGGGCTTCAGCCGCCGCGAGCCGGCGGCTCGGTGACGAAGCGCACCCGCATCATGCCGGCGCGCTGGCAGGCCACCATCACTCGGCCCACCGACTCATAGCGTGCTTTGTCGTCGCCGCGGATGTGCACTTCAGGCTGCGGCTCCTTGACCGCTTCCTTCTTGAGCCGGGCCACCAGCGCTTCGGTGTCCGCCAGTGGCAGCGAGCCCCAGTAGACGTCGCCGTCCTTGGTCACCGACAGTTCGATGTTCTCCGGCTTGGTGACGCGCACGACGTTGGTTTCCTTGGGCAAGGACACCGCCACCGACTGCGTCACCACCGGCACGGTGATGAGGAAGATGATCAAGAGCACCAGCATCACGTCCACCAGGGGCGTAGTGTTGATGGCCGAGACCACCTCGTCTTCATCGCCGGATGACGATCCGACGTTCATTCCCATGATCTGACTCCGGGATGGAAGTGATCAGCGCTTGACAGCGCGGTTGCCCATCAGCACGCCGTGCAGATCAGCAGCGAAGGCACGCACTTGACCCATCACGGCCTTGTTGCGGTTGACCAGCCAGTTGTAGCCCAGCACGGCCGGCACAGCGACAGCCAGACCGATGGCGGTCATGATCAGCGCGGCGCCCACGGGGCCGGCCACCTTGTCGATCGAAGCCTGGCCGGCCACACCGATGGCGGTCAGCGCTTGCAGAATGCCCCACACCGTGCCGAACAGGCCGATGAACGGCGAGGTCGAACCGACGGTGGCCAGGAAGCCCAGGCCCGACTGCAGGCGGCCGTTGACTTCGCCGACTGCGCGCTCGACGTTCATCGTCACCCAGGTGTTGTGGTCGATGTTCTCGGTCAGCGCGCCTTCGTGGTGCTCGGAGGCCTCGATCGCGGTCTGCGCGATGTAGCGGAAGGCGCCGGTTTCGCTCAGGCTCTTCACGCCTTCAACCAGGCTGGCCTTCTTGAAGAACGTGATGCGTGCGTCCTTGGCTTCCTTGCCCAGCTTGTGGGTGTCCCACAGGCGCACGAAGATGATGTACCAGGAGCCCATCGACATCAGCGCCAGCAGCACCAGCACGCCCTGGTCAACGGCATGGCCATGCTTGACCAGCGCCATCAGGCCATAGGGATTCTCGACAGCCTTGGCAGGGGCATCAGCAGCGGCCGGAGCAGCCGTGGCAGCAGCCGGAGCGGCCGAAGCAGCGTCGGCAGCTTGGGCCGAAGCATTGAGCGGGGAGACGGCCAGCGTCGCGGCCATGGCGATAGCGGCGAACAAGCCAGCGATACGAGAGATCATGGAGGTGACTCCTACTTAGAGAGAGATCGAGAGGTCGAAACTCAGGTTTGGAAGCTTCGGTCGCTGGCTCATGGCCGTCGACCGGTGAATGAAAACGTTAGGGCGTCTTGAGCAGCTTATTCAATGCGGAACACGAACTCCTGCTCGAAGACATGGTCACCCGGGCACTCGTAGGTGCTTGCCAAAGTGTCCGAGATGGCAGCGATCAGTGCGCGCTGCGCACGGCGGTCAACGCCACCACGCATCGGCGTCACTTCAACCGACACCACACGGCCAGCCTTGACCGTGGCCAGAGCCTTGTACATGGCCTCGCCACTCCAGTTGACAGCCGGCAGTTCCGGCTTGCCCATCTTCGTGCAGACCATGCCGGCCTTGACCGGGCCTGCCGGACGCGGCGCAGGCGCTGGTGCTGGCGGAGCTGCCGGCGGAGTCGGCGCAACCTCGCGCACGGGCGGCGGCGTGTTGCTGACCGGAGCCTGGATGGCGTTCGGCGGCGGCGGAGCGGCAACCTGCACTTCAGGCGGCGGCATGAAGGGCGGCGGCGGCGCCTTCATATCGGGCGGCGGCGGCACAACCTTTTCGGGCGGCGGCGGCGGCTTGACCTTCTCTTCGACCACCTTGACGTCGATCGGGCCCTTGACGGCCTCGACGACCTTGTGGGCCAGGCCGCTCGCAAGGGCCCAGATGATCAACACGTGAATCAGCACGACGACCACGAAGCCGGTCACCCGCGATGAGCTTTGGTTCTCCTGCGCAAAGTTCATGCGCGCTCCTTCGTAAGACTGCGAAATACTTTCATCGATAGACGCGGAGAGTCTGGCCCCGTGCAAGGCTGAGATCGAACCGAATCGCCAAACGCCTGGGACTCGCCTCGACATCGCCGCGATGAGATAGCTGCAGGGCGTGCGCCCCAAGGAATCCGGCGCCCGTCCGACTCTGCTCGTGCCTGCAGCCAGCAGGATGAACTTTTCGACTCATGACCCTGGGTACTTTGGAACCCACACTCAACAAAAATGCCCGCCGGCTTGTGGCCTGCGGGCGATCCTCAGGTAAACACTGCCTGTAACTCCATTACAGAACACAGGCCCTCCAAAGAGGGTGACATCATAAACGAAGAGGTAGCCAAGCCCTGCATGGTGCTTTCCCCACCCTTACATAGGCGGGTTACGCCGATTTGGTCAAGTTACAGAGTGGTTTCATTGCCACGTTCAGGCCGTTTGCTCTCTACCTGGGGGAAATACGTAGCCGCTGTTGTAACGCAACAGTACCCACTCACCTCCGTCCCTCAAGCGCAGGCCAAACAGCGTCGGCGCCATGTCCGCATTCAGTCGCGCTCCTCAGCGCTGCAATCTCGGTACGGCAGCCAGCAGCGTGCGGGTGTAGTCCTCCCGCGGCGCGCCGAGCACTGCATCGCTTGTGCCCGCCTCGACGATGCGGCCGGACTGCATCACCGCCACTTCATCAGCGATGTACTCGACCACCCCGATGTTGTGCGTGATGAAGAGATACGCCAGACCCTGTTCACGTTGCAGTTCGCGCAGCAGGTTCAGGATCTGCGCCTGGACGGACACATCCAGCGCCGAAGTCGGCTCGTCGCAGACGATCAATCGAGGCTCGACGGCCAAGGCGCGCGCGATGGCAATGCGCTGCCGCTGCCCGCCTGAGAACTCATGCGGAAAGCGTTCTAACGCGTCACGTCTGAGCCCGACTTGATCCACCAGCGCTTCGAGTTTGCGTCGCCTCGCCGCCGCATCCTGGTCGGGCCGCAGCGCCAGCACCCCCTCCTCCAGCAACTCATAGACGCGCATGCGCGGATTCAACGAGGCGAACGGGTCCTGGAAGATGATCTGCACTTGGCGGCGCGCTTCACGCAGCGGAGCACCGTCCAGGCTGAAAAGATCCTGCCCATCCAGCAAGGCCTGACCCTCGATCGTGGCTTGGCGGCGCAGCAGCTGCACGATGGCCTTGCCAGAGGTGGTCTTGCCGCAGCCCGACTCGCCGACCAGGGCCAAGGTGCGGCCAGCAGCAATGCTGTACGACACGCCGTCCACCGCGTTGAAGTAGCGCGCCGCACCGCCAGCAAACAGCGGCTTCTTCAGGGCAAAGCGCACGCGCAGATTCTTGACATCCAGCAGTGGCCGGCCCGCCACTTCAGGCGCCTCACGCTGGCGCGGCTGCGCAGCGACAGGAGCTGCCGGCGGCAGCGCCTCATCAGGATGCGAATACAGCCGACACCGCACCGCATGCGTCTCACTGAGCCCCTGCAGCTCGGGAACGTTCTTGTGACAGGCGGGCATCACCCGGTCGCAGCGCGGCGCAAAGCGGCAGCCCTCGAACTCCAGCCACAGCGGCGGCACCGTGCCGGCAATGGCGGCCAGGGCCTGGCCACGCTTGGCCGAATCGGGCAAGGCCTGCAGCAGCAGGCGCGCATAGGGATGCTTGGGCGATGCGAAGAACTCGTCAGCCGGCGCCACCTCGATCACCTGCCCCGCATACATCAGCGCCACCCGGTGCGCCATGCCGGACACCACCGCCAGGTCGTGCGTGATCAGCAGCACACCCAGCTGACGCTCGCGCTGCAGGTCCTTCAGCAGATCGAGGATCTGCGCCTGGATCGTCACGTCCAGTGCCGTGGTGGGCTCGTCGGCAATCAGGTAGTCGGGCTCGGCCGCCAGCGTCATCGCGATCATCACGCGCTGCTTCTGGCCGCCCGAAAGGCGGAAGGGGTATTCGTCGATCCGACGCTCAGGCTCGGGAATGCCTACGCGCCGCAGCCAGTCGATGGCCTTGGTGCGTGCCGCAGCGCCGCGCAACTCGGTATGCGTCTCGATCGCCTCGACGATCTGGTCACCCACCCGCATCACCGGGTTCAGGCTGGTCGAGGGCTCCTGGAAGATCATGCCGATGCGGCCGCCGCGCACGCGGCGCATCTGCGCCTCAGGCAGGCCGAACACATCCTCATCGTCCAGATCCAGGCGGCCGGCGGTGATGCGGCCGTTGTCGGGCAGCAGGCGCATCAGGGCCAGCGCCGTCATGCTCTTGCCGCAGCCGGATTCGCCTACCAGCGCAAACGTCTCGCCACGCTCGATACTCAGGCGCATGCCATCGATCGCGCGCACCAGGCCCGCATCGGCATCCAGCGCCACCTTCAGGTCTTCAATCTTCAGCATGGCTCACTCACGCCTTTGTCTTCTTCAGCAGCGACAGCACACGCGGGCGCAGGCTGCGG
>JACDQM010000106.1 GCA_015657635.1 Roseateles sp.
GACCGGTCCGCCACAGTGCAGCTATTCACCACCCAAAGTCGCCCAGGAGGAGCGCTCCGGTGCGGTGAATCGGTTTGCAGCGCCCTCGCCCCGGCTTCTAAGGCCAGGGTCAACAGCGCTGCCAATCTCTACGACTTCCAAACAAACATCGCGGGAACTGAGGGCGAGAGCTGGCGGCTTTCGCTTACTCAGCCAAACCGCTTGCAAGCGGCTTGGCCTTCGTCAGGCACAAGGCAAGCCGCAGGGCTTGCCTTGTGTCCTGACTCAGTCCCACGACAGCGCACCTCCGGATTGGTATTCGATGACGCGCGTCTCGAAGAAGTTACGTTCCTTCTTCAGGTCAATCATTTCACTCATCCACGGGAAGGGGTTCTCTTCGTTCGGGAAGAGTTCTTCCAGACCAATCTGCACAGCACGGCGGTTGGCGATGTAGCGCAGATAGCCCTTGAACATGGATGCATTCAGGCCCAGCACGCGCGCGGCATGGTGTCTTCGGCGTAGGCATACTCAAGCTCGACGGCCTTCATGAACAAGGCCTTGATCTCGGCCTTGAACTCGGCCGTCCAGAGCTGCGGGTTCTCAAGCTTGATCTGGTTGATCAGGTCGATGCCGAAATTGCAGTGCATGGACTCGTCGCGCAGGATGTACTGGTACTGCTCGGCGGCACCGGTCATCTTGTTCTGCCGACCCATGGCCAGGATCTGCGTGAAGCCGACGTAGAAGAACAGCCCTTCCATCAAGCAGGCGAAGACGATCAGACTCTTCAACAGGGTGCGATCGTTTTCGAGCGTGCCGGTCACGAAGTTGGGGTCCATGATCGCGCCGATGAAGGGGATCAGGAACTCGTCCTTGTCGCGGATCGACTTGACCTCGTTGTAGGCGTTGAAGATCTCGCTCTCGTCCAGGCCCAGGGACTCGACGATGTACTGATAGGCGTGGGTGTGGATCGCCTCTTCAAAGGCTTGGCGCAGCAAGAACTGGCGGCACTCGGGCGCGGTGATGTGGCGGTAGGTGCCCAACACAATGTTGTTGGCCGCCAGCGAATCCGCGGTCACGAAGAAACCGAGGTTGCGCTTGATGATGCGGCGCTCGTCTTCGGTCAGACCGTTGGGGTCCTTCCACAAGGCGATGTCGCGCGACATGTTCACTTCCTGCGGCATCCAGTGATTGGCGCAGGTAGCGAGGTACTTTTCCCAGGCCCACTTGTACTTGAACGGCACCAACTGATTGACGTCGGTCTGACCGTTGATGATGCGCTTGTCGGCAGCCTTCACGCGACGCTCGGCGGCGGCAGCAGGAGTGTTTGCGGCAGCGGGGGCGGAATGCGAGGGGGAGACTGAAGCACTCGCGACCGGAGCGGGACTCGGTGCGATGTTCGGAGTGACTCGTTGAGCGGGCTTCAGGTCTTCTTCCCAATCAAGCATGGTGGGCTTCCTATCGAGGCGAATTATCGGAGTGTTGTGTTCAAACACCAAGGACTTCTTGACAGCAAAAGCGCTTCGCTGTTGCTCGACTGCATCGACTTGTCGCGCACTCAACGCGCTTCGAACTCGATGGAGTCAAGTGTTCATCGATGCAGTCACGCAAATGGTCGTCGGCGTTTTGCATCGATGAACACTGGGTTCTTTCGCGATGAAGAGAAAACGCGGCCGCTCATGCGGCCACGCTTTCTGGCATCGATTTACTGACAAGCCTCGCAGTCGGGGTTGTCGATGGAGCAGAACTTGACGTCGGTCGCCGGTGTGGTGTCTTCAACAACGGCAGCTGCTTCAACAGCAGCCGGCGCGACGTAAACCGCGCTGCCCGAGTTCGCCACCGAGTTCAACTGGCCCGACTTCGTGACCGTGCTCTTCTCTGCGGATGAGGCACTGATGGTGCGGAGGTAGTAGGTCGTCTTCAGACCGCGCAGCCACGCCAGCTTGTAGGTCTCATCGAGCTTCTTGCCCGAGGCGCCGGCCATGTAGATGTTCAGGCTCTGCGCCTGGTCGATCCACTTCTGACGGCGCGCAGCCGCTTCAACCAGCCACTGCGTCTCGACTTCGAAGGCGGTGGCGTAGAGGCTCTTCAGCTCTTCCGGCACGCGGTCAATGCGGCGCAGCGAACCGTCAAAATGCTTCAGGTCCATCACCATCACGTCGTCCCACAGGCCCAGCTTCTTCAGGTCGCGCACCAGCGATTCGTTGATCACGGTGAACTCACCCGACAGATTGGACTTGACCGAGAGGTTGCCGAAGCAGGGCTCGATCGACGCGTCCACGCCGATGATGTTGGAGATGGTCGCGGTCGGCGCAATCGCCACACAGTTGCTGTTACGCATGCCGTGGGCAGCGATGCGGGCACGCAGCGCATCCCAGTCCATCGACGTGCTGCGATCCACCTCGACATAGCCGCCGCGGGCCTCGGCCAGCAGGTCCAGCGAGTCGATCGGCAGGATGCCGCGGTCCCACAGCGAGCCGCGGTAGCTGCTGTAGCGGCCACGCTCTTCGGCCAGCTGGGTCGAGGCCCAGTAGGCGTAGTAGCAGACGGCTTCCATCGAACGATCGGCGAACTCCACCGCAGCGTCGGACGCGTAAGGCGTGCGCAGTGCATACAGCGCATCCTCGGAAGCCCATCACGCCCAGGCCCACCGGACGGTGACGCAGATTCGAGTCACGCGCCTTTTTGACCGCGTAGTAGTTGATGTCGATGACGTTGTCGAGCATGCGCATCGCCGTCGCCACCGTCTTCTTCAGCTTGTCGTGGTCGATCTGACCATCCTTCAGGTGCTGCTTCAGGTTCACCGAACCCAGGTTGCAGACCGCGATCTCGCTGTCATTGGTGTTCAACGTGATCTCGGTGCACAGATTGGACGAGTGCACCACGCCCACATGCTGCTGCGGCGAACGCACATTGCAGGCGTCCTTGAAGGTGATCCAGGGATGGCCGGTCTCGAACAGCATCGAGAGCATCTTGCGCCACAGGTCCTTGGCCGGCATGCGCTTGAAGAGCTTGATCTCGCCACGGTCGGCCTTGGCTTCGTACTCGACGTAGGCCTTCTCGAAAGCCTTGCCGAACAGGTCGTGCAGGTCCGGGCAGGTCGAGGGGCTGAACAGCGTCCAGTCACCACCATCCATGACACGGCGCATGAACAGATCGGGGATCCAGTTCGCGGTGTTCATGTCGTGCGTGCGGCGGCGGTCGTCGCCGGTGTTCTTGCGCAGCTCCAGGAACTCTTCGATGTCCAGGTGCCAGCTCTCCAGATAGGCACAGACGGCGCCCTTGCGCTTGCCACCCTGGTTGACGGCGACAGCGGTGTCGTTGACCACCTTCAGGAAAGGCACGACGCCCTGGCTCTTGCCATTGGTGCCCTTGATGTGCGAGCCCAGCGCGCGCACCGGGGTCCAGTCATTGCCCAGGCCGCCAGCAAACTTGGAAAGCAGCGCGTTTTCCTTCAGCGCCTCATAGATGCCGTCCAGATCGTCGGCCACCGTGGTCAGGTAGCAGCTCGACAGCTGCGAGCGGCGGGTGCCGGAGTTGAACAGCGTCGGCGTGCTGGACATGAAGTCGAAGCTCGACAGCACTTCATAGAACTCGATCGCGCGGGCTTCGCGGTCGATCTCGTTCAGCGCCAGGCCCATCGCCACGCGCATGAAGAAAGCCTGCGGCATCTCGATGCGCTTGCCTTCGGTGTGCAGGAAATAGCGATCGAACAGCGTCTGCAGACCCAGGTAGTCGAACTGGAAGTCGCGCTCGGCCTTCAGCGCCGCACCCAGACGGGCGAGGTCATATTGAGCCAACTTCTCATCGAGCAACTCGGCCTGCACGCCCTTCTTGATGAAGGTGGGGAAATATTCGGCATAGCGCTCGGCCATCTGGGCCTGCGTCACTTCCTCGCCGAGGATTTCGCGGCGGATCGTGTGCATCAGCAGGCGCGCGGTGGCCTGGCTGTAGCCCGGGTCTTTCTCGATCAGCGTACGCGCCGCCAGGATGGCCGCCTTGTAGACCTCATCGATCGGCACGCCGTCGTACAGATTGCGCTTGGTCTCGGCCAGGATGGGGTCGGCCTTCACATCGGCCCCCAGACCCTCGCAGCTCGACGCAATCAGCGCCGACAGCTGGGACAGGTCCAGCGGCACGCGCTGACCCTTGTCGATCACCGTCAGGCCGGGCTGTTGCACTGAGGCCTGCGCTGCCTCGCCCTTGGCCAGGCGCTCCTGCGCACGGCGCTCCCGATACAGCACATAAGCGCGCGCCACTTCATGGTGGCCACCACGCATCAGACCCAGCTCAACATGATCCTGCACGTCCTCGATGTGGAAGGTGCCACCACTCGGGCGCGAGCGCAGCAGCGCGCGCACCACGGCTTCAGTCAGCCCATCCACCGTCTCGCGCACACTGGCCGAAGCCGCACCCGTCGTGCCATGCACCGCCAGGAAGGCCTTCATCAGGGCCACGGCAATCTTGCTCGGCTCAAAGGAAACCACCGCGCCGTTGCGGCGGATGATCTGGTAGGCCTCATAGGCCGAGTGCCTGGTTGCACTGACAGGCTCGCCGGCCTGGACGCCCGGCACGGCTTGCGAGTGCGGATTGACTGCGATGGTCTGCATAAGGGTCCTCGTCTGATTGTTCGAATAGGTCAAGGCAAGTCAGGTCACGCACGTTGCGTGATCTGGTCTTGCCGTTGCCGATAGGGGTGGAGCCGCCAGGGCCGGGTCGAATCTGCGGACTGCCCGGACTGGCTGGCCGGCGCTCCTTGGCCGCTGAGCAGACCTTCCGCGAGCACGGTCGCGGCACAGGCGTTCAGGTCAGCGGTGAGGTGGCGCATGGCTGTATTGCTAGGTCAGCAGGATAGCATGGAAGAACACTATATCTGGGGGTCAGCAGCGCTTCAAGCACTACGGATAGCGTGCGAACCCCGTTGACCGCGACACTGGAAAGCGCTAGCTGGCGCGGCCGGAAATGCGGTGCGCTGGGCTCGCGCCGCGCCGATCCGGGCGCCAGCTTCGATGGCATCGGCGTGTCCCTGCCCCTCGAGAGAAGGCATGCGGCCTGCAGCGCGAAAACGCCCGCTAAGCCGCGCCAGCGCTCGCATCGCGCTTGCTGGATTGCTGGCGCCGCTGACTCACGCGGGCGCCGTTGACGGGGTGTCCGCGGACACAATCGCTCACAGCTTTATCCACCGCTGGCCCTGCTCGGAACCAGGCCTTCCGCAGGCCTGCCGGAGCGGCAGGGCGAGGCTCAGCTGTCGGACTCTTCGCTGACGCCCAGCCGCGCCATGCGGTAGCGCATTTGCCTAAGTGAAAGCCCCAAGGCGGCTCCCGCGGCGGTGCGATTGAAACGATGCCGGGCCAAGGCCCTCAGCAGGATGCTGCGCTCCACCTCATCAAGATAGGTCGCCAGGTCTTGCGGCAGGTCCGGCTCGGCGCCGCCGGCCTCTGGTGGCACGGGTGGCGCTGTGGCTGCCGCCGCCAGCGGCTCCAGCGCATCCAAAGCGCCCAGCTGGGATTCGTCCAGCAGTGCGTCGGGCAGGCCCAGGTCGTCCGCGCCGATCTGCTCGCCACCTGCCAGCGCCAGCGCACGATGCAGCAGGTTCTCCAGTTCGCGCACATTGCCAGGGAACGGGTAGCGCTCCAGCTGGGCCAGCGCTGAAGCGGTGAGGCGCGGCGCCGGCGAGACGCCGGCATCGCGCGCGATGCGCTCCAGCACGCGCTCGGCTATGGCCGACAGATCCTCGATGCGCTCGCGCAGCGGAGGCACGCGGATCTGGATCACATTGAGCCGATAGAACAGGTCCTGACGGAAGCGTCCCGCGGCGACTTCCGCGCCGAGGTCCTTGTGGGTGGCACTCAGAATGCGCACATTGACCGGCGCCTCGGCCACCGCGCCGACCGGCCGCACCGAACGCTCCTGGATCGAACGCAGCAGCTTGCTCTGCATCGCCAGCGGCAGATCACCGATCTCGTCCAGAAACAGCGTGCCGTTGTGCGCCGCCTGGAAGAAACCTTCGCGGTCCTCGTTGGCGCCGGTGAAGGCACCCTTGCGGTAGCCGAAGAACTCGGCCTCGAGCAGCTGCTCCGGAATGGCGCCGCAGTTGACAGCGACAAAGGCCTGGGTGCCGCGCGCACTCACTTCATGGATGGCGCGCGCCACCAACTCCTTGCCGGTGCCGGACTCGCCCTGCAAGAGCACAGGCGCCATGCTGCGCGCGACTTTCTCGATCAAGGCGCGCACCTGGCGCATCGCGGCCGAATCACCGGCCAGGCGCTGCAGCGCATTGGTGCCGCTACCGGCCTCGATACGCGCGCGCGTCGGGCGCGGCTCGGCGCGCGGCTGGCGTGCAAGCGCTGCCTCCGCCGGCTTGGCGCCATCCGCGGCAGGCTCGCGCGGCAGCTCAGCAGGCACGGGCGTCGGCGCGGCTTGCGGCAGCCGACCCAGCGCCGAAGCCACGACACTGCGGAACTGGCGCAGGTCGACCGGCTTGGTCAGGTAGTCATAGGCGCCGGCCTTCAAGGCTTCGACCGCGTTCTCGGCCGAGCCATAGGCGGTGATCACCAGCGCCTTCTCAGAGCGCCCCTGCTGCTCCAGCCAGCCCAGCACGTCCAGCCCACTGCCGTCAGGCAGGCGCATGTCAGTGATGACAGCGCTATAGCTGCGCTGCCGCAGGTGATCCAGCGCCTCCTCCACCGTGCCGGCGGTGTCCATCTCATAGCCTTCGCGCAGCAGCGTCAGCTCGTACAACGTGCGCAGGTCAGGCTCGTCGTCGACGACCAGAAGACTGAAGTTGTGGCTCATGAGGAAGAGGTTTCGGTCAGGCGACGCAGGGTCAGCACGAACTCGTTGCCGGCCGCCTCAAGCGGCCCGGCTCGGCGGAAGTCGATGCGGCCACCGTAGCGCTCGCAGAGTTCGCGGCAAATATACAGACCGAGACCGGAGCCGCGGCTGCGTGTCGAGAAGAAAGGTTCGAACAGGTGCCGCTCCACCTCGGCAGCAATCGGCTCGCCCGCACTGAAGACCGCCAGCTGGGCGGTCTGCTCTGACGGTGTCTGCAGGCTGACCTGGACCGAAGCCGGCCCCGGCGCCGCATGCCTCAGGGCGTTGTCCAACAGGTTCACCAGCACGCGGCGCAGGTGTTCCGGATCGAAGGCCACCACCACCGGCTGGGCCGGCGTGCTGCACAGCAGCGGGCCGGTCGGACCGCTCTCCAGCTTGTTGGTGCGCAGCCACTCGGCACAGACCTCGGCCACCAAGGCCGAGGCATCGACCGGCACCGGCTGCGGCACCACGCCCGGCGCCACCTCCATCACATCGTCGACGATGCGCTTGAGGCGCTGCACATTGGAGGCCACCATCGCGGCCAGCCGCTGCTGCTGCGGCTCAGCACAGTCTTCGGCCAGCAGCGCGTTCGCCTGGTCGATGGCGGCCAAGGGGTTGCGGATCTCGTGCGCAATGCCCGCCGAGACCCGCCCCATCGCCGCCAGCTTCTCCTGCCGGCTGCGCGCCTGCACGGTGCGCAGGTCTTCGACAAAGATCACGCACAGATCCTCACCAGCCTGCGCCTCGCGTTGGCGCGTGAAACGCATGCGCAGACGCAGCACCCGCTGTGTCCCATCCTCGAAGTCAAGCAGCACATCCCGCCCTTCCTCGGGCCACCCGCCCTCGCCAAAGGCTCGTTCCACCGCTTGCACCAAGGGCATCCAAGCCAACACGCCGCGCAGCTGGAAAGGCGCGCGGCGCACCTTGTGGCCATTCGACAGCAGCGCGCGCGAAGCCGGGTTCGCCGCCCTCACCCGCCCGCGCCGGTCCACCACCAGCACGCCTTCCTGCATCTCGTCGATCACCAGCTGATTCAGCTGGGCCTGCTGCCGAGCCAATTCCATGCTGCCGCGTGCAGCCCGCTCCTCGCGCGCCAGCCGGCTGGCCAATTCGCTGGCCAGCAGTCCAACCACGAACAGGCCGGTACCCGACAAACCCGTTTGCATCATCCGCTGCCCGACATCCGCGCCTTGCAGCACGGCCCACCAGCCCACGCCCAGCATCAGCAAGGCTGCAATCGCCGCGGTAGCCAGGACCAGCAGCCTTGGCGTCAGCACGCCGGCCATCAGGACCGGCATCACGAACAGCGCGCCGTAGCTGACGCTGGAGCCGAGATCCAGCGCATGCAACACGCCAAACACCAGGAGATCCACGCCTATGCTGGCCAACCACTGCGGACTGTGCAGCCGGGCCAGCGTATGGGCGGTGGCACCGCGCTGCAGCCAGGGCAGCAGCCACAAGGCCAGCGCTTGCAAGGCATAGAAGCCCGAGAGCGGCAGCGCCCAGCCCGGCGACGCCGACCCCAACCAGGCCGCTACCAGTTGCGTGGCGAACAGCGCCAGGCCGAGCGCAGCGCGTGCGGCCAGGAAAGCTCGATACAGGCGCTGAAAAGCCCCCTCCCTGGCCTGGGGTTGCCGCGCGCGTTGAAAGAAGAACTGCGAGTCTTCACCCGACTGTCCGGCCGCCTCGGGCGCTTCCCACTCCGCATCCAGACTGTCCTGCGCGCTCGGCCCGAACCAGGACAGCTCGCTGTCCCCCGTCTGGCTGCGGGCCTGGCGCTGTGCATCGACCCGGCCGGCCTGCTTCATGACGGGTGACTGGCCTCGTAGGCATTCCGATGCGCCGTGCTGCAGAAGTGCCCCCCACGCCCTGGCAAGGCCTCATCGCGGGGCAGGTGCAAGCCGCAGTGCGCGCAAGCCACCATGTCTTTGGAGGGTTCGGCCTCACGCCGCGGCTGCGAGCTGGATGCGGGCGGGCGTCCGCGCTTGAAGCCCAGCACAAAGACCAGCACGGCAAGGCCGACGATCAGCAGCAAGTATTTCATTCAGTTCCCCGTGCTGCGCTGAAGCAGCACCTCCATCACGAAGCGCGACCCGGCGTAGGCCAGCAGCAGCAAGGCGGCGCCCAGGTAGAGCCAGCGCGTCGCCCGCCGGCCACGCCAGCCGAACAGGCGCCGGCCGGTCACCAGACCCGTCAGCACCAGCCAGCCCAGCACCGACAGCAAGGTCTTGTGATCCCAACGCCAGTGCGGCGTGAACCACCAGCCCAGCAACAGGGCCAGCGAGAGCAAGACCACGCCGGCGCCGACGAATTGAAACGTCAGGCGCTCCAGCCGCAGCAGCGGCATGCCCAGTGCCATCGCCGACTTCTTCTGGCGCATCAAGCGTTCAGCGCGGCTGAGCATGACGGCGTGCAGCACAGCCACGCCGAACAAGCCATAGGAGGCCAGGCCCAAAGCCCAGTGCAAGGGGGCCCAAGGCGACGCTGCCTGTGGCCGCGCCTCGCCCGGAAAGTACCAGGCCACCGCCACCGTCAGCGCCGCCAGGCCGGCCAGCACGCGGCGCGCGCCGGGCAGCGGCACCATGCGGCTCTCGACCAAGTAGACGGCCACGACCAGCCACATCGTCATCGACAGCGCGGGCGCAAAGCCGAAGCGCGCACCACCCAGATCCAGGCCCAGGCCGGCGATGTCCACCGTCAGCGCCAGCAGATGGCCCAGCCAACCCAGCAGCAGCAAGGCCGGCACACCGCGCCAGCGCGAAGCCGTCGAATCCGCCGACATCGCGGCACCGCCATAGGCTAGCAAAGCGAGCAGGCTGGAGCTGGCCAGAAGCATGCCGGCGCTGCCGGCAGGGGCGAACGATAAAATCATGGCCACAGTGTACTTTTGAGCGCACCGCTCACCGCGGCATGCGCCACCCTATGGCATCCACCCTGACCGACCGCCTGAGCCACCTCGTCAAGACGATGCGAGGCCAGGCCCGCATCACCGAGAGCAATGTGCAGGACATGTTGCGCGAGGTGCGCATGGCCCTGCTCGAAGCCGACGTGGCGCTACCGGTGGTGCGCGACTTCATCGCCCGCGTCAAGGAGAAGGCGCTGGGCCAGGAGGTGGTGGGTTCGCTCAACCCGGGCCAGGTGCTGGTGTCGGTGGTGCACAAGGAGCTGGCCGCCACCATGGGCGACGGCGTAGCCGACATCAACCTGGCCGCGCAGCCGCCGGCCGTGATCCTGATGGCCGGCCTGCAGGGCGCCGGCAAGACGACCACCACCGCCAAGCTGGCCAAGCACCTGATCGAAAAGCGCAAGAAGAAGGTGCTGACGGTCTCGGCCGACGTCTACCGCCCCGCGGCCATCGAACAGCTCAAGACCGTGACCAAGCAGGCTGGCGCCGAATGGTTTCCGTCCGCGCCCGAGCAGAAGCCGCATGACATCGCGCTGGCCGCCATCGACTATGCCAAGAAGCATTACTTCGACGTGCTGCTGGTCGACACCGCCGGCCGCCTGGCCATCGACGAAGCGTTGATGGCTGAGATCAAGGACCTGCATGCCACGCTGAACCCGGTCGAGACCCTGTTCGTCGTCGATGCGATGCAGGGC